>NZ_NPDM01000003.1:2500-307977 GCF_002812085.1 Leptospira levettii
AAATTCTGTTACTTTTGAGGCCTAAAGTTGTTTTTTATTCGTGTGATGAGAACGTGAGGCGAATCGAGACAGTTCGTTCAGAACATGATTCACCTTATCAATGTGCAAATCATTGTTAGTTTTGACCCTTTGTTTCTAAGTTAGTTTCGAATATTGGAATCACTCTGGAAGAAATTCAGATACTTAATTTATTTTCTTTACATGATTTAGATAATAACCCCATATAACGAAATTAAGGAGAACAAAAATGAAAAAAATATTTCTATTTGGAATACTCGTTTTACTGTCAAATTGTGTGACTGCTGGAAAAGTAGGTTACTTAGTACCAGCAGAAAATGATTCAGCAGAATTATCGGATACAGTGTTAGGTGAAAAATGTGGAACGATAATCATCGGGATTTATGACGATGTTTTTGCAGATGCAAAAGCAAAAGGGAATGTCAAAAATCAGAATGTTGGTTTAAAGTGGGAATCAGGATTTACTTCCGCTTGCGCACAACTTAGAAAGCTTAAATAATAGGTAAGGAAAAATATGAATATGAAATGGTTATCTATCTTAGCAGTCGCTTTTGTTGTTAATTGTTCCTATAAAGTTGGAAATTTTAAAGAAGTATCTTTAGAAGCTCCATCAAATCTAGAAGTTGTTGGAACAGGTACAGTAGAAGGTCGTGAATGTGGTTTTTCACTTTTTAATAATACTTGGTACAATCAAAATATTGCAGCAGCAGCGCGTGATGCTTTGAGTTATGCTCCGGGTGCTACTGGTTTGAAAGACGTAACAATCAAGGGAAAACATGGAGTTTTTCTTTTCTTGAATTGTGTTTATGTAGAAGGAACTCCCGTTGTTGAAAAAGCAGCTGGAAAGAAAAAGTAAATTAACTTCTTTTGCATAGGGAATTTTCCCTATGTGAATTTCCTTTTTAAATACTTGGCAAATTTTTTTTCTTTTATTTATATCTCTACCTTTTCAAAACCCTCTGTATTGTAGTGTTTCCACAATAATCTTTTTTTAATCAATTGAGAAATTCGAAAACTAATTACTCTATGTTTTACTTGAAGTGGAAAGGGGATCCTCTTTCCATTGCATAGAATAGAGGATACAGTTTGTCTCAGTTCATTATTTTGGATTTGATTCCAATAATAAATTTATGTAAGGGAATTGATAGATATGAAATTAAGTATTGAAGTTATTCAATTTTTATCGGATCTTAAAAAAAATAATAAGAGAGATTGGTTTTTAGAGAATAAATCTAGATTTGACGAGATACAAAAAGAATTATTATCCTATACTGGTGCCTTATTATCTGGGATAGAAAAATTTGATAGTTCTGTGAAAGGTATAGATCCAAAATCTTGTATCTTTCGAATTTATAAAGATGTACGTTTTTCCAAAGATAAAAGTCCTTATAAAACTCACTTTGGGATTTTTATGAGAGGTGGGAATCGAAAGATAGATGGAACTGGGTATTATCTCCATATAGAACCTGATGGTTCTTTGTTAGGCGGAGGTTGTTACCAACCCGATGCACAATCATTATATAAAATTCGAGATCGAATTGCTAACGATTCAAAAGGATTTCTAAAAATTATAAATGATGCGAAATTTTATGATACATTTGGAAAAGAATTTTATGCAGAGAAGGTAAAAACGGTTCCAAGAGGTTTTGCCAAAGATCATCCTATGATTGAGACCCTAAAGTATAAGGGGTTTGCAGTGGCAAAAAATTTAAAGAATGGAGATTTAACTTCTAAACTGAGCAGTGAGGATCTTGTAAAATTGTTTCGGTTTGTGTATCCACTGAATCAATTTTTGGACCAAGCTATGAATCGAAAATAAAGGATCAAGGTGCTCATTAATGAGCATGAGGCACTATGATCCACGTTTTTTTGCAAAGAAAATTATTGAGTCTGATGGATGATTATTTTGACGATTTAGAAACTAAATAGGAAACGAAGATAATCACCAATAAAGAGTCAAAAACCAAAGCGGGACTTGATTTCGCTAAATAAGCTTGTCCATAAACTAAATTTAAAAGTATAAAAATACTTTTACTAATAGAAGCAACAACTAGAACTAAATTACGATTTGGTTCATGATATGCTCCATACACTAACATACCACCTACGATGGCAATAAGTGCTCCCCAATTGCGAACGATGATGTTTGCTAAATTTCCATCCATTGTTTCTCCAAAAGTCAATGTTAGACCCAGGTTAGGATGTAATGCAGATAAAATCATTGAACATGTGATGAGTCCAGAGACTAACATGATCCATTTGATATTTGAAAAAATCAATTTCATTAGAAATACCTCGGACCAAAGAGAGCATACTTATTTTATTTAGCGAGAATATTTTTTGCGAAACCTAAGAAGATTTTTTATTAAAATGAACTTTGGAAAAATTCGTTCTCAAATGGATCAGAAAAAGTAAGTATCTTTAATCCACCAATTTAAAGTTAGATTGTCTTATGAATTCACTATGGGTGAATCGATCAATTTAATTGAGTGCTATCGACTTCCTTTTTTATATGTTTTTAAATATAGAACGATTTCATTGGTTTTGGGATCATCATAGTATTGGTTGATAAAATCGAAAATTGATTGTCCTTCTTTATCTTTGGAATGGACGTTTGCACCATTTTTGATTAGGATTTTGACTAAATTTAAATTCTGAGATCTTCTTTCAATGAGTAAACGAAGGATTGATCTGCCTGAACTATCTTCGGCGTTCACATCCGCTTTTTTCTTCATCATGTAGGAAACAATTTCTAGATTTGGATTTTCAATTAATGTTAAATACATGAGGGCTGAGTAGTGGTTTTTATCAATTGCATTGATATTTACTCCTTGTTCTACAAAGAGTCGAATGAGTTTAAAATTGTTAGGATTAAGATTTGTTGTGAGAGTTAAGGTCGTAGGTCCACTCCCATCAAAATTTGGCTTTAATCCATAATCTAACATAAGTTTGATTAAATCATATTGATTGTTTTTGATGGCAGGATGGATTAAGTGGCGTCCATGAATATTAAAAACATTTACATTTGCTTTATTTTGAATTAAATAACGTGCGATATTCACTCGGTTTCTATCGAGAGCATAGAATAGAGCAGTTTCCCCGTTTTTGTCCTTTGCTTCTAGGTTGGCACCTGCAGTAACAATTTTTTTTATTTTATCTAGATCGGATTGTATGACTGCTTTGTGTAATTCAGGTAAACTTTGGAATTCGCGGAAGTTGTCGATTTGGTTTTCAATACTATGGTAACCTTTCTTAACTGCGTCGATGACAAGAACAGGAGAAAGGATGATATAATGATACCATTCTAATTTAACCATATCTTTGCTTTGGCAAAAAATTGAATTGGGTAGGAAACAAAAGAGTAGAATTGCCAATCCGATTTGAAAATTTTTAAATGGTAACATTTTTGAAAGTATCAGATCCTTAAAATCGATGCAAATGGGTTTCTGGATTGAATCAATTTACAATCGTATCTTTTATTTTGGAAAGGATTTTGGCAAAAAAATTTCCTATTAAAAACAAGACAATGCTAAAGAGTAAATTCCTTAAAGGCTCATACCATAATTCGTAAAAAGAATTGATAATGGCATAATCTGGGTTGTCTGCAGAGAGATATAAAGGAACTGGTTGTCCGATTTGGTAATGATTGCCCACTTCCCCTAAAATTTTGCCATGAAATTCATATATTTCTCCATTCACTTGGTATTTGATAATTGGTCTTAGGATGTAGTGGGTCGAACCGTAACGTTTGTTACCTGTTTGTGTAGAATAATCTGTTTCTTTGTAAGATGATATAACTTTACCAAATATTTTGGTTCCAGTTTGAATGGTGATGATTTTGCCTAAACTAACATAAAGCGAAGTAAAGAAGAGATACAGAGCAAACAACTGCACTAAGCGCGATAGGATTTTTATTTTCATACAAGAGACTCATCAGAATGGATACAATTACCCCTTTCAATCAAAAAAACAATCTTCAGCATACAAAAATACTTGAGACTATTTACTACAGATCTTAGGATTATGATTGTGCCCATAGTCATTTTATGTTTCTTCTTTTTTTCTTGTTCTGAAACCATATCGGAAAATCGGTATCTACCAGAATCCTTACCTTCTGAAGAGTTGATTAAGGAAACACTTTCTTCAGAAATTCATTTAAACCAATTGAATGAGAAAGCGAAGAGCCTTGAATATACATTACAAGAATGGAAGGAGACTGAGAAAAAACTTGTTTCTGAAATGGACATCAATCGTTATTGGGGTTCGGAGAAAAAACAGTTACGAAGTTCGATACAGGATACAGATGCAATTGATCGCTTGCGCGAAATGATTCGTATCCGCATTGTTTGGAGTCGTATCTTTCAAAAAACGAATATAAGTATAAAACAAAAACCTTTTGACCAATCAAGAGCAAGTTTACTTTCCAAAATAAATCTTTCATTCTCACCTCAATTTGGCCAACCCAATTCAAAATGGGTGATTATCGAGTGGAGCGATTATTTATGTAGTTTTTGTAAAGAAACCTTCCCTCATACGAAAAAACTTCTAACAAAATACAAAAATCAAATTCATTATATCCATAAAGATTTTCCATTGGATGGTGATACAGACCAAAGTTTAGCACCACTCGTTGTGTCACGTTGTTTGTGGGAAAATGATCCAGTTCATTTTACAGAACATATGCAAAACCTTTATGCCAATGCAAAAACGATGATCAAGTCTGAAGTTCCAATACCCAACCAATCGAGTATTTGGTCTGAATGTGATTCACGAAGAGAAACAAAAAAATACCTAGACCTAGTCAAAAAGGACTTGGAAGAAGCAAAAAAACTTGGAGTCACTTCAATCCCTACATTTTGGGTGAATGGTAAATGGGTTGTTGGTGCATTAAACCAAGATACTTGGGAAAGGGTTCTAAAAGATACGTCCCCATAAAAAATTTCTTGCCTTTTTTCCGTACAATGGGTTCTTTTAAATCCACATTTTCAAAGGACCAATAATGAAACTCAAATCCAGTCTATTTTTTGTTTTGATTCTAATGGTGACATTCGCTGTCAATTGTGGGAAAAAACTCCATTTTTCAATGGTGACATCCACATCTATGGAGAATGGTCTCCCCTTTTTGGTGTTAGATGGCAAAGAATGGAAGGCTGAGCCAGGTGCAGAATTTGTTAAATTGCATTTTTACGCAGACAATGCATTCCCATTAACGAAAGTATCCATCGAATCTTGTAATGGACAATTTAAAGACCGAGTGGCTGCTTATGTAAACTTTGATGAAGTGTATGCAAGTACGGACATCGAAAAATCGAACTCGGAAGTTATTTTTGATCCAGTTGTACAAGCAAGATCGGTGACTTTGAATTTTCAAAGAAACCAAAATATATGCCTAAAGGCAGTCAAATTTTACGATGATGCCAAAAAAGCATATCGAACTTATACACCAGAAATTGTTTCGGGAACAGTAACTGCATCAGAAACTGCATCACCTGAGCCAACATATTCTGTAATGAATCTATTTGATTCGAAATATGAAAATGGATATGCATCAGTCAAAGGTGGAGTTGGCGTAACATTTAACTTTGATTTTGCGGATACAAAAAAGATTTCTGTCATTAAAGTTTGGAATGGTTACCAAAGGTCCGATGTCCATTGTATCAAAAATGGTAGAGTCAAAACATTTTTATTAACTGGTGACGATGGTTATTCCGCTAAAATCAATGTAGAAGATACAATGGGTAGCCAAGAAATCCAACTGCCTTCAACTTTTAAAGGTAAAAAACTAACAATGAAAGTGGAAGAGATTTATCCTGGTTTGACAGAGAAAGGAATTGTGTTATCAGAACTTCGTTTTGGTCATGATGGTGATTGGTTTGCCATGGATACTCTTCCAAAATCCAAAGACACTGCTGCAAAGAATTTTGATTCATTTTCAAAATCTTCACTTCGTATGGTTTTGAATCGAGGTTTAACAGGTAGAGAAGTTTATGCAGTTTCAGGTGATGAAGCAGTTGTCGACCAACCTGCAGGTGCAGAAAACCAAGTAGCGATGGAAGAGAATATGGATCCTCCTACTTCTTCTGATTGGACAATTCGATTGCGTTCGGATGGGACATTCTTTTTAGAAGGTTCAACAGCTAGGACAAATTATGATGCCGGAGAGGAAAGTTCAAATCGGTTTTATGGTTTAGGAAATTATGAAGTGAAAGAGATGAATCCTGGAAAAATCCAACTTCGTATCTTTGGGTTTTTACGAAAACAAACGTTTACAAACTTCTTAGATTATGGTGGCGGAGATTGTAACGGGTGTGGAAGGGATTGTAACTTAGTGAAAAATCCCGATCCAAATAATACTGAGAAAATTTTCCAAGAATTTGTTACCTTACAAGTGAAAGGGAAACAGTTTTATCTAATCAATTCTAAAAAAACAGATAATCTAGATTTCTCAACATTGGAATTAAATTTAGAGTAGTAAGGATTTCGGTTTGATTAGGATGAAACAACGACTTATACTTTGTTTTGTTTTTGGTTTGATACTTTTGTTTCATTCCTGTGAGGAAAAAGTAGATCCAGCGATTCATGAACACAACGAAGTTGTTGTTACCAATCCCATCCCATCTAACAAAGTGAAAATTGATGTTAGGTGGGCATACACTTCCTTACCTTTGGAAATGGAAATTAGAGAACCTGGAGGAGCACAAACTTTAGCACTCTGGACAACTGGTACTGTACAAGATGGAAAACGCGCTCCCTTTGGTGACCCAATTCCGAATGGACAATTGGTCTTAAAACCCGGTTCAAAAAAACAATTTTTATTGGTGATGAAGAATCCAACAGAAAACCCTGTTTATTTTTTTGCAGCACCACACTCCGCGATGCCAGTGGAACATAGTTTTGGATTTAAATTCAAATGTTTATGTGTAAACCATGCGTTTTCGATACCACCAAAAGAAACTTGGTACCGAGTCGTTGAAATCCGTCTTGCACCTGACTTTTTGGGAGATACATTGGTCTTAACTCATAACTTAATTGGCATTACGAAAGAAAGAATGTTACAGTTTGAGAAAAGTGCAAGTAAATCTCTCCCAAGTGAGATGGATTGATTTTTAAAACAAATTTGGTTGGTTCGGTAAATTTTTACGATCCCAAATTTTTTCACATTTTTTCCAATAGGCAAAAAAGGAAGGATAGTATCCTGTAACTTCAGAAAAAATCCAATCTCTTTCCTCTTCTTTACCGATATATTCTTTGTTAGTTGGGTGTTCTTTCCAATAGATTTCCGGCCGTTTTGAATTTAATTGGCGTAGTAGATCCTCCCATTCACCCCAAAAAAATTGGATTTTTGGTATATTCTTTGCGAGAGCAAATACAAAATCCATAGTTTTGGGAGACGAAGGAAACTTTCTAAAAAAATGAGGGCGTAACATAAAAATACGATTTGCTAGAATGTCTTTTTTCCAATTCGGATCAAGATTGTAAAAATCATATATTAACACTGGTAACGAAGGATCCAAATCCAAAGGGAAGTTTGGATTTGAGTTGGAATATATGTGTTCATCTGGATTTGGGTTCCAAATTTTTGATTCGATCCAATTTTCAGTTTCTCGGTAAACAGACGTTAAGTCCCAATCAAATAATTCCTCCAGTTCTTTGGGATAAATATTGAATTCAAGGATTTCTTCATAACTACGATCTAAATAAGTAACATGGTCATTCGTTTTTAGGTATTTGTTGATGTTTTCTTGGTTGGCTACATATTTTTTTGAACTAAATGAACCAGAAACCCACTGCCAACTACAAGTGTTACTTGCTACATCTGCATCTAACAAATGATAATACATCCATTCTGAAGGTTTTTTCCAGTAGGCACCACCAATATTACACACAAGTGAGGCAATATACATTCTTACATGATTGTGAAGATAACCAGTTTCGTAAAAATCGTTTAACTCTCTGTTAATCCCTGGGATTCCAGTTTGAACATGATCTCTTAAAATTGATTTCGGAATTTTGTAGTGCCTTATTCCTGGTTGTGTTTGTTTTAAATCTTGAAATAAGTGTTCTCCTTTATTTCGCCAAACTTGCTGAAAATAATCGCGCCAGGCTAATTCTTGAACAAATTTTGTAATTTGATATGGTTTGTATTCCAAGGAAGATACATGTTCGAAGATCTGTTTGGTGGAGATATATCCTCTCGCAATGTAAGGTGATAATAATGAAACTTCTCCATCAATATAGTTTCTTGAACTACCATACTTGACTGGATCGATTGATTGGATTCTTTTTTGAATGGAAATTGGATCTGTTGGAAAGGAAACTTTCAAAAGGTTACTGGATTCCCGAAATTCAATCAGAGATACGAATATTGTTTAGACAGAGCTAACAAATTGGATTTCAAAATTTATTGACAAAAAAGAAAAAAAACACAAGATCAACTTTTGCAATCTCCGTCTCATTTGCAAAAAATCATCGGAATAAAAAAGGGAATCAAATGAAATTGATGAAAACAATTGGCATTGTATTGGGAATACTTATCTTTATCGGTATTTCTTTTTATGCATATATGGGTGGATTTAAAACTATTGAAGTGAAAGACCAATCCTTCGGACCAGTAGAGGTCTTTATTTACACTCATAAAGGTCCATATCAAAATTTAAACCAGAGTTGGGAAAAATTCCAAAAGGAATGGGAATCAATTGGGATTACTGAATGTAATAGTTTGGCAATTTATTTGGATCCACCAGGCACTCCTCCTGAAAACTTAAGATCAATTTTGGGATGTCGTATGTCAGGAATTACTGAAAACCAAATCAAATCAATTCAATCAAAATTTGTTACCTTCCAAATTCCACAATCTGATTGTCTAACGACCACGTTTCCATTTAAGAATGTATTCTCTTACTTCCTTGCCCCTACAAAAGTTTATCCGAAGTTTCAGGAAATGCTAACAAATGGATCTGGGAAAACATCAGTTGCAATTGAAGTGTATGGTGGTTCCGCTAAATTTGTAGATCACATTGAGTTTTATATGCCTTTAGGAATCAGTCGTGATGTATTTTTACCTTTAGAAAAACTTTTTGAGTCAAAATAGTAGAAAATTCCCAAACCTTAAGTCACCAGATGATTTGTGACTTAAGGTTTCATTGTGAAACGTAATACTACTTATTCTCCTTGTCCCAAGGAATAACCAGGAACTCCATCAAACTCATACAAATTTTCTGTTTTGATAAAATCATATCCTTTTGATTCGAGTAAGGTTAGAACGGCTGTAATATCTTTATGTTGGATTTTTCCACCGTTAGGTGATATGAATCGACATCGAAAATGATCAGTTAAAAATGTTTCTTTTTGTCCTTTTGGATAAACTTTTACTCCTCGGTTTGTGATCATTTTTAAATGTAAAAAGTTTTCGGTGATGACCTCAATGTTTTTTCCTAAAACATCTGGATCACGATCACTAGGTATATCTAAGAAAATATCAACTCCCACTAATTCTTTTTTTTCTTTTTGAGTAGGTAAACTGAGAGTGAATGATTTTGGTTTTACAAGTTCACTTGCAGAAAGTATTTCCGGATTTTTTCCAAGCCTATCAATGATTGCGTCTCCATACTCTTTTGTTCCAACAAGTGTTGTATTTTTTTGATTTTGAAATACATCAGCAGTTCGGTAACCATCTTCAATTGTTTTTAAGACTGCATTCCTAATGAGTTTTGCTTTTTCCGTTTTGCCTAAATGTGTTAACATCATGACGGTAGCTTTAATCACGGCAGTTGGATTTGCAATATTCTTGCCTGCTATATCAGGTGCACTGCCATGAACAGCTTCGAACATCGACACAAAATCTCCTATATTTGCTGATCCGCACATACCAACAGAACCTGTAACCTCTGCTGCAATATCCGAAAGGATATCACCGTATAAATTCGGAGCAAGAATCACATCAAATTTTTGGGGTCGATTGGCGAGTAATGCTGCGCCTATATCAATGATCATACTTTCTGCTTCAATTTCAGGGTATTCTTTCGCGACAGTTTGGAAGATATTGGCAAACAACCCATCTGTAATTTTCATGATGTTGTCTTTTACCATACATGTGATTTTTTTTCTTCCATTTGATCTTGCGAACTCAAATGCATAACGCACAATTTTTTCAGTACCAGGGACTGTGATCAATTTTAAACATTGTGTAACTTCAAGTGTTTGGCGGTGCTCAATTCCTGCATATGTATCTTCTTCATTTTCACGAATGATGACTATATCGGTATTGGGATGATTCGTTGCGATGAAGGGATCATATGTTTTGGCATGTCTAACATTTGCATATAATCCTAATGTTTTACGAATGGTAACATTTAAACTTTTATATCCTTTCCCTCTGGGAGTGGTGATCGGACCCTTTAAAATAGTTGGATACTTGCGAATCGTATCCCAAGCATTTTCAGCAATTCCAGAGAGTATGCCTGATAAATAAACCGATGAACCAGCTTCTACTTTTTCAAATTGTAGGCAAGATTTTGCTTCATTCAAAATGCGGATTGTTTGTTGGATGATCTCAGGTCCAATTCCATCTCCTTCAATCAGAGTAACAACAGCTTCTTTGTTCTCTTCCGCTTTGTTTGTATTTGATTCTTTCATCGTTGTAGGCATATTCTGCTCCTGATATGTAGTTAAATACGTGAATTATGGTTCGTATATTAGACAGTTTCAGCATCAAAAGTTGCTAAAAAAATTTCTGGAAATTAAGTTTTGAAAGAAATGGTACCATAATCCAATTTGAATGTGACTTTATGCGGAACGAAGTGAGTGTAAGTGGTAATTTTTTAAGAGAAGATTCTCGCTTGATGTTCTTTGGCGTAGAATTAAAATAACCCTGTTGTCTCGTCGATTTTTAAAGGCCATTGGAAATGGATTTATCTCAATGGAAAATCGATTCTGAGATTAGCTTAGGTGGTCTTTATGCCAAAGATTGTAGATCATAATTTGTATCGAATGGAGTTACTTTCCAAATCCCTACCAATCTTTGTCTCCAAAGGGGTAGCTTCTGTTTCGATGAGAGAACTTGCAAAAGAACTGGGTGTTTCAACGGGAACGTTGTATCATTATTTTCCAACAAAAGAAGCCTTGTTTTCTTCAATGGCAAAACATCTAGTGACTACAGATGCAGAGGCAATCCAAAAGTTATCGGAAGAAACGACGAGTATTATCGATATCGTGAATTTTGTTTCAGGAAAAGAAGGACATTTTTTGAATTTGATGTTACTTGCTGTTGATATCAAAAGACAACATTCCGAATCTAAAGAATTAATACAATTGGTAGAAGATTCTTTTATTGCTTATGAAAGTGCACTCAATCGATTTTTTCCAAAAGAAACAGAAGGCAAGGGTGGTAAAGCCTTCCTTGCTTTTTTTGTCGGAGTTTTATTTTTAAAATCCAAAGGGGACGAACACACTCCTTGGATTGATCTGTTTGAAGGATTAAGGTATTTGGGTGATTTACTCACTTGGGATTCCAAACAATCGTAATTCATTTTAATTTTTTTACTATCTCATCCTTTCGATTGTAAGAGTGATTGATTGTGATTTGAGTTTAGAAACTCTGAGTTTCCACTGTTACGATTTGCAATTTTTATCAGTTCCAATTCTTCGGAGCTTGCAAACTTTTGGTCCCATTCCTTAACCTTTGGTATCATCAGATAATTCCATAAAGGTGGTATGAGCGCGATTACAATCGTTGTCAAATAACCACTGATCATCATAGGTGCATTGGGATACGGTCTTAAATCTTGGTAAGGAACTTCTCCTTGTGCGTGGTGGTGGCTGTGGCGTGTTAAATTAAACATTGTCCAAGAACTAATTCGTTTGTTTGTATTCCAAGAGTGTCTTGGTTGTACGGGCTCTTCTGGCAATCGAACCATTCCATAATGTTCCATATAATTTACAATTTCAAGAAGGCTTTTCCCAAATAATCCAGAAAGGATAAAAAAGAACATACCAGGGGTTCCGCCAAGTGAATACGCTAACACAACCAAACAAACACTCATCAGATGCCCTCTTAGAAAAACATTGTGGTATGATAATGTACAAACATTTTTACGTTTCAAACGTTTAACTTCAATTTTCCAAGCACTGATATTGCCTTTGATGGTGGAAACAAGGATATGGTAATATACATTCCTACCGCGAGGAGCAGTGGCAGGGTCTTCTGTAGTGGAAACATAACGATGGTGACCATACACATGTTCAATCGAAAAGATGGTATCAAAACTGAATGCCAATAACCAACGGCCAATGAACATGGAAATTGGGTCCCAAGTTCGATGGGTTAATTCATGTGCAGTAATGGTTCCAACGAGTCCGATCATCAAACCAGTAAAAATGATCGCATAAACATGGACAAGGGAAGATGTATTCAATTTTGCAAAATTAAAATCGTATCCGATTATTTGTGTTAACCAAGCTCCAAAACCAAAAGTATCAGTGGGACTCACAGTCCAAATGGAACAAAAAAAGATAAGAGTTAAGATAGGTAATGCCATCCAAAGTTGGAAGGTTAGAATTTCAGGTTTTGTATAATTGGGAGTATTTTTGTCATCACCTGAAATTGCATCTCCAACAAGATAAAACAAGAGTAAGGAAAAAAATCCAATGGTAGTATAATAACCTCCCATTAGGATACTAACAACCGATGAGAGTCCTACAACATGAAACAAAAAGAATTTTAGATAATCAAACAAACCAGCTTTGTATCTACTATTTTTGTCATCGATCTGCAAACTTAGACTATGATCGATGGTTGTAAATCGATCGGCATAGATTGATTGTTTTTGAATTCCCAGTTTTAGCAATTCATTTGTCGCAGAATCAACCATTGGTGGAGGTCCACATAAATAAATTTCAGAAGATTTTGTTAGATGGTCTTTGATTTTTGATGTGACAAGACCTCTTTCCCCTTTCCAACTTTTACCAGCTGGTTCTTCAGAAAGTATAGGAACAAAAGTAAATTTCCCTTTCCAAACTTTTTGAATTTTTTTGATTTCACTGATCTTGTATAAATCCTCTTTTTTACGAGCGCCAAAAAGTAAGGTGAGCGGCCGTTTGGTGCCTTTCAAAATTCCTTCCTCTAACATAGCAAGGATTGGCGCAAGTCCACTACCTCCAACAACCATTAGAATTGGTTTTTTGGAATCTCTAAGATAAAAATTGCCAAATGGTCCTTTGAGTTTTGCTTTTTTTCCCAGTAAATTTTCATTCAAAATGTAATTTGATAATTTTCCATTGGGAACTTTACGTACAATAAACTTAACAATCTGTTTCTGGTTGGGTGCATTTGCGATGGAGTAATTTCTTTCTGCGTCCATACCTTCAATCGACAGGGAAACATATTGGCCTGCTTTGAAAGAAAGTTTTGTATCCAATTGGATTGAGATTTCGCAGATTTCATCAGTTAAAATCTTTTGTTGTATGACTGTTCCTGAATAAGAAGTTTTGTTTTCTACTCGTACACTAACATCGGTTTGGGGGATACTTTGGCAAGCAAGGATATAACGTTTATCCAATTCTTCATCTGATAATAAATACCCAGTTTCGGTGAGTTCTTTCACCTTCCCATCCATAAGTTGACACTTACAAGTTGCACATCCTCCTACCCGGCAACTATTTGGAAAATTGATTTCTAGCCGTAGTGCTGCACTCAGAATGTTTTCATTCCGAAGGGCTTCAATTCTGGTTCCATTGATTGTTATGTGTTTGGTATTGGAGGAAGGTTCACGAGTAACCCCTTTCTTTTGTTTGCCCATTCGGTTTAAGAGAAACATATCCAACTCCTTTTTCCATGTGATGGGATCCAAATGCCAATTTTACCACTTGGGGGAAGCTCACATTTTATATCGCACGTTCGTTATAAATAAACTGAGTCAATTGTGTCAAATATTAAATTTCAGATTTTTCCAGAGAATCCCGATCGTTTTTCAATTCCATTGGCGGATCCTACTTTCTGTAACGGGATAACAATGGGTTTCTCATACTCCCAATGGCCTCGGGAAGGAACACTGGGTCCATTGAAGAGGGGAAGAAGAACAACTTCTGGATCGGGATGGTCGCTGGCATCGATTAGAAATTCGAACACTTGGCCAACTTGTTCCTGTATCTTCCGTCTCTGAAGATACAGGATGATTCGATTAAGGTATAATGGCTGTTAGTGAAATGAGTGATGGTATCACCAGGAACCAAGTAAGTCGTTTTGTTTTCCTAATACCAAAATAACAATGGATGGCACAATTGAAATCAGTAGTTTCTAAAAATCCAATGAACAAAAACCCCCTAAATAGGGGGGATCATTTGATAAAATATTAATTTCCAAAGGAATCATTTTTGAAAGGCTCTGACAGATTCTTCGCAAATACAATTGTTTTGCGGGCAAAACTGATAATACCATTGAGGCTTTCATGATCCCCCTTCCTGAACTATCCAATCATCCCTCAGCCATTGAATACTTTTGGTATAAACTTCCATGGGCTGTTCCCAATTTTTTTACAATGTTTGTTGGATTAGCAATTACAATACTTGGAATTCTTGCCATCAAGAGAACGAACAATCGTCCTCTACTTTATTCGTTTATTATTTTTACTTTTTCATTTGTTTCATTGGGTTTTGCATTACTTATGCGAGCTGTTGTCCAAGATCAATCCACCATATTGTTTTGGAATCGTATAGGTTATGTTGGAGTGGTATTGTTATCGCCTGCTGCTTCTTTTTTAACTTATTTTTTAACGAATAAAAACTATCGCATTTTATTTTTTACCGGGATCATATCAATCCTCACTGTCAGTTTTGCAATTTATGGATTATTAACTCATTACGATTTTAGTGAAAAATGGTTTATTTATTCTTTTGGAAAGTATCCGATAGCTGAAACTCCTCTAAAAGTATGGGGACTATTTTCTGCTATCAACTATCTTTTTGCTTTTGGTCCAGCATCGATCCATTTTTGGTTAAAACATAGATCCGATTTCCAAGAAAATAAAATATTATTCTTAGGTTTACATATCTGTGGATTACTTGTAATCACCAACTTACCTAGTTTAGTTGGTTATTCGGTATTCCCACTAAGTAGTTTTGCATTTATTCCACTATCAATTTTAGGATATGGAATTTTTCGATCAGATTTTTTGAATTTGAACGACCTGTTATTCAAACAAAGAGGATTATTTTATTTTTTGTCAGGATTTATCACGACTGTCCTCATTTTGATTGCATATCTTGTTTCTTTTTATTTCCATCCCAATGTTCAGTTAACAGCTTATAGCCGTCCATATTTTTTAGTCCCACTTCTTTCTAGTGTAGTTGTATTTGCTTTGGCGATTTATATTGCAGGCAGTAACCCAGATCAAAAATTAAATATGTTGGCTTCAATATCCTTCTTTTTAGCAGGAACGTTTACCATCGTAATGGTGATCATTAAATTTGACATACCACTAGTTGTCTCAAGAAGAATTGAACAAATCTTTTACACTCTTTTCATCTTTACACCTGGAATTCATTTGCGTTTTTGTTATGCGTTATATAATAAAAAATCACCCAAGATAGTTAGAGTCGTCGATCTAGTATCTTTAGTTTTATCCGTAATTGTTTGGACTCCCTATTTTTTTAGTGGGTTTTATGAACATCCCTTTACAAGGATTTCTGCAGGCGGAATCGGCCTTAATTTATTTGGGATTTTAGGTTTTTTGGGAATCGCCATATTTCTGAAGGATTGGACACAAATTCGTAAGGAAAGGCACAGTAAGATGGCAAACTTCATAGTGGCATCTTTACTTTTTGGAGACTTACTTATCATACTCAATTTACCTGCAACAATGGGCATCCCAATATATACATTTGGAGAATTACAATTCATTCCCGCACTAATGATTGCGTTGTTTATCATCAAACTCGGAGCTATCCCAACCTCAGGTCAAGCCACATTGATTGGAAATCGAGTCTCTCTTATGATCCTATTTTTCATACCAATATCGATGTCCTTTTATGTATTAAATCTTGTGCATGAATTTCCTTTAAGTGCTGCGATATACCATGCATTTTTTGTGGCATCTCCGATTGCTTTAGCCTTTTATCTTGTTTCTTTCGTTTTTTTACGTTCTACGGCAGTGAGGTTGGACAGAACAATAGCAGCACTAGCAGAAGAAAAAATTAAAACAGATGATGCATTACTCAAATCCGAAAATGCAAAAAAAGAAACTGAAGCTATTAATCATCTAACAAATTTAATTAACTCTGAATCTGAGTTACCCAAAATCATCAATGCGATTGCAAATTATGTACATCAAAAATATGGGATTTTAGCAACTTGGTTGCTATTATTAGATGAAAAAAATGAGGAAATCAAAAGTGTGTATGCTGAGGCATTCATTGAGACTTCAGAAGAACAGCGAAACTTTGTAAATGATTTACGAATTCCATTGAATGTATCTGGAGGAGTTGCATATCTAGTCTGGAAACGAAAGAAAAGCATGTTACTTCCTCAAGTCAAACGATTCGAATTTGAAATTGATAGACGAATTGGAGAAAAAGCAAAAGCAAATTCGTTTTTGCACGTTCCTTTAGTTTTGAATAATGAAACCATCGGCATCATATTGTTTTCTAACTTTATGGATCGATTGAATATCTCAAAATCTGAAGCTAGATCTATCGAAAGACTTTGCGCTCAGGTAGCTGGTGTGATCCAAAGGGTACATCTACTTAGGGAAACCGAAAAACAAAGAAGAGATATCCTTGCTCTCAACGATTTGATCAAAAATTTGAATGAAAAAATGGATATTCATTTGATCATGAAAAAAGTACATAAGTATGTTAAAGAAAATTTTAACATCATGTATTATTCTTTGTTAGTTGCTGATGGAGAAAAAAAATATCTGCGTTTCGTTGACATGGAAGTTCCTGATAATGTCACTGAATTCCAAAAGAAACGCATCTATGAGATGAAAATTCCTGTTAAGGGAGGGCAAGGTGCACATGAATTAGCCCTTAGAAGAAAAAAACCAATTTATATACCGGATCGAATAGGAAGTTTTGAACGTTGGCTTTCGGAAGATGACAAGTGGGTCCAAGAAATTTGTAACATTCGTTCATTTATTTTTATTCCTATGATTTTAAATGGTGAAGTAGTGGGAATTCTGGATTTATCAAATTCAGAAACAAAACTTGATTTGAGTGTCGAAGACATATCTAAGTTATCAATTCTTGCTGAACAATTGGCAGGGATTATCTATGGTTCTACTCTATTTAAAGAACTGGAAGTTTCAAAAAATATTGCTGAGGAAGAAAGAAGGAAAAACGAAAAGTTACTTCTTAATATATTGCCTCACGATATTGCACAAGAATTAAAAGAGAAAGGTGCCACCGAACCAGTATTATATGAAAATGTAAGTGTGATGTTTACTGATTTTAAGGGATTTACTCAAATTGCAGAAGTGTTGTCACCGCAGGAACTGATTCGTGATTTGGATGCTTGTTTTGTTCAGTTTGATAAAATCACAGAGCGTTACAAACTTGAAAAATTAAAAACGATTGGCGATAGTTATATGTGTGCTGGTGGCATTCCGAAACAAAATCAAACACATGCAATTGATTCCGTACTCGCTGCATTGGAAATCCAAGCGTTTATGAATTTAATGAAACAAATTAAAGCCGACCAAGGGCTTCCATTCTGGGAATTGCGTTTGGGTATCCATTCTGGTCCACTTGTTGCTGGTGTGATCGGCGAAAAAAAATTTGCATATGACGTTTGGGGTGATACAGTCAACACGGCCTCTCGAATGGAATCTTCCGGAACACCAGGAAAAATTAATGTCAGCGGAACAACATATGATATGATCAAGGAAGTTTTTGAATGCGAATATAGAGGAAAGGTCAATGCCAAAAATAAAGGGGAGGTGGAAATGTTTTATGTAATCGGCTTAAAGAAAGAATTCTCACTTTCAGAAGACCAAAGAACTCCCAATGAACAATTTTGGAAGTATTATGAAGCATTAGCAGGGACTACAGAGAATGTCGCATAAATCGGATTTGCCTGAAGATAAAAATCAAATCAAAATTGGAATCTTAGAAAATGACGAATACTTTTTAGGTGAATTAAAAGATCGAATTTCTGAATTAAAAAACGTTTCTGAAATTCTAACTTGGCAAACTGGAGAAATTTTACTAAGGGATCCTCGACTCAAAAGTATTGATATTTTGTTTTTAGATATCATGTTGCCTGGGATCAATGGGATCGAAGTTGTTAAGATTCTATCGGAAAAAAACGAAAACATTAAAGTGATTATGTTAACGAATATGAATTCCGATGAAATGATTTTTAATTCCATCAAAAACGGAGCTTTGGGATATCTATTAAAATCAGAGCTGGGACAAATCCAAAGTATCATTGATGTTTTGTTAGAGGGAGGTGCTTATATCACTCCTACAATTGCCTTAAGAGTTTTTTCCAGCTTTAGAAAACCACTCGATAAACCAAAGGTTTATTTAACTGATCGTGAAAAACAAATTTTAGAATTATTGGTAAAAGGGAAAACAATTCCTCTTGTTTCAAAATTTTTAAACCTAAGTGAACACACAGTCCAAGGTTATGTGAAATCAATTTATCGAAAACTACAAGTTCATAATCGATCTGAATTGGCTATGAAAGTGCAAGAATATTCTATTTTATAATGATAAAGATTATAAGATGGTTTATACTACTTTTAGTGATAGCAATACAATTGAATTGTTATCAAAAACTGCCACAGAAAAATCAGTTTGATTCTTATGTTGATTTGTCAGGAACCGATTGGGAAAATTCAATTCCCATTAATTTATCGTCCAGTTGGGAATTTTATTGGAATCAGTTACTGGATCCAAACGATTTTGATTCCAATCAAACTATATTAAAGCCCTACATTGTTGATTTTCGGCCATGGACTAACTTACGTTTCGGTAACCAAACATTCTCTGAAAAGGGTTATGCTACTTATCGAAAACGAATTAAAATTCAGAAAGAAACGACTTCAAAACATTTGGTTATATATTTTTCTCATTTACATACATCTTCTAAAGTTTTTATCAATGGCAACTTAGTACAAGAAAAAGGGAAGGTTTCTGCAAATCCAAAGGAGGTGATTCCTGATCGTACCAACTCTACGATTGATATTATCACTAACAATCTTGAATTGGACATTGTATTACAAATTGCGAACCAAGATTTTTACCATGGAGGACCTAGGAGTGAATTTTTAATCGCATCCCCTAAACAAATGCAAATATTCAAAAATAAGAATTTGATGGCGGAAATATTTGTGTTTGGTTTGATATTTGCATCCGCCTTATACCATTTGTTTTTTTATTTTCAGAATACAAAACAATTTGCATTTCTATACTTTTCTGTTGTTTGTTTTTCATTTTTAATTAGAATTCCTTTTTTAAATTCTAAGTTATATGAATATTTTATTCCTGTTCAAAGTTTTTTATTCCAATCGATTTTGTTACATTATATCAATATAATTACTTTTTTGTTTTCGATGATGTTCTTAAATGAACTTTTCAAATCATATCGAAATTTGATTATCAATTATACTTTTTATATTGGTGCACTGATTGCTCTATTCACACCTTTGGCACCGAGAACGATTCAAACTTATCTAAATTTTGTATATATTCTTGTGTATCTTTCTTTGTTTATGGGTTATTCAATTTATTTGTTATATCGTTTTAGAAAGGAGGCCCAAGGTCTTTATTTTATGGCACTTGCATTATTTGCTCTTGGCATATTTTGTTTTTTGGCTATATTTTTTAATTACTATGGAGTTCAGGGCGGATTGTATTTGATAAGCGGTTATTTGTTATATGTAGGTTTCCAATCTGCTTCTTTGAGCAAATATTTTGCTTTTGCGATAGAATCGAGAGCAAATATTGAAAGGCATTTATATGAAGAGTCAATCAATGCATTGTCTAAACAACGAGCCGAGTTACAGCTAATGGTTCACGACCAATTGGGAGCAAATCTAACTGATTTAAAAGTATATTTGGAGAAAAAAAGAAATTTAACTCAGACACAAACAGAAATCAACTCCGAATTAGATGTAGTATACAATCGAGTGGTATCCACTATTTATTCACTCCGAAATCAACTTCTTTATATTGAGGATCTTAGTCTGATATTTGAAAATTTTGTAACTGGGTTACACTTAACTTTGTTAAGAAGGTATTCGGATGTAGGAAGAGAATTTGATTTTTCAACATCCGATGAGTTTACCAATTATTTTAATCAGGTAAAGATTATTGGGAATAATCAAAATTCTTTTCTGAATCTTTTTTATTTGTTATATGAAGTTTGCACAAATGACATTAAATATGGGATGGGTGATTCAATTTGGAATTTGGATCTGAATGGAGGTGAATTCCATATTCACCAAAGAAATGTACTAAATCAATCGATCTTACCACCTAATGAAAAGTTAGAGTTAAAAAGTATCAAACAAAGATTAAACCAATTAAAAGGAAATCTTACAGTCGAAATTTTGGATGAGTTTTATCATCTTAAGATTCATTTTCCAGCCGAAAGCCTTCAAAATCGTTCCAATCAGTATTAAAAAGACTCAAAAAACTTTTGTTAAATGAAAAAAAGTTTAATAAGGTTGCTATAAATTGGCTCCAATATTAATTTGGTAACAGATTCAAAATATTATCGTTTTTTTAACCACTAAGTAGTCCTCACTTTTTTGCATTCTGATCTCTTTTATTAGTTTTCCCCTGCATTTTCGTTGTGTTTTTACCTAATTTCCTTACAGGAAAGTTGTTTCTAATCCATTAAAATTTCAGAGTCAAATAAAACTAATAAGGACATCACATGTCAACAAATATCTATGTAGGTAACCTCTCTTACGAAATGACGGAATCAAAACTTAACGAACTTTTTTCAGTTCATGGTTCTGTTTCTTCTGCTAAAATCATCACTGACCAGTACACTGGCGGATCAAAAGGTTTTGGTTTTATCGAAATGAAAGATCGTAATGAAGCTGACAAAGCTATCAGCGATTTAAACGGAAAAAATATTCTCAATCGTGAAATGAAAGTGAATATTGCAAAACCGAAAACTAACAACTGGAACTAATTCCAGTATAACGAAACGGAACAAGTTTATAATAAAATTTCTATTTTTAGAAAATGATTTATAAATTTGTTCCTTTTATATATCTCCAGATTCCCAATTTCGATAACCTCCACCATATCGTGTAACACTAAGTTCACGAGCTTTCAAAAAATTCAAAGCATTCACCGATAATAAACACAAAGGTCCTCTGCAGTAAACAATCAACTCTTTGTTTTTGGGAAATTTATATGTTTCCAATTCATTATAAGGAATGTTCACAGCTTCTGGTATATGCCCTTTTTTGTACTCTTCTTTCGAGCGGACGTCAATCAGGAGGATTCCTCCTTTTTTCATTTTTTTTTGTAATTCAGAGGTTGATAAGTCGGAGTTTCTGCCTTTTGATTTTAGGTTTGAATGGTCATCTTGGGCAGTGCTATAAATTGCAAATTTTTCTAGTGCCAAAAAAAGTTCCTTCATCGGACCTAATTCCCAGCGATATAAGATCCTCTTTCCATCTCTCCTTGTGATGACAAGATTTGCTTTTTTTAGCGCTTGTAGGTGTTGAGAAGTGTTAGCAACCGGGATTCCCGATTCTTCGGAAAGAGTTTCTACAGATTTTTCCCCTTCTGCCAGAAGTTGAAGCAAAATTAAACGTGATTCGTTTCCAAGCATATTCGCGATTTCGCTCATACGGGGAATTGTTTCCAAACTTCTCATACCAATCTTAGAAAATCAATGATTCCCTATCTGGCAAGAGTTTTTAGTTTTTTGTAAAAAACTATAGACATTCTATCATTCAATAAAACAATTGAATGATAGAATGATTTATTGATTAGGAGGTTGTCATGGATCACTTGGTAAGTATAACAATTCAGACAATTTTAATTGGAATTGGCGCTACGATGGCGATGGATCTATGGAGGTTTTTTTTACAAAAGACATTTAAAGTGAACTCCTTAGATCTCGGCCTATTGGGTAGATGGGTTGGGCATTGTGCAAAAGGTAAATTCTTCCACTCACCAATTGCGAAATCTTCGGTGATACCAGGAGAGAGTATCATTGGTTGGATCTCACATTATTCAATTGGTATTTTTTTTGCTAGTTTGTTGCCCATTATCTGGGGAGTAAATTGGTTAGAAAATCCTTCCATCGGAGAGCCCTTTTTTTTAGGACTATCGACCATAATTGCACCTTGGTTTTTGATGCAACCTGCTATGGGAATTGGGATAGCAGCATCAAAAACTCCAAAACCGTTTCAAGTTAGAATTCGAAATATTGCCATCCATACTGTTTATGGACTTGGTTTATACGGAACTGCTCTTTTAACACATGTTTATTTACATTAAAAAATTTAAGGAATGTATATGAAATATATTATCATCATCGCGTCCATAGTGCTCTTTGGTTTTTTCTCTGTGGGAATTCCAATTGCAACACTTCCAGGTTTTATCAGAAATAGTTTAGGGTATAGTGATGTTTGGCTCGGAATTATACTTGGTACCCAATCAATTGTAACTTTACTCTTTCGTCACCATTCCGGTACCATCTCGGATTTAAAAGGACCCAAAGTCGCAGTCAAACGAGGTTTATTCTTTGCAGTTATTTCTGGTATTGTCAATTTAGGTCCTCTTTTGATACCAGGAGATATGGGGCTTGTCACACTTTTGTTTGGTAGAATTATTTTAGGTTACTCAGAAAGTTTACTAATCACCGGTGCTCTTTCATGGGGAGTTGGTTTGGTTGGACCAGCTAACGCAGGTCGTGTGATGGCTTGGAGTGGCATGGCAATGTATGGAGCAATTGCAATTTCTGCCCCTTTAGGATATTTTATGGTTCAACAATTAGGATTCCAAGGTGGAGTTATGTTAGCGATTCTTTTTCCTGTCATCGCTGGGATCATTTCCATTTCCGTTCCTGCCATCCCTCCTGCAAGTAAAGTAAGAATTCCCTTTTACCAAGTAATTCCTAAAGTATGGAAACATGGTTTTGGATTACTATTTGCTGCTGTATCTTTTGCTGGGATAGCTGGATTTAGTACCTTACTCTTTAAAGAGAGGGGATGGGAAAACGCACAGTGGGTGATGGCGATATTTGGAACTGCTTATGTTCTATCTCGAATCTTTTTTGCTGGAACTGTAGATGTATATGGTGGGAAAAAAATTGCTCTCATTTTTTCATTTGTCGCCATTATAGGACAGATATTATTATGGCAAGCAAATCACGCTTATATAGCGTTTATAGGCGCTGCATTGACAGGTTTTGGTTATTCACTTGTTTTCCCTGCATTCGGTGTGGAAGCAGTTAAAAACATGGAACCACAATTTCGGGGAGTCGCCTTAGGAGCTTATGTTGCTTTCTTCGATCTTGCCTTGGGAGTGACTGGGCCACTTGCTGGATTTGTTGCTGATCATTTTGGATATGCGGCTGTGTTTGCATTTGGAATGATCGCTTGTATTTTCTCCTTTTCCATTGCATTCAGTTTGAAGGAATCAAAGAATTAAGCATTCGCAATTGTATTTCTTAGTCGAAATGATAGTATTTATTTCAAAATTCTTTCGGCTAAGATCTATGTTTTTTACGATACTCTGATGGAGTAAGTTGAGTTAGTTCTTTAAACACTCTGATAAATGAATTTTTCGAATTAAAACCAACATCAAATCCAATTCTTAATATTGTTTCATCTGAATGTTTTAATGCATATTTTGCATGTTCAATTCTTTTTTCTTGGATGATTTCGATCAAACTTTTACCAAAGTATCGGTTACATACCTGAGATGTAGTGTGAGAAGAAATTCCAAGTTTATTGGCAATGAATGAAAGATTTAAATCACCATCTAACAAAAATTCTTTGTCATCAAGTAAAATCTCTAATTGTTTTCCAAGTTCCATCATTTGAATTTCAGGTAGATATGACTTTTGGTATTTTACTGATTCAGATTGGTAATTTGGAAGATCATGTGATTCTTTTTTATCCAAATAAACCCTATGCCAAGCAAAGCCAAGGATCCAAATGGAAAACCCTAAATTCGAAATCGATTCAGAGATTTTACCTGGTAAAATGAAACAAATCAAAATACAGAAACAAAGCCAAATGAGTAATAAAAAAAGATAATTTGCAAATATTCTGCCTTCCCAATAGAGATCTTTTGAAAATTGACCCATTTCCATTTGAAAGCGAATGTATGTTCTTAAGAAAACGAAGAATGAAAAAAATAAGATTAAAATCTGATATATATTTGTCTCACTGAATCTTTCATTCGATTGAATCTTCGTAAGAGATAAAATTTTGTCTTCTCCGCTTAATAGGAAAAAAGGAGCTTGGTAGAGTAAAAACACAACAGGAATTCCTAATGTGAATCCTTCCCAATCAATACGTTCCTTTGGAATCAGAAAATACCGAGTTACGACAAATGAAAAAAGCGGAGCGATGCAGAATCCGAAAAAATATCCCAAATTGATTAAATGTGGGAATTCATTTAAATTTCCTGAGTAATAGATTAGGTTGCAGGCCATGCTGAGGGAAAGAAAAAAAAAGAAAAATGCTAAATACCGACTGTACTCTTTTTTACCCTCGCCTTGGAAAAAAAAATACAAGCCCAAAAACAAGGATTGGATGAACCCTGCACTTAATAAAATCGATCCAATCATTGATTGGTAAATCTTATCATAATACGTTTCATTTGGATATACCGATTTTTTGAAAAAGAGAAGTTCCATCCAATGGGGTGAGACGACAAAGTTACCTAATTCGCTTACAATAAGAGAGAAATGATTCGAATCTTCAAAATTAAAATTTTGAATTACCTATGTTTGTTTTTCCTTTTCACAGATACAATCTTAGCAAATTCAAAATTCTCCAATGAGGAATTTTCCATTAACTTTTTTCGCGCACCTTCCATCGGTGGAGAATATAGAAAGGGCCAATATTCAGTACATGCTGGTTATTATGTAACCAATTTTGATCCAGGTATCACAATAGAGTTTTATAAAATAGGGGTTGGTTATTGGTTTTTGCCAATGGATCTTGGATCGGATTCAATCCAACCTTCCTCTTTTTACACATATGTATCCTATGGTAAAGGAGTGAATTTGGAATACCAAAGGAAAGATACAATTATGTTTGAACTTGGGTATCGATTTATGATTTGGAGAGGACTTAGTTTTCGATTTGGTTTAATCGTTCTTTCCGCGGAAGGAGTCGCAACTGAGCTCAATCCTACACCAGGAATTAGTTATTCAGAATTTTTTTAGAGGTAAAAAATGAAAAATGAAACAATGAAATGGAATCCGTATATTGGGCTAGTGTTAATCATTATACCCATTCTTATACAAATTCCTTATACACTTTTAATTATGAATTTTCAATATCCAGATATATTGAGACAACCAACAGACTTGATTTTGTCAGAATTCCAGAAAGGTGGTTCTTCCTTAGTGTGGACATGGTGGTTTTTTGGAATTTCAGGGCTCCCTCTTTTTTTTGCATTTATACATTTGTATCAGAATACAAAAGAAAATAGTCTGTTGTTATCTTTAACGGCGGTTATATTTGGAGTTGCATCTTTGTTTTTTCAGTTGATTGGACTCTTACGTTGGGTATTTGTTGTGCCAATACTTTCAAATTTATATTTTGACCCACAATCATCCGAGATTATGAAACAAGCAGTTCTCATCAATTTCCAAACAATTCACCATCTATTTGGGGTTTTAATTGGTGAACACTTAGGCCAACTTTTTACAATTTTATGGATGTTCCTTGTATCAATTGTTTTTCGTAAAAATCAAATATTTCCCAATTGGATCTCCAATTTTGGAATGATATCTGCCTTTTTATATCTACTTGCTCAATTTGAATTATTTTCACTTGTCATTCCTGAAGTGAAGGAGATCCCCTTCGCAGGGTTAGTCGGAAGTTTGTGTTGGTTGGTTTGGATGATGGCACTAGGAATACAAATGTTAAAACGTAAATCGATCGTCATATCTTAAAATCAATTATCGGTTTATTGCACCAAATGGGAGTTAACTTATTTGGTGCATCAAGGGCATCTATGTCCAACTTTCATTCTATATTTGCCTGATAAATAACATTCAACCACTTCTCTGTCACTTGTGGAAAGAACCTGATTGAAGTAGATAAGATCTCCAATATAACCATTGAGATAATCCCCATTGGTTGGGTAAATTCCCGAATTCCATAAGAACCTACCGATACTTAAGTCATAAACTCCACAAGTAAAACTAGCAGTCGGAATAGATGAGGAAGCAACGGGGGATCCAAATTTATAAATAGAGCCCGTTGTCCCATTAAAATCTAAAGACATAAGGATATTTTCTGAAGGAATGTTATATGCACCCGTTGAAATTAATTTTGGATTATTGAGTTGTAGATCAAAAAAACTTAAGAGATTGTTCGTTGTAATGTCTGGTAAATAGAGAAGTTTTTCACCATTGTGGAAAATTCCATCACTGCCTACCATTCCAATGTCATTGTAAATGGCAAAGATTGTATTGGAAGTGGATAAGAGTTCTGTAGAACAGGAAGTAGATAAATAATTTGCAGAAGCATCATTAAAACGAATGGCAGGGACTCCATTCATTCCTGTTGCATTGTACACTGGCTGTGCAACGGCTAATCCTTGGGAAACATGGATATTGTTCCCACTTCGATCATTCCAAGCGGAAACACAATTGACACTGCCAAGACAACCACCAGGACCAAAATTTGCACTTTCAGGTAACAAAAAAAACTTTAAACTACTGCTAGCAACCGTTTGGCTCCATGAACTAACTTGTGTCGGATAAGGTCCTGAAATTGCACGAATTTCCGAAACTGATAAGGTTCGATCATAAATTCGAATGTCATCAAGATCCCCGGAATAATACCCTGTAGCAGTGATTAATCTTCCTATATCTAGATTTGCACTCGTACCAGTAGACCAAGAAGGCTTTAAGATTGAAAATCTAAGAGTACCATTTTCATATATATGGGCGAACCTTGTCACACCGTCATAAACACCACATAAGTGAATCCACTGATTTAAAAACTCTTCATGCGTAATATTAGCATCATCATTCCAACCGAACATACCTAGTGTAGGAGAGGCCAAAGCAAGTCCATTACCAGTTGTGTCGACAGGTGTTCCATAACTGATGATATATTGTCCAATGGTAGTAGAAGTATTAAACCAAGCGCAGATGGTACGACTTGCACTACCTATTGGCAATCCATTTGGATTTGGTTTTTGGAAGTAGGAAACTCCATTAAAATAATACGCTGAATTGGGTATGCCAAAACGATCTGTTGTAATGGCGGCTCCATAATTGGTGAGGTCATTCATGAAATTGCCATAATCTTTTCCATTTCCATTCAATGGATAATAGGAAATCAAACCTGATGGAACTTGTACGGCTAATTTTTGAATGGAATCATCGTCTAACGCACCATTGAAAAAATGGACATTGGAAATTTTACCTCTAAAGAAATTACCAATCCCAGCATCTCCAATTTTAAATGTAGTCGTTGGATTTGGTTGGATAGGGCTTGTTGAAAAAACAATTCCTGTCGATCTTCCATTGATGAAAATTTGCCAATTAGTGGATAACCGACGTACTGCGACATGTGCCCATCGATTTAGTGGTAATTTCATTGCAGTAGGTGGGCTCTGCGTTCCTGTTAAGTCGATTCTCAAACTTCCAGTATTATCCAACATAAGACCATATCCATTGCTGAGACCGAGTCCATTGT
Organism: Leptospira levettii; assembly: GCF_002812085.1. Lineage (NCBI taxonomy): Bacteria > Pseudomonadati > Spirochaetota > Leptospiria > Leptospirales > Leptospiraceae > Leptospira > Leptospira levettii. Next base: position 30,385 of record NZ_NPDM01000003.1, read on the forward strand.
ATAGAATGAATTGGTTGGCATCATTCACAGAGGAATGTACCCAAGCAGAGAACGTGATGTTATCTGTGTTTTGGATTAATGGTCCTGATGAAACAATGTAATCAGATGTTCCATTCAATTCATAAGCACCGTTGGCAAGTCCATTTTCATCTGAAGTAAGAGTCGGAGAACCAATCAAGGAACCGTGATTGGTTCCGATCGAATCGTTAGCATTTCCATCGAATGAATATTGGATTAATTCGGATGGTTCTAAAAAACGAATGGCGTGGTTTCCTTGGTCGGCGATGTAAACTTTTTGTCCATCCGTCGTGATGTACCCTGGGAAATTGAGTAAACCATTCCCTGTCGCATTATCAGAATATCCTGATGCACTTCCAACGAGTGTTGTGACTTTATTATCACTCAAGTTTATATGGCGAATTCTATGTCCAAGCCATTCTGATAAAAACAAATTGGTTCCATCTGTTGTGATTCCATGTGGGTCGTTAAATTGAGCGGAAGTTCCAAAACCATCAGTGGATGCTTGTACTCCATCTCCTGCCAAGGTATCAACAGCATTTGAACCTGTGAGTGCAATCCTTCTGATTTTATAACCACCACCCGCGCCTACATCAGTTACATAGAGGTAACTTCCTAATCCTACAATGGCAATCGGTGATACAAATCTTGCACTTGTACCAACTGGATTATTGGCAAAATTACAAGAACCAGCACCTCCGGCAATTGTTCCCACAGAAGAAGTGTTTGGATCTACCGTACGGATTGTACAGTTTCCCCTGTCGACGATATAAAAAATTCCATTATGCAGGGTGAGCCAAGTTGGATTGGAAAATGAAGCTAAAATTCCAGACGTATTATCTGCTGCACCTGTAACACCAGAACCAGCAAAGGTGGAAACAACAGATGTTGCTAAGTTTACGATTCGAATACGATTTCCGTTTAATTCTAATAAGAATAAATTATTTCCGTTTGTAGTGATCCCAACAATTCCGTTAAACTGAGCGGCAGTTCCAACTCCGTCCAAACAATTCGTTGTGACAGTCCCAGGACAAGTGATTCCTCCACCAGTGTTTCCTCCTGCAAGAATGGTAGTAACACCTGTGGATTTATCAATTTTACGGATCACCCCATTCCCAGTATCAGCAACATAAAGGAAACTAACATCGCTTGCTAACATACTCGGATTCGTGAATCTAGCAACTGTTGGTGAAGCTGAAGCTACAGCTGCGCCTGCAACAGCTCCCGTACCACCATTGTTAGTTGGGAAAGAGCCAACAAAGGTTCTGATGTATGCCTTTCGATTGATTAAATTTGTTCCTAAATCGCTGCTAGTCGAAGAAAACAAATTTCCACCAACAATGTAACCGTTGACACAAGTGATAAAAATGGTTACGTTCACTGCTGCAATGGTACCGGAGGCTAGTAATGGATTATCAAAAGTACAAACCGTACCTGCTGGTTGCGATGTGATCGTGACTGCATAATTGGATCCAGTTGATTGCACAGTAGAAAATTTAGTAAGTCCATTGGAGGAAATCGTTAGAGTTTCTGCGGCATTATTTTGGACTGAAATGGAACCACTGATCCCTGAAACGTTGACTCCAACTTCATAGAATCCGACGCCAATCCCACAAGTAACACTAACGTTTGTTATTGGAGAGTTTTGGGCAACTCCCTTTGCATTGGAAATAGAACATGTGATACCAACTCCGTTTGTTGTTAAACCAACATCATAACTTTGGCCAGAGGTTAATCGTGTGGGGAATGTAAAATTTCCATCAGCAGAAATAGTAATTGAATCATTCCCATTGGTGAGTGTTACCGAAGTGCCAGACCTAAGTCCCGAAACAACACCCCCTAAAGTTTGACCCAAACCCGTGAAAACACGAAGGAAAGCCAAATAGTCTAAGGGACTTCTTGATATTTGAGGAAATGAACAGGTGAGGAGAGAGAAAAGAAACGGTAATACAATAATACGTCTCATTTGTTTTCTCCTGTTCTAGAAAAGAATCCTAAGCCACGACAAATAATCAAGACTTTATCAGCTTGGATTTCTTTTTGGAAATTCGAGTAAAAAGAGACTCCCTTGTGTTATCTCTGATTCAACCCTGATATTTCCATTCTGTAGCCTCATTAATTCGTAACAAAGTTTTAAACCAATGCCAAATCCTTTTTCTCCAAAAGTTCCTTGTGAAGGTATTGGATCGGTGAATATTCGTGATTTTTGTTCAAGCGAAATTCCTGTTCCGTAATCTCGTATGGAAATGGTAGATTCAGCTACAGTTTCAGAAAAACTAACAACGATTTTCCCATTTGGATGACTGAATTTGATGGCGTTTGCAATTAGATTCCTAATGATTTCGTTTAGAATCGATTTGTCAGCGTATATTTGTGCAGAATCGGAAACTGTAATTTCAATTTGAATGGATTTTTTCTGAAGTTCCAATGCAAATGTTTCGATGACTTGCTTAACTGATTCGGCTACATTGTTTTCAGTTAAATCCAAATGGATTTGTCCTTTATCCAATTGAAATCTATTTAAATTTAATAAATGTTCAACGGTAGACATCGCATTTTCCAAAATGACAAATATTTGTTTTGAAATATGATCCTTTTCTTCTTTTGGCGTGTCTTCGTCGTAAGTTAATGTAAGTGCAGAGTATACAGTGCTCAACGGTGATCGTAAGTCATGTGCTACCAGTGAAATAAATTTATCTTTCCATTGATTTGCTTCTTCTGCAATTTGTTTTGCTTCTCGATATTCTTTGGTTCGGGCGACAACTACTTGCTCTAGAGATTCATTTAATTTTGTAAGTTCATTTTTTAATGTCTCATTTTTAATAAATGTTTTTGTGAAAAAAGAAGCAAGGATTAGAGATTGGAATAAAACTGTAGATAAATAGGAATATTTTAAAACGAGTATATGTTGGAATAGTCCATATAAATTTAATGTATCGTTAATTGCACTAATCAATATAAACACTTGGATAATTAATAAACTAAGGGCTAATTCTTGTTTTTTGATCGCAGATCTGGTTAAAGATACAATAGAGTAAAGTAATCCTGAGATTGTAAAAAAGATTCCAAAAAATGTGGTTTGAGAGCCGAGTTCTGTTGGCAACAAAACCACAGCTAAATACAATAAGAAACAAATAGAAGAAAATATCTGAATGAATTTTTTGGAAAATTGATTTGGGTATAGTTGTGCTAAGAAGGAAAGATAAAATGGCATTGCCAAATAAAAGATAAGTGATAAGGAAAAAGCGATTCGATATGGAACATTGGGAATCAAATGGTATAAGATGTCTCCATTTAATGAAATGGAATGAAGAGCAGTGGTGAGGCTAAACAATCCAAAAAACAAAATCAAAGACCGATTCCTTCTGAAAAAAAATAATAGGAAATGATAAAATGCCATAAAAAACAAGGCACCTGTTAAGAGGGAATCAAATGTGATCTCTTTTACATATTCATTTTGAATGTCGCGATATTTTCCTAATTTTGGAGGATACCAAAATGATCCATCATCATGGTAATAATTGGAAATATGGACTGTTAGATTGATTTGTTTTTGTCCATATGGAAGAACGATGATACCTGAACTTCTAGTTGGTATCATTGCCTCTTTTGTTTTTCCCACTTTTCCTAAGGAAAGAGATAGATTTCCATCAACAAATACTTTTATGGCAGCACCACCTGTTTGTAAAAAACGAATCGCAAATGGTTCTTCCATTGATGTATCGGGCAAAATCATTTTGACTTGGTAGGTTGCAAACCCGGTCCCCGAATGGATATCTTTCCACCGTTTCCCAATTTTCATAAAAGTAGTTTTGTTTTCGGAATTGTTGTTTTGGATCGGAATAACAGACGGAACCAAGTCCGTGGATGAGGTAGGAGTGATTAATTTTTGCCAAAAAAAATCCCAATCTCCTGATAAGGTTAGGATTGTGTGATTTTCGAATTTAACGTTAGTTAGATTGATAATACCATTTTGAACTTGAGGGATCTCACTTTGCCTTTCATTGTCCTGACAAGAAAACAAACAAAAAAAACATAAAAGCATAAATCCAATTTTCAATTGCATTTTGGTCTAGAAAAGATTTCTCTAGACCACTTTTGCTTATGTTCTTTCCTTTCAAAGGAATATTTATACTCAAACTTATGGAAGTTGCACTAATCCTTTTTTGTTTTTCCATAACATATATTTTTCTAAGATAATTTTCCCGATATTGTAAAACATATTGGGTATCATCAATTCAAATTGTCTGGGTTTAAACAGGTGATTGGTGAGAATCCATACTTCTTTTTTTCCAGCATCCATGATACAAATACCTGGGATTTTACCGAAAGGCATTGTTTTAAATTTTCCAGTTCCGAGGATATCATTCTTAATATTTTCTGCGACAATTTTCCCCATAACATCTGAAGGAAAACCCGTCTTTGGTACACCGAATGGTGCTGCACATTTTTTAAATGGTGCAATGACTTCAACAGCAAGACCTGCTGCATAAACATTTTTATATTTGATATGTTGGTATCCCTCATTCGTAATTACGAATCCTTTTTCATCTACAAGTTCAGGAGAATTTTTCATGACATCTGCTCCTAAAAATGGAGGTATCATCATCGACATTTTGTATGGAATCTCTGTTGAATCACCTAACGTAATTTTTTCCTTTTCAATTTTTTGAATCGTAGCATTGGTGACCCATTTGATGCCATATAATTTCATAAATAATTCTAACATTTTTTGACCACCTACAATACCACCAATTCCAAAATGGCCTAAAAATGGTTCAGGAGTTACCCAGGTGATTTCAACTTGTTTTCGAACTCCTCTTTTCCTAAGATACTTATCTAAATTGAACAAATATTCATATGCTGCTCCCATACAACTTGCACCTTGGGTGGCAGCAACTACCACTGGGCCTGGATTTTGTACGATTTCTTCAAAAGCTAGCGCAGATTTTTCTGCAAGTTCAGGAGTGACAATACATTGTATCATATTCTCCTTGGGATTTAGATTTGGCAAAATATCGAAGTTAAGTGAAGCACCTGTTGCAACGACTAAATAGTCATATGTGATTTCACCGTGTTTTTCAGTGAGAACAACATTTCGATCTGGAATTACTTTTGTTCCTCGATCATGAATAAATTGTACCCCTTTTTTTGCTAACATAGGTTCTACGGGAAACGTAATGTCTTTTACTTTTCGGACTCCGAAGGGAACCCAAATCAGAGAAGGAACATATAAAAAATTGATAGCAGGTGAAATGACAATCACTTCGACCGAATTGCCAAGTTTTCTTTTTGTTGAGATTGCTGCAGTTACTCCTGCAAAATTACTACCTAATACTACGATCCGTTTCATATCCTCTCCTCTTGTCATATAGAATACAGGGTATCCTATATGACTTAAAATTCGAGAGAAATATAAGTTTTAGTTCTAAATTTAAATCAATTTCTAATTATATTTAATAATTAGACTCATTATAATTTTGGTAAATCAATGCGATGGTAGCCACTAAAGGGTTCATAGCCACGTTCTGTGATATTTCCAGCAATGAATAAATATTTCCCATATTGTTTTTGATGAAATGTAACGCCTGTTTGTGATATGTTCCATGGAGTCACTTGGTTTGTATTCAAATTGATAAATGCAGTTCCTTGTGCAGTTGTGGAATTGATAGAGGAAAACCCTCCATGTAAAACCATCAATCCATCGTTAGTAACAAACATATTGTAAAAAGCGCCACCATTCAATTGAAAACGGTTTGTTTCAAACGCTCCCGTGTCTTTCTGGAAACTTGCTAAATTTTGATTGGAAAATCCGCCAACGGTCGTAAAAGTACCACCAACATAAATTTTTCCATTATAAGAAGCAAATCCAGAAACATCGGCATTTGGAAACGTTGTTGGAATATTGAGTGCCGTACCGTCAGTTTTGTTTACGGCTCGGATATAAGTAGAGATTGAGCCACCAGCATTGGTAAAAAGACCACCTAACAAAATAGAGTCATTTAAATCAAACAAAGCACTTACTTGGTTATTTGCATTTGGATTCCAACTGGTAAGATTAAAACTATCGAGTGAAAACGAGGCAACATTATTTCGAGTTGATCCATTTACATTTGTGAAAGTGCCACCAAAATAAAAATTCGTTTCATCAGATATTAAATTTGTGACAACTCCACTGTTTACATTTGGGTTAAAGGATGATAAATCATAATTTGGTAATCGAAACGCAGCTAAGCGAGGTCTACTTTGTCCACTGATGGATGTAAAGGATCCGCCTAAAAAGAGAAAATTTCGTTTGATATGGAGAACACTTACTTCGTTGTCAATGGAAGGTGACCAATTGGAAGGTAAACCAGAATCTAAATAGACGGAAGCAATGTTAGAGCGGTTTACATAATTTACGGTGCTGATACTTCCTGGAATCATCATTCTACTTCCATCTAACGAAAAGGCTGCGGCCGCAGATGGATAAGAGAATTGATTGAAAAAATTGGGATTCCATTCTCTCATGATGTTTGTATTCGCATCAATACTGGCACCATAATTTCTCGTTTCACCCAATACAGATGTAAACGAACCAAACAAATAGATTTGACCATTGTTTTCAATCACCTGGTGGACGTTTCCGTTTACTCCATAATTTAGCCCTAGCTCTGTTCCAGTATTGGAATCAACAACGGCAAAGTTACTCCTTGCTGTTCCTCCATTCACTGTTGTAAATGAGCCTCCGACATAAATTTTGGATCCCGTAGTAGCGATTGCATCAACAATCCCGTTAAAATTTGGATTCCATGCTAATAATGTTCCATTTAAGTCTAATGCAAATGCATAGTTTCTGGGAGTTGTAAACGCACCTCCAACGATGAGTGCAGGGGCACCAGAAATCGAACCAATAGCGAGAGCGCGTATCGTACTATTTTGTGTACTAGATGCTACCCATGAATCTAGAGAGGAAGTGAGTAAGTCAATCCTTGCGATTCGGTCACGCCCAGATCCATTCACTGTTGCAAATTGACCCGCGATGTAAAGTTTTTGATTGTATACCAAAAGTTTCTCTACGGCTGAATTAACATCCACTACCATTGAATCTAAAGCACCGCTATATCGATTGAGGACGACAAAATTATTTCGCGTATTTCCATCCCATGATGAAATGACACCACCTATATAGAGTTTGTCTCCAAAGATTGCCATGGAATAAATATTAGGTGGTGTAATTGGATTCGGTCGAAAATTAAAATCCAATTTGCAATTTGGTAACATATGTACAACATTTTGAAATTGAAAACCTCTGGCATATGTGAAATTGCCAGCAATATAATAACCTCCACTTCCGTCGGAAACTACAGCCTTAGCTATATCGTTTAGTTTTAAAAAGGGACATTCAACATTTGAAATGATTTTTCCGGAATTTGTATCCAAATAGTATGTGGAGCCAACATTAGGTCCAAGTGCAGTAAACGAACCACCTAGTATGAGTTCGTTGCCGTAAATTTCCATAGAATTGACAGTGGCACTCCCACCAAAAACCCCCCAATAATCAACATCGAACGGTAAAAAAGAAGGTAAACAGGAAGGAGATGTATCAGAAATGGCATAACGAATAATACTTCCTAACAAATAGGATTTGGATTTGGGATCACATCCATTCGAAAGTTCAGCTGGTTTACAAAATAAGAATATTGGTAAAAACAGAAAAAATAATTGAATACGCATGGAACAATTTTTGTATATCAGTCAATTTATTTCCACATTAAATTATTTTTTTTAAAAACTGTGAGCATACTTCATGAGGGATTTTTCTAATTTTAAATCAAAAATATATAAGATACTAACCAAGATTGTATTAAAATTGTTTTCAATAAGTTTGCGATATGGAAAGTTTCCTGTATGATGAAACTTTTCAAAAAAGCGAATTTCAAAATCCTTATTAGTTCTATCGTTATATGCTTGTTTTTTATGTCTTGTGCTTGGCACGGAATCCCGCTCGAAAAACGAAAACACATCCCTATCTCCCCACCAAATGGGTGTGATATTCATACCGAAATTAGAACATATCGCGTGTTATTTTTGTTACCGATTTTCGAACACAATCTAAACAAAGAAAGTGAATCCAATCCTTCAGACTTTTTTGTAGTTGAAACTAATTCTTTTGCCAAACCTTGGGATATAATTTTTACTACTTTGGGATTTTTGGTTTCATTCAACTCATCTACAGATAAATTAGTAATTTGCCCGAAAAAGGTAGTTTTTGAGACTCTGCAATCTCAAGGTAACTATCCTGGTACTCCACCCAGATTACCATTTTGGAATTCAAATGGAAGTCCAAATCCAATCCACTCCATTAACTTCCCACCTGATGACCATACCTTAACTGAAGAATCCAAAGAAATTTTAATTTCTTTTACAAGAGAAGTTCTTAAATCGGAGATTAGTTTTAAAATTGTTTTGGTTGGGAAATCAAATACGTCAGGAGATATCGCTTACCAAACAAGGTTAGTCAAACGTAGATTTGATGAAATCCGACAAATCTTGGCAAAAGAATCGATTGATGAAAGTAGAATTCAAACGCTTATCGCTGATGGAAACATTAAAATTTCGAATCCTGAAAAACAAGCGGAATCTCATTCAACGATCTCAATTTATTTGGTAAAGGATTGATTTTGAATTTATAAATTGATGATTAGATTTGATTCGTTCAAATGTTGAGTATTATTATTCCAGTTGATATAGCTGCGAATATTTATTATAGACAGTCTATACAAAACTTTCAAAATAGAGATGATGTCGAAATCATTTTCGTTCACCAGGAAGAGGCATTTACTCGCGCAGAGAGACTTAATATTGGTTTTCATCTTTCCCATGGTGAGATGATTTTATTCCATCATCCAAGAAGTTTGTTAACGAGTGATGCCATTGAATTTTTGATTCATGAAAGTGAAAAAAAAGAGAAATCTATTATGTGGGGCGGTTTCACACACCAGTTTGATCGACAGCATATTTTTTTAAGATGGATTTCATGGTATTCAAATTTCATTCGTGTTCGATGGAAAGGGATCGTATATTTGGATCATTGTATTTTTTTCTCTCGTGAACTTTGGACATCTGACCTTACAATCCAATATTTATTCGAAGATACAGAACTAAGTCAAAAATTTAAGAAAATCCAAAAGCCAATTTTACTTCCTCATGTTAGTTTAACCTCTGCCCATCGATTTTTAAAACATGGAATTTTTAGTCAAATGGTGATGAATCTTCTTTTGAAAATTGGATATAAATTACGACTACCTTCTTCGTTATTGTTTTCCATATACCAGAAGTAGTCGCAATTTTTATTTCAAATTAAAATTCAGCTTTCATTATAGATGATAGTGACCATTCGCTTCTGGTTGGTACTTGACATCAGTGATTTGGAATTGTTGAACTCCGTGAGGAACTTTCCATTGGATGATATCTCCAACTTTATATCCTAAACAAGCTGTTGCAATAGGTGCCAAAATAGAAATTTTCCTTTCAGATGAATTAGCTGCTTCAGGGAAAACCAATTGGAATTCATCAAAATCTAGTTCATTTACGTTTCGGATTTCGATAATTGAATTCATTGTAACAACATTCGCGGGAATTTTTGTCGAATCTACTTTTTGAGCTCTTTCGATTTCTCCTAATAAATCTTCGATATTCACATTTGTTTTGTTTCGTTTTGAATACTCGGTAATCATATTCTTTAATCGAATATAGTCAAAATTTGTAATCGAAAGTTTCTTTTGGGTTTTCATAACCATTCTCCTTGTATTGTGCAAAAAAACTTTCAGTTTATAAAAGAGTTCCGTTCTGTCAACAGGTTCCCTGAATTCAATTGTATTCAATCAAACAAATCGTAAAAACAATTCATATCCGATTGAATTTATATTCGTTATTAAGTTCGATTTCTATTTTAAAAAACCGTCTAAAGACTCCAACTAGTAGAAAAATTTGCTAGACATGGTTTTGGAACTGCATAATGTTGCTATAGCAACAAATGGAAAATGATTTCGAATTAGAAAACTCATATGCCTACTTAATTTATCGCACTGTTCGTGCTTTAAGAAAACAGTTTATGAGGCTTGCAATGGAGCAGGGGCTTGAATTATTCCCAGAACAGTGGTTTGTATTGGTCAAGATCATCAAACAACCTGGTTGTAGCCAATCTGATTTGGGAAGAGATTTTGATGATCGTCCATCTATGGCTCGTGCACTTCGGAATATGGAAAAAAAAGCTTGGATCAAAATCATTCCAGATCCTGACGATAGAAGGAAACATAAAGTGTTTCCAACTAAAAAAGGAATCGAACTTTATACCAGCTTGGTCCCTGAAATTGAAAAGGAAAGAAGTAGAATGTTCAAAAAATTAACAAAACAGGACTTTTATAACTTCAAACGAATCATTGATGAAATATATGATCAATCAGTTGGTTAAAATTTTTTTTGGATATTTGTTGCTATAGTAACAAATATGACAATTGAAGAATACGGATTTTTATTTCAGGGGGATATATGAATACAAATCAAAATGAGAATACAAAAGAAAGTCTGGAGAAGGTGTTTAAAACTTTCATCAGTAATATCGATGCGAGGGATGTTTCTTCCTTAGAAAAGACATTTCATGACCAATTTACTGACCATGTAAGTGTGAGTGGTATGGAGGATATTTTGGTATCCAACAAGGAAAAATACCTTCAATCCTTAAAAGATGGAAAGTTAGGTGGTGTCGAAAGGAAGGTTCAAATCAATTCGATCGACCTTGTCGATAATTTTGGTGTTGTGAAAGCAAACTTACAAAGTAAGGTGATGAATTTTCGCACCCAATATTCTTTTTTGTGGAACCAAGGGGATTGGAAAGTCATTCATGCTTTAGTATCGGCTGAAAAAATATAAGACTTTGTTGTTTCCTTTCGAGTTGGAAATTGAACTCAACGAATCAAACTTTAATTCCTTATGACGATGAGGTTTGGTTCGTTAATTCAGTTTTTGAATGAACTTGAGAATCGAATTATCTCTTTCTTTAATCTGATCAAATAGAATTCCATAATGATTGGATTCAATTTCAATTCCTTTTGCATTGGGAATCCTTCTTACCATTTCATCAAAAGATTCTTTTGGTAATAAATCATCGTTAGGAAATAAGTTCATTTTTGTCGCTCTCATGATGAGAGTAGGGGTACGAATCGATTCGAAATCCAATTTTTTATTGTGTACCATTCTTTTGCCCATTTTTATTGGATGAGTTAAAAATTGTAACATTACAGTTTTCAAATCAATGGCACCACCCATCTCTTTTAGTTCTTCTTCCATAACATATTTTGGCATATGGCAAACATAACCATTTTGAATTGGGTGTAATTCCTTTCCAAAGTAATCTTGGATTTCCTTTGTCCACTTTGGTACTAAAGGAGAATTTTTTACCAAATTAAAATAATCAGTTTGACTGCTATAGACAACATCCAATCGATCAAATGATTGTTTGAGTACCTTTAGGATTTGAATTCTCTTTTTGACTGTTAGAAGACCACCTCCATCCATTAGTATCATACCACTGATTTTATTTGGGAATTTAAGTGCATAACGAAGTGCAATCATACATCCAAAGGAATGTCCTAAGAGTATAAAATCCTTTAATTTGTAATGTTGGACCAATTGATTTAAGTCTTCAATATGATTCATAAAACCATAACCGGTAGCGGGTTTTTCAGAATGACCTCTACCCCTTAAGTCGTAAGAGATTACTTTATGACCTGCTTTCGAAAGTAAGTTTGCGAAGGACTCCATGGAATGTAGATTTCCAGACAAACCATGTAAACAAATAACCGTTTTTTTTCTTCCCGGCCAAACTCCGACGTGAATGGTAGAATGATTCGTTCGGACATACTCCTCCAGAAATTTTTTTTGTTTATTTTGGCTACCATTTTGGTTGGTATTTTTTTTTGACATATTTGATTTGGATGAAACCTGATTCTCTATCAAAGAATTTGGCGGACCAAATTTCATTTCAATGTTTTAATTTCCTTAATTTTGCTATCACAACGATGGAATCGAAAATTTGTAATCAAATTGTAACAGTAGTCGTAATATTCGAATTTTAGAAATGGAGACCTTGTAAAAAGTTGAATCAAAGATACAAATTAGGTTTGGTTTTCCAATTCATTTGATTTGATTCGAGGCAAAAAATTCATGTTACGTGGTATCAAAAGATTAAATCGTTATGAAAACAGAATACTAAAAATAGTAAAGTTAGGTGGTAAACTTGTTAGATTAAAACAATATGGCTTTTCTTCTAAAACGGAAGAAGGATTTAGGTTCCCAATTTATGTTTTGGAAATTGGAAAACCCAAAGCCATTAAAAGTAATGCTTCTGGTCTTATTGCTGGTGTTCATGGTTTAGAGACAATTGGCATTCGAGTGTTATTAGATTTTTTGGATGATCTTTTTGCCCGTAAAAATTCTGTTTTGTATCATGAAATCAAAAATGGTGAAGTTGGAATTGTTTGTATTCCCATACTAAATCCAGGTGGGGTTGCTTTAAAAAGACGTTCGAACCCAAAGGGTGTAGATTTGATGCGAAACTCTGGGGTAGAAGCGGTAAAAGCTCCATTTTTTTTTGGAGGGCATAAGTATTCAAATTTCTTTCCGTATTATCGTGGTAAGGTGTTACAAACTGAGTCAAGAGTTTTGGATCGATACTTTAAAGAATATTTCCTCCAAGCCGAAAATCAATTCATCCCAGTTGTAGACATTCATTCTGGTTTTGGTACTGTGGATCATGTTTGGTGGCCATACGCAAGTACACATGAACCATGTGCTGATGAAGAATTATTTCAGAAAATTGGATCAAATTTTACAAATCATTTAAATCATTTCCTATATCGATTTGGTCCACAAAGTGAAACATATACAACCCATGGTGATCTTTGGGATCGATTGTATGATCAATTCCAATCAAATATAAAAGAGATACATTCTCCCATCTCTAGGCATTTTCTCCCCCTAACTTTGGAAATTGGAACTTGGTCCGATATCAATTTAGATCCATTGAAAATTTTTCGCAAAAGAGGGATCTTCAATCCATCCCGCGAACTAAAACAAAAATCAATCATTAGCCATCGAAAATTTTTATCCGATGTTATACGACTTGCAAAAATGAATCCTTCGGACATCTACTAGATAAAATTATGTTCCGATTTTTGTAAATATTCACTTTACCTTTTTTTGTTTTTCTGCTAAATTTACCCATCTAAGGAAATTAATTTCTTAGGGTGAATCCAATGTTTCAACTAAGTGAAGTACTAAATCTGATTTTTGATAGCATTGGTATTTTAATTATAGCAAGACTATTGATCCTTCAACTAATTCCGAAATATAATTTTTTATTCTTAGCTTTTCTTTTGGTTTGGTTCAGTAATGTATTTACGGTTATTGAAGGATATTACTTTCATGATTTTTTTAATATTTTAGAACATTCATTTTATTTTTTATCATCAGTTAGTTTTTTAATCAGCGTAAAAAGGGAAATCTTGGTTAGCCATCATTGATATGAATCTAATCGTTTTGTTAAATGTTTTATCGCTATTCTTTTGTTTGGTGGCTTTTTGCTTTATTGTTATTTATTTTATAAAAAGGCCATCATTCCGTGGGGAAGGGACATTTCTGATTTTGTTGGCATTGATTCCATGTTACGTAAACATATCCAACATTTTTGAACATGGTTTGTTAATTGATTATTTTGATGAGTATGAAGGTTTTTTTAAAGATTTGTATGCAATGATTCTTTTGATTTTTCTGTATATCAGTTCCATCAAAAAGGAGCAAAAAACGAGAGCTCTTCATGAACACCAAATTAAATCAGACTTAAAATTAAAGTCAAAACTTCTAACCGAAATACACCATAGAGTGAATAATAACTTACAAATCATATCTGGGCTTATGTCCTTACAAATTGAATCCGAAAAAGATGCAAAGTTGACATCATCCCTAAACCTGATACAAAATCGAATTCAAGCTATTGCATCAGTTCATAAGATTATTTATGGTTCACCAAACTTGCTTTATGTGAATTTGAATCAAATATTTACTTTAATCTTAAGTAACTTAAAAATTACCTATTTGAAAGAAAATGTAGATATAGAATTGCGAGAACTGGTGGAAGAAGGATTGGAAATGAATCTAGATCGTGCAATTCCGATTGGGTTGATCTTAAATGAATTGGTTTCCAATTGTTTTCGTCATGCATTTAAAATTGAACATAAAGGAATCATTGAAGTCAGCTTAGGAAAACTAGAAGAGGAATTTGTTTTAGTCGTTAGAGATAATGGAATAGGAATGGATGTTGACTCGGAGGAAAAAGGGATAGGGTTGATGTTAGTCAGAAATTTAGTAAAACAATTGCAAGGAACAATTTTGATTGGAACTCAAAAAGGGTTAACATTCGAAATTAGATTTCCAATCAAAAATTTGAATCCCTTAAAAATCTAAACAAAATTATAAATACAAGATTTCTTCTAATTTCGTAACTTTATAACTGGCTTCCTTTTGAAAAGGAAACGAACCTGTTGGGTCAATGTAGATAGTTTCTACATTTGCTCTTTTGCCAGCTTCTAAATCATATAGATAGTCTCCTATCATAATCGTTTCTTCTGGTTTTGCATTCCATTGTTTCATCAGATACAATATTCCGTCTGGGTTTGGCTTTGGAATGGCGCGATCTCGGCAAATAATATTTTGTTCTGGGAAAAAATTGGAAATCCCTGCAGCATTAAGTGTTTCAAGAGAATTAACAAAATTATTTCGGGTTAATATACCTAATGTTTTTGTTTGCGAGTGAATCGCTTGTAAAAACTCAAAACAACCATGTGATGCTTTTGCCAATTTTGCAATTTTGTATTCGATTTTATCTAGTTCTTTATTTTTTTGCTTTTTTATATTAGGTGGAAGAGATGAAAGTGATGTTAATATATCAACATTTACTGGAATGCCTAGTTCTTGTTTGATTGCTAAAAAATCATGTTGGGCAATGGTTAATGTGCCATCCATGTCAAAAATCCAAAATTGTTTCCTTTGGTGTAGTTTCATCGATGATACAATTCGAAATCTTTTTTGGAATTAATATTCTGGAAAAAAAATTCTTCTTCCATTGGTAAATTGATAAGGACTGTTGTTTTTTCTAAAGCCAAAATTCTTTTTTGTAAAGAAAATTCAATCGAAGGATTTTGGTAGTATGATTGAATCCATTCCTCTAATGTTGATTTGTTATATATTGCACAGAATGGTTCTATTCCATTTTTCGTACGATAGAAGAGACCAGATACATTTGGATTTTCTTGGTATCTATCTATCAGTCGTTTGATTGATTTCAATTTTATGGAGGGATTGTCCACTGCTAATGTGAAAATTGCTTTGTATTGAATGTAATTAGACGTAAGAAAATGATGAGAAGACATTAATCCACATAGTGGTCCTTGTATGTTCTCAAATTGGTCAAAAATGAAACATTTTTTTGGGACCATTAATTCATAGCGAGGCAGTTGTTCTTTTCGAAGTGATAAAAAGAAATTGAGTTTGAAAAATGAAATTTTTTTAATGAGAATTTTTATGAAAGTTGATACCTTACCAAAAGGTAAAAATGCTTTATCTTCACCCATCCTGGAACTTTTCCCGCCAACCAAAAGTAAAAAAATAATATCACTCGTGGTTTGAGTCATGAAGACATCCCTTTGACCACTCGGAACTACCATCTTGGAAGTATTCCTTTTTCCAGATAGGTACTTCATGTTTCACTCTATCAATAATATATCGGTTTGCTTGGTAAGCTTCGTCTCGATGGACTGAACCAGTGGAAACGATTACAGCAATTTCGCCAACGATTAAGGTTCCTAGTCGATGTAAACAATTTGCAAATTGAAGATCCCATTTCCCTCTACAATCTTGTAATATGGAATTGATCATTTGATTTGCCAATTCTGAATATGCTTCATATTCTAAATGTGTTACGATTTTACCTTCATTGATATTACGTACGATTCCAGTAAAAAGCACATAGCCCCCCATATTGGGAATCGATGGTACGATATTCGTTAATTCAATTTTGTTATTTGTTATGTGTTCCATCGATAGATTGATTATCCTCCACTCGATGGAGGTAAAATTGCGATGATCGCGTTATTAGGAATCACTTCAAAATCATTTGCAATTCTCTGGTTGATTGAAACCCTACTAACATTTATAATTTTCGATGCATTCGGTTTTTGTTTACACAAAAATTCCTTTAATTGAGAAACATTAATATGTTCCTCAATATCTGTTATTTGTTTCGCTGTAAAAAAATCCTTTAAAGCTGCAAAAAATAATATTTCTGCCTTCATCTAACCTCCAATATATTTCATTGATAATTCCGAACCAATGAATTTCGTTTTTTTTGTTAACATAGCTTGGTTTAATGTATTTTGGATTTCATCACTAGAGTCTGGCAATTCAAAGGAAGTTTCATCACTCAGACATCCATAAATTCTACCCTGACTGTCCATTCGTAATCGATTACAACCTTCACAAAAAGGTTCTGTATGATTGGCAATCATGCCAAATATATATCCTTCCCCAGTTACAAAATATTGCGCGGTTGAGTCTTGTGGCGTTGGATAATTTTTAATTTGGTATCTTGTTTTAATTTGGTTTCGAATTTCTTCTGCTGAATAAAAATACAATGGATGTTCTTTGTGGAGCGGACCCATTTTCATAAATTCTAAAAATCGAATGGGTATTGATCGTTTGCCTGCCCATTCCAATAAATCCAAAATTTCAGATTCATTGAATCCACGTAAGATAGTGGAATTAATTTTGATATCGAATCCAATTTTTTGGGCTGTTTCAATTTGGTCTAAAATTTGGAATACTGGATTTTTTCGATCACTTAAAGTCTCAAAACCTTTCTGGGATATGCTATCCAATGAAAAATTCATTCTAGTAAGTCCTGCGGACTTCATTTTTTCTAAAAGTGCTTTGTCAAAATTTCCATTTGAAGTGAGAGCAATCTGTTCTATGGAATGTTGTTTTACAATTTGGATTAATTGGATAAGATCCTTGTGGAGGGTAGGCTCTCCTCCAGTTAAATGTACTTCTTTAATATTGATATGTGGAAGTAATCGTGTTAGATTTGTGTTTAGAAGTTCTGGTGTAAGGTATTGGTTGTATGTTTTTATTGGACTGTGATTTTCTTTTTCTTTTGGTGCACAATATACACATGCAAAATTACAAAGGGATAAGATACTAATTCTCAAAACTTCAAATTTTCTAGTATCCAGGGACATCGTTATAAACGATTTTATACATGAATTATCAGTTGGAAACAAAAATTGATTTTTTTCCGTAAATCCAAACCAAATTTTGATAAAATATATTTCTTAAGTTTCCTCTTGTTATAGCACAAATTTTTTATGACTACAGATAAAGAAAAGTATTTCCAGCGACAAACTTTAGTGCCTGAAATTGGATTAGAAGGTCAAAAAAAATGGAATGAAGCTTCAGTCCTGATCATTGGAGTTGGCGGTTTAGGATGTCCTTCTGCATTGCAACTTGCTTTGTCTGGGATTGGTCGAATTGGTCTAATGGATTTTGATGTTGTTGATGTCTCAAATTTGCACCGACAAACATTGTTTACATGGAAAGATATTGGTCGAAAAAAAGTAGAGGTAGCAGCGGAAGTAATTAAAAATCATGTTCCTTGGATACAAATAGAGATATTTTCAGAATTTTTGAGTTTGAACACTAACGTTGATTTTTTGGAAAATTGGGATGTAGTTTTGGATTGTACAGATACCATCCTATCAAAGTATACAATCAACGATATTTGTTTAACAAAAAAGATCCCTCTTGTTACTGCATCTGTTTTTAAATCAAGTGCTCAGTTTGCAATTTTTTCTGGAGATGGGAAACCATGTTATCGTTGTTTGTTTCCAGATTTAAATGAAGGGGATACTCTGAGTTGTAATGAAGGAGGTGTTTTGGGAATACAAGCAACATTAGCCGGAACCTACCAAGCTTCTTTGACATTGCAGTATTTGTTAAATCCGAATCAAATTGACCTCGATTCTGTTTATTTTTTAGAATGGAATCCACTTTCTTTTTACCAATCAAAGGTGGAAAAAAATCCAGATTGTAAAGCTTGTGGCAGTCATCATAAACAAATCCTAAACAAAAGTATGACACAAGAAATAGATGTGGAAGGTTTTTTGAAACTGAAGTTAAATACTTCTGTTACATTACTCGATGTAAGAGAAAAAGAAGAGACCATTCAATCTCCCATACCTGATACATTTTGTTTTCCCCTTTCTGAATTAGAAAAAGGGAAATTACCAGATTTGGATTATGATCAATCGATTGTTTGTGTCTGTGAAACAGGGTTTCGTTCCAACAAAGCACTTACTTATCTATCCAATTTTAAGAGTAAATACTCTTTGTTAGGTGGTCGCAAAGTATTTTTTCAATATTTGGATGATAATAAGATATTCTAGTCTGAAATTTTTAAAATTTTTACCTGAATCCCACTAAACGCAGCATTTCCTGAAAATTCATCAATCGACTGATCATCTGTTAGGTCATTGATACTAACACCGGAAAATTGAGTTGCAACCTTTTGATTTGTGCCACTTCGATTGTGTCCAAAACCATGTGGGATACTCACAACTCCTTTCATTAACTCATCTGTGATTTCAACTGGTATTCGTAATTTTCCAACTTTTGATTCAACGATTACTTCTTCATGATTTGAGATTCCCAATAATCTTGCATCATCAGGATGAACCATCATCGTACACCTTGGTTTACCTGTCATCAGTTTGGGTAAATTATGCATCCATGAATTATTATTACGTAAATGCCTTCTTCCTATTAATAGATATGGAAAATTTGAATGACCACTATTCAAGTGTTCATTGAATTTTGTTTTTAATCTAGGAATATCATTCTGTAACAAAGTAGGAAACAGTTGGATTTTTTTATCTTTAGTGTAAAGTCTCTCTGGAAATGATTTTTTGAGTGGACCTAAATCGATTCCATGAGGACTATTTTTTAGCAGTTCCAAACTCATCTGAATTTCAGTATTATGTTTGCTTCCATAAGGTCCTGATTTTAAAGCATGGTCGATGATACTAGCGGGTGTTAGTTTTGTTCTTATCAACTCACTTGGTAATTCCTTGCCAGATCGTACTAATTCAATTCGTTTTGTTAAATCTGAAAAAATTTCCCAATCATGTAACATTCCTTCTTCAGGTTGGAATAAAGGTTGGTTATAACGAGATGTATTTCTGACAGCAAATACATTGAATATTAAATCGTAATGATCATGTTCTAAAGTTGAAGTTGGTGGCAAAATATAATGGGCATGTTTTGTCGTTTCATTTAGATAAAAATCAAAACTAATCATTAGATCTAGTTGAGATAAAGCTTTTTCAAGTTTGGATCCGTTTGGTGTGGATAAAACAGGATTCCCGGCAGATGTTGCTAAAACTCGAATTTGTCCTTCGCCGTCAGTTAAGATTTCTTCCGCTAATGCAGAGACAGGCAATTCATCATTGAATTCTGGTAGTTTTCTCACTCGAGATTGATATGTATTAAAACTTCCAGGTGATGATCTCATTGTAGAACCTTCTCCTACCAAATCAACGGCAGGTAAAGTGAACATGGCACCACCTTCTTTGTCTAAATTTCCTGTGACAATATTGATCACATTGATAAGCCATTGGCACAAAGCTCCAAATTCTTGTGTAGATACACCAACTCTTCCATAACAAACAGCAGATGGAGCATTCACAAATTCCATGGCAATGCGTTCAATTGTATCCATCGGAATCCCAGTGATTTTTGAAACAACAGTCGGATGGAATTCGTTAGTTAATCTTTGAATTGAATTTAAATCTTCTTCATTTACCAATGAGTTTGGTTTGTTTCGTTTTTTTTCAAATATTACATTTAAAAGTGAGAGTAAGAAAAAAACATCGGTTCCTGGTTTGATAAAAATATGTTCGTTTGCATGTTCCGCTGTTTCTGTTTTTCTTGGATCAATTACTACATACTTCCCACCTCTGTCTTGGATCGCTTTTAATCTTTTTTTAACATCTGGAACGGTCATTAAACTACCATTAGATGCAAATGGATTCCCACCCAATATAAGAAAGTACGTAGTGCGATCAATGTCTGGGATTGGGACGAGTAATTGGTGACCGAACATCAAATAAGAAAGAAGTTGGTGGGGTAGTTGGTCTACGGAAGTTGCCGAGAAATTATTTTTAGTTTTGATCCGGCTTGTAAATCTTTGCCCATATAACATCGACCCATAATTATGAACATTTGGATTTCCATTATAGATGGCAACAACGTCATTCCCATACTTAGTTTGTAAATCTACAATTTGTTTTGCGATATCGGAGAGTGCTTCCACCCAAGAAACTTTTTCCCAACCTGAATTCGTTCTTTTGATTGGAAATTTGATTCGATCTGGATCTTCGTATAAACTTTTTAGTTCTGGACCTTTTGGACAAATATGACCTCTGCTGAACTGATCGAGGATGTCTCCCTTAAAATTTTGAATGGTCCCATTTTTGACTTCGATTTGGAGTCCACACATGGCCTCACATAAATTACATGAACGATAATGTGTTTGATCCATTTTTCTCTCCTAAGACAAGAAGTTTAGAAAAGAAATTTTTGAGAGACAAGTTTAAAATTGTCTCTCAAGCAAAAATTGGATTCGCTTTTGAGATTAGTTTGCGGTCGCCAATTCTGCTTTTTTCTCGCTTTGTGGTATGATTTGTTTCATTTCTTCGCCAACTTCATTCTCTTCTTCCATTGAGAATCGAACTAATAATGCAAAGAAAGCAGAAACTGTTACGATCACTCCTATGATTAAGAGTGCATTTTGATAAGTCACCTCACCGCGGAACAAAAATCCAGCTGAAACGGCGCCAGCGTTGCCTCCAGCTCCAACAATACCAGATACAGCACCGATTGCTTTTTTGTTAACAAAAGGAACTACAGAAAAAGTTGCACCTTCTGACATTTGCACAAACAAACTAAATACAATCATTGATGAGATTGCAAGGATAAGTGATGTCATTTGAGAAAACAAGATCAAACAAATTCCTTCACCAGCAAGAGCTGCAGATAACCAGATCACTCGCCCACGTAACCCCCAAATTATTCCGAATTTATCTCCAAAAACACCACCTAATGTCCGTGCAAAGAGATTCATCAAACCAAAAAGTCCAGCAATAAGACCTGCGGTTGCTGGCTTTAACTTGAACTGGTCTACGTAATAAAGTGCAGCAATGTTATTGATTGTTAGTTCAATTCCGAAACATGCTCCATATGCTAAAAATAATAACCATACTCTGGAGTCTTTTATCACCAAAAGAAAGTTAGATAGTGTATTCTTTTTACCACCTTGGAATGTAGGGTACGTTTCTTTAATGTCTTTAAAATTTCCACCTGGTGTATCTTGGGTTCCGAAGTAGTAAATTATACCCATTAAAAATAAAGCAATTCCTGGAACTACCATGGCAAGTCTCCATGAGACACCAGTTGTGAAACCAAATGCGACAAAGAATCCAAATATAATAGGCATTACCATCTGAGTCACTCCACCGCCTAAATTGCCCCAACCAGCTGTTGTTGCGTTGGCTGTACCAATGATGTTCGGTGCAAACATAACAGATGTATGGTACTGAGTGATTACAAATGAAGCTCCAATTGCTCCGATAGCCAAACGTAAAAGTAAAAATGATAAATAATTATCAGCAAGTCCAATACACATAACTGGAATTGATCCGAGAATCAACAAGAAGGTATACGCTATCCTTGGTCCAATTTTATCACATAACCAACCTATTAGAAGTCGCATAAATATTGTTATCGCTACTGATGCAATGATGATATTTCCGATTTGTGCTTTTGTTAGAGAAAGTTCTTCTCTTACATAAACCATGAGTGGAGCAATACCAAACCATCCAAAAAAACAAAGAAAAAATGCAATCCAAGTGAGGTGGAATGTCCTCATTTGGGGAGTTTTGAAACTGAATAAATCGATCTTAGTTGCTTTCGCATGAGGTGTAATCGTCACGGGAATGATTCTCCTTATGCAAAATTAAGATGCAAAAAGCGTACCATTTGTCCTTGTCGTTTTTTAGCTCGTAGAAGGCCTAAAAACAGCTGTTTTTCAATCAATACGATTGTAAAAAAAGCTGATTCACTTAAGAAAATAAGAATTGTATAAAATACGAAATATATGTGTACGGAACGTACAAATTGATGAAAATTATTTTACCAAGGTAAAAACTCGATCACTTGTTCGGAATCCAATTGTTTGGATTCACTTGGAAAGATACCAAGTCCATCTGAGTATCTACCAGCTTTGATATCTCCACTTCCATTAAAGGGAATTGAAACCAAATATGTTTTTTCTTTAGTGACCAATTGAACTGGGAAAAACTCTGTTAGGTCATGCTTTTTCTTTTTCGAACCGAGGATTGGCAATTTCAAACTAGATTCACGTTTTAAAGAAAGGGAGGATCTTAAATACGGATCGATAAAGATTCGGAAACATATTTGTACGCTAAAGGGATTTCCAGGAAGCCCAAAAACAATCGTATTTTCTTTTTTACCAAACCAAATTGGTTTTCCTGGTTTAATGGCTGTTTTATGAAAGATTTTCTTTACTCCTAACTTTGAAAGTATATTGGGAACTAAATCTTTTTCTCCCATCGATACACCACCAGATAAAATCAATATATCGCAGTCTAATCCATGTTTTACGATATTTTCCATTTGTATTTGATCATCTGGTACATGTGTAATTTGATCGGGTATAATTCCAAATTTTAATAGTGAGGTAGAAATCGTTACAGAATTTGAATCGCGGATTTGATGTGGAAGAGGATTTTCATGGATTGGAATAACTTCATTCCCTGTTGAAATGATACGTACCTTAGGGAATGAAAACACAGAAACTGTAGACTTACCTAAGCTAGCGAGTAATGAAATTTCAGAAAGACGAAGTTTAGTTCCTATCGGTAGCAGTGAATCTCCTTTTTTTGCATCTTCACCTTGTTTTGCGATATTTTGCCATTGTAATACTTGCTCCATAGGAAAGGAGACATATCGAATTCCATCTCTTTCTGAAAGTATGGCATCTTCAATTTTGATTACGACATCGAATCCTTCTGGGACCGGGGCACCTGTCATGATACGAATCACAGACTCATTTGGAAGTTTCGTAAGGGTAAAACCTGCATGAAGTTCTCTTTCATACTGAAATTGTTTCCCTTTCAAATATTCATTGTAAGAAATTGCAAATCCATCCATCGCAGAACGATGAAATGGTGGGTAATCTCGATCTGCAAAAATTTCTTCAGACAGTACTCTACCTAATGCATAGTTAAGTGGGATAAGTTCTGAACCATATGATTTTGATTCATTGAGTATTAAATCGATTGCTTCCGAATAGGAGATCAATGACCTTCACCCCTCATCATTTTTTTTGCATGGAAAACAGCTGGTAAAATCGCAGTTAAACTCTCTCGTGCTCCGTTGCTACTCCCAGGTACAACAATGATTATCGTTTTTCCAATACTACCTGCAACTGATCTTGATAACATCGCAAATGGAGTTCTATCTTGACCGAATGATCTCATGGTTTCAGCAATACCTGGAATTTCTTTATCAAACAACGGTTTGATGGTATCCGTTGTGTTATCTCTTGGGCCAAGACCTGTTCCGCCAGTTGTTATGATAATGTCTATTTTTTCTTTTGTCCAAGTAAGTATAGTTTGTTCAATTTCTTTAGGTTCATCGGGTACAATTTTGATTTCTAAAACTTGAACACTTTCGTTGGTTAGAAGTTCGGCGATGATTTTGCCAGATCCATCTTCTTTTTTGCCATCAAAACATGAGTCCGAACAAACCAATATTTTTGCAGTTGATCCTTCTGCAAATTTTGTTATTTGTTTATCTGTTTTTCCACCTTTTTTCTCTAAGAGCCGAACATTTGAAATTTCCAATGATTTATCAATTGGTTTTAAAAGATCATAAATGACAAGTGTAGCTACAGTCACACCTGTTAATGCTTCCATTTCGATTCCTGTTTTTCCTATGGATTTTGCTTGGGTAGTGATACGAACGGCATTTTTGTCTTCCATGATTTCAAATTGAATCGAAAAGGAATCAATGGGAACTGGATGGCAATGCGGAATAAGGTCGGATGTTTTTTTTGCACCTAACAGGGCCGCTGCTTTTGCCACTTCAAACAAATCACCTTTTGGTAAAGTATTTGATTTGATCCTTTCTATGGTTTCTTTTTGGCAGTAGACAAAACCTTCCGCTTCTGCATACCGGAGAGTGGTTCTTTTTCCCGTGATATCATTCATTCCTATCCCTTATATTGGAGATAGAATGGAAGCACAGCCATTTTTTAATGATTTTATTTCTTCATAAAATCGAACAATCTCGCCAATGACGATGATTGCAGGTGACTTGACTTTGTTTTCTTCTACAATGGACTCAATTGTTTCCAGATTCCCTGTAAAAACACGTTCCGATTCTAAGGTGGCGTTTTGAATCACAGCCATTTTTGTATCTTTTGAATTCCCTGAATTGATAAGTTCGGAAACTATCGGTCCAAGCGAATTTAAACCCATATAAATGATAATGGTTTTTCCGATACAGTTTAAGTTCTGAAAAGAATCAGAGTTTACGCCGTCTTTTTTGTGGCCTGATAAAAATAATATTTCCCTTGCATAATCTCTATGTGTTAATGGAGAGCCAAGTGAAGCGGCAACACCCGAAGCTGTTGTGATTCCTGCAACAATTTCACATTGGATTCCGTCTCGGAGAAGGGATAAAACTTCTTCGCCGACTCTACCAAAAATTGAAGGATCTCCACCTTTTAATCTAACTACTGTATGATGCTCATGTGTTGCTTGGATGAGTTTTTGATTGATTTCATCTTGTAGACAACTATGAATTCCCAATCGTTTCCCTACATATACCATTTGAATCCTTTTCCTACACACTCCTAGGATCCGAGGAGAAACTAAATCATCATAAAAAACAATATCTGCTTTTCTCAGTATTTTTAATGCTTTGATGGTGAGTAACTCTGGGTCTCCAGGTCCTGCGCCCACAAGGAATACTTTCCCTCGTTTTTCATTTGTAAAAGTGGCATTCATGGTGAGACACCTAGTTGACGAAGTAAGTTTGATTCAATTTCTAAATAAACAGAACCATTTTCTACGATGACAGTATATAAATTTACTTTTAGGTTATCGTCATTCAAACACTCACCCGATTGAAGTGAAAAGTTTCGTTTATGAAGAGGACAAACTACTTTTGGTTCCCCATTATTATCTCCAAGTATACCTCGAGATAAAACCATATCACCTGTGTGGGGGCATGCGTTATCACATGCATACCATTCATTTCTAGACTCAAAGTAAAAAATGGCAATTTGTTTGTTTCCGATTTTTGCACTAACACCACCTTCTTTTTCAAAGTCTGAAACTGGGCCAATCAATACTTTTTCTTTTGTATTTTGATTCGATAACATGATCATATCTCCTTTATGTTTTAACTAGGTCTTTTTCAACCCAATCCACTGGCCTAATTTGACCACGTTCCTCTGTGAATTGAATGTTAGGATCTGTTTCGTTACTATTGACAAAGTGTTTGAATTTTTTTTGTTTTTCAGGATCTTCGACAACATCTTTCCATTCACAATGATAAGTATTTACTAGATGTTTCATTTCTTCATCTAACTGTGAATTGATTCCAAGGCGATCATTGATCACAACATCTTTCAAATACTCAATTCCACCTTCTAACTGCTCAAGCCATGTAGAAGTCCTCATCAATTTATCAGCTGTTCTGATATAAAACATCATATAACGATCAATATACTTGATGCATGTATCTTCATCCAAATCTTCAGCGAAAAGAATCGCATGTTTTGGATTGACGCCACCATTTCCACCGATGTATAAATTCCATCCTCTTTCGGTTGCGATGATACCAAAATCCTTACCACGAGCTTCTGCGCATTCACGAATACAACCAGATACACCACACTTTAATTTATGAGGAGCACGTATTCCTTTATAACGTTCCTCTAGTTTGATGGCAAATGAGGTACTGTCCTGTACACCGAATCGACACCAAGTAGAACCAACACAACTTTTGACTGTTCGCATTGATTTTCCGTAAGCATGTCCACTTTCGAAACCATGTTCCACCAAATCCTTCCAGATAGATGGAAGTTGGTCAATCCTAGCACCTAACAAATCAATGCGTTGTCCACCTGTGATTTTACAGTACAGATTGTACTTTTTTGCTACATCACCGATGACAATGAGTTTATCCGGAGTGATTTCTCCGCCTGGAATCCTTGGCACTACTGAATATGTGCCTCCTCTTTGGATGTTGGCTAAATACTTATCGTTTGTGTCTTGGATTTCTCTATGTTTTAAAATTGGTTCATTCCAAATACTTGCAATGATGGAAGCAACTGCAGGTTTACAAATCTCACAACCATTTCCTTTCCCTATTTCTTTGATCACATCTGGAAACGTTTTTAATGATTTAACTTTGATTACTTGGTAAAGTTCTTTTCTTGAAAATTTAAAGTGTTCGCAAAGGTGTTCAGTGACCACTTTCCCCTGTGTTTTTAGTTCTGCTTTGAGTATAGAATTAACTTGAGGTAAACACCCACCACATCCACTCCCTGCCTTTGAACAATTTTTAAGACTTGTGATATCAGAACATTCCTTCTCTCGGATGGCTGTTAAGATATCGCCTTTAGAAACATTATTGCAGGAACAAATTTTTGCTTCATCTGGAAGAGTATCTGCTCCAAAAAGATTTTCAGAAGAAACAGACCCAACAATTAATGTTTCTGGTTCCTCTGGTAATTCCATTTTGTTGAGGTAAAAAGACAATAGATTACCATAAGCCTTTGCATCCCCAACAAGGATTCCACCGAGTAAATACTTTCCATCTGGAGATATGACAAGTTTTTTATAAACTCCACTTCTTGGATTTTTAAAAACGATAGGTATATGTTCATTTTGTCCTAGTGCATCTCCAAAAGAGGCGACCTCTACACCAATTAACTTTAGCTTAGTGGATAGATCAGATCCAGAATATACCTTTGGTTTATTCCCTGGGCTACAAAGATTAAACGCTAATGTTTCTGCCATCTCGTAACCGGGAGCTACAAGACCGTAAATAAAATTTCTGTGGAGTGCTACTTCACCAATAGCATAAATTCCATAAACATTGGTTCCCATGCCATCATCAACAATGATACCACCACGTTCACCAACGGAGATACCTGCTTCTTTTGCCAATTCATCTCTTGGGCGAATCCCCGCTGATACAATTAATAAATCGAAATCTAAGGTCCCACCATCTTTAAAGGCAAAACCTTCTATTTTTTTCTCACCTAAAACTCTTTCTGTTTGTTTGTTTAAATGGATTTCAACACCAATTTCTTCAATTTTTGATTTTAAGATGGCAGCTCCACCATCGTCCAATTGGCGAGGCATCAGTCTAGGTGCAAATTCAATGACATGGGTTTCTTTCCCTAAATCAACAAGTGCCTTCGCTGCTTCTAATCCAAGTAAACCTCCACCAAGCACTGCTGCCTTTTTTATTTTTTTACTATATTCTAATGTTTCTTCTAAATCTTCAATGGTTCTGTATACAAAAACTCCTTCTTTGTCTAAACCTTCAAGAGGTGGGATAAAAGGAGATGAACCTGTTGCAAAAATCAATTCATCAAATTCTAATTCTGTACCTAAACTTGTGACTAGTTTTCTCCGTACAGTATCTAACGATACAGCAGGTTCTGATAATAATAATTTGATTCCGTTACTTCGATACCAATCAGGGGAAGAAAGGTATAATGAATCAGCAGAGCGATTGGCAAAATATTCTGAAAGATGTACGCGGTCATAAGCGCGTCTTGGTTCTTCACCGAGGACCGTGATTTCAAATTTGTCAGTCCCACCGTATTCTACGAGTTTTTCACAGAACCTGTGACCCACCATACCATTTCCAATAACAACTAACTTCCGCTTGATCATGACTTTACCTAACCCAGAAATCGAAACTAAAGTTACCAGTCGCGATAACTTTCTATTGTTTTATGCACGAAGTGTACCTATGAAAGGCATCTAGTTTAAAAAAAGGTCTTATTCAGAAAAGATCCGTAGGATATTTGTACAAAATGTCCAATATTTGTTAGAATATTCGAAATCCTTTATAAAAAAGAGAAAAAGAAACATCTTGGTTAAACAATTCTTTCGGTTGGTTCGGATTTGGAGTTGTTTCGTTTTGTGAATCTAGCAGCAAAATGTGTACAATACGTACGAAATGATCGTTTGTCTCTGAAAGGATTGTTACAATTGGTTGGATTTTATTGAGTTTTTAAGAATATTCCTCTTTGTGTAAGCATTTTTATGAAATTTTACGCATTTGGCATAAATATTGCTGACTTTCTTTTGTGCAAACTACAGAAACCTATCCTTCTACGTGCTCTTATTGTGGTGTTGGTTGTGGTGTCCTTGTCGAAAAATTAGAAAAAAATGAAATTCGAATCGAAGGGGACAAAGACCACCCAGCCAATTTGGGTTTACTTTGCTCGAAAGGGAGAAACCTACACTATACTGTGATGGATCGAAGCGACCGGATTTTGTTTCCGATGCAAAGGGTAAATAGAACTTCGGATCTTTCAAGAATTTCGTGGGATGAGGCTCTTGATGGAATTAGTGATAGGTTTAAACAAATTATCAGAACACATGGTCCAGATTCTGTTGGATTTTATGTATCAGGTCAATTATTAACAGAAGAATATTATATTATCAATAAATTAATCAAAGGTTTTATCGGAAGTAATAACATCGATACCAACTCTAGACTTTGTATGAGTTCTGCAGTTGTGGGGTACAAGATGGCGTTAGGTGAAGATAGTGTTCCCATTTCTTACGAGGACATTGAACTTGCTGATTGTTTCCTCATTGCGGGTGCAAATCCAGCTTGGTGCCATCCTATTTTATTTAGAAGGATAGAAGCACAAAAGAAGAATTTTCCCAATACAAAACTCATTGTTGTAGATCCAAGAAAAACAGATACATGCGAGGATGCAGATTTACATTTACAAATCCATCCTGGAACTGACATTTATCTCTTCCATGCAATTGCCAAAATTTTAATCGATCACAATTGGATCGATAACGAGTTTATCGAATCTCATACAGAAGGTTTTGAAGGTTTAAATGTCTTTCTGAGGACGTTTGATTTACAGGAAGCTGCCAATATCTGTGGTATTCCTTTATATGAGATCGAGTTAGCAGCCAAATACATCCATGAGGCAAAAGGATTTTTGTCATTATGGGCAATGGGATTGAACCAAAGTGTGATTGGTGTGAATAAAAATTTAGCGTTGCTCAATTTATCTCTGATTACAGGCAAAATTGGAAAACCAGGATCTGGACCTTTTTCTTTGACTGGCCAACCAAATGCAATGGGTGGAAGGGAAGTTGGTGGGCTTTGTAATTTATTGCCTGCGCACCGTGACCTGAGTAATCCAAATCATCGCAAGGAAGTAGAAAGATTTTGGAACATTACTGAAGATACAATACAGAGTAAACCAGGGTATACTGCGGTTGAAATGTTTGAAAATCTAAAATCTGGAAAAATGAAAGCAATTTGGATCATATGTACGAATCCCACTACGAGTTTGCCGGATGCGAGGATGGTAGAACAAGGGTTACGTGAGTCAGAACTTGTAATTGTACAGGATATTTCCATGAGTTCTGCAGCTATCCCCTATGCTGATTATGTATTACCGGCAGCAGGTTGGGCTGAAAAACAAGGTACAATGACAAACTCAGATCGCAGAGTGACTTACTTATCTAAAATTATGGAACCTCCAGGGGAAGCGATGGCTGATACTTGGATCATCCAAAAGTTTGCAACCAGAATGGGTTTTGGTTCTTTTTTCTCATACAAATCAGAAGAAGATGTATTTTTAGAACATTGTGCACTAACGGAAGGAACAAAAATAGATATTAGTGGATTAGATTATTCGATATTACAAAAAAAGAGATCAGTACAATGGCCATTCCCTAAAAATAGTGTAGATGGAACTCCTCGATTATTTACTGATCATATTTTTTATCGTCCAAATGGCAAAGCTAAGATTTTTGATGTCATACCAGAAGATACATCAGAAAAAACATCCGAAGCATATCCTTTGATCCTCACTACAGGTAGAATCAGAGACCAGTGGCATACCATGACTCGAACAGGAAAAGTGCGAAAACTCATGGAACACAAATCAGAGCCTTACCTTGAAATCCATCCAACAGATGCGAATGTTGTAGGTGTGATTGATGGTGGTATTGTTGAAGTTCTGAATGATAGAGGAAGTGTTCGTGTGAAGGCGAAACTCACAGATTCCATCAAAAAAGGAACTGTATTTTTACCGATGCATTGGGGGAAAAAAAATAAAAATGATGCCTTCAGAGCTAATAATTTAACGAACAAAGAGTATGACCCTTTTTCTAAACAACCTGGGTTCAAGATTTCAGCAGTTAAGGTAATTCCATATGCAAAAGAAAGAGAAAAAATTCTGATCATTGGCGGTGGCAATAGTACCTCCGCCTTTATCAAACATTACAAAGAGCTTTGCCCAGATGATGAAATCACTGTTTTATGTAAGGAAGAAAATCCGCTATACAATCGAATTTTATTACCAGACTTTATCAGCGGTGAAAAAGAATTTATAGAGTTGGCAAGTGTTAGTGTAGAAGAAGTAGAAAATTGGGAGATTGAGTTACATACTTCAACCACTGTAACAGAAATTTTACCAGAAGCTAAAATTGTTAAGGATTCATTGGGAAATGTTCATTCCTATAACAAACTCATCATCGCAACAGGAAGTAGTCCTCAAATTCCAAAATCGATTTCCCAATCAATGGTGGGTGTGTTTAGTTTAAGAGCAAAAACGGATGCTGATAAAATCAAAGGTTTTTTTGTCCCTGATTCATACGCCTTAATTGTTGGGGGTGGATTACTTGGATTAGAACTTGCTTCTGCGCTTAAGTCACTAGGTGTCAAAGTGTCAGTTCTAGTCAGAACAAATCGATTGATGTCCAAACAACTGGATGCCGTTGCTTGTGAGATTTTGAAAGAGGAAATTGAGAGCCGTGGAATAGAAGTTATATTCAATTCAGAAATCAAAAAAGTTCATGGATACGATCGAGTATCTTATGTTGAATTAAAAGATGGTAAAAAACTTTATCCTGATGGAATTGTTTATGCAATGGGAACAAGTCCAAATTTGGTTTTAGCAAAAGAGATGGGTATCGACATTGGAGAAGGTATCAAAGTAAACGAATTTTTACAAACATCAGATCCTGATATTTATGCAATTGGTGAAGTCGCCGAACATACATCAGGTGTTTATGGAACTGTGCTTGCCGCCGAAGAACAGGCAAAAGTAGCAGCAAACCACATTTATGGTTACCAGTTCCAAATATATTCTGGATCTTTACATTCGAATTTATTAAAAATTCCAGGTTTAGAACTTGTTTCCCTCCGTTTACCAGGCATTCAATTTGAGAATTTGACAGATGAATATGAAGAAATCGTTTTCCTCGATCGAAAAAAGCATAAATACAAAAAATGTATCGTAAAAGGTGACAAACTAGTTGGCGCCATTCTTGTTGGAGATAAATCGGAATTTGTAGAATATAAAAATCTGATCGCTTCAGGTTTAGAGTTAGGAGAGAAACGAAACCAACTTTTATCTAGCATATCATCCGCCAAACCGCCGAAAGGTGCTTTGGTTTGCTCCTGTAATGGTGTTGGAAAAGGTAATATCGAGGATGAAATTCTTTGTGGCGCCAAAAATTTGACAGAAGTGATGGAAAAAACTGGAGCAGGGACTGGTTGTGGAAGTTGCAGACCTGAAGTGAATCAGATCATAAAAAATCTGATCTCAAAATGATTTTCTAATAAAAATTTCATTCAATCGTTTCTTTGATTGGATCTAAATTTTTATTTCCGCCACCAATGGAAGTAAAAGTTTTAAATCCAATGGATGCATAGTGGATACTCGTTCCGACAATCATAGCAATCAGAAATCCATAGGGTAATCCACTTGCAAGTAAACCTGTCATAATCACAATGATAAATTCTTTGCTATTTTGAAATGAATCTTTGGTTAATAAAATGAGTGATAAAGCTTCAAAAAAAAGTAATGTACCTAAGATAGGTAATGGAAATGCCTTTATCAAAATATCTAATCCATTCCCTATAAACAATCCAGATAAGAGATAAAACATACCATACAATAAGACAGAAACACCTGTTCTACCTCCAAAGGTATAATGACCGACCATTCCGCCTGCACCATGACAACAGGGTATCCCACTAAAAAATGGTGAGATCAAATTCATTATAGAATAAGACAATCCAATCTGTTTAATTGAAATTGGTTTTCTGTTTGGAAATAAATCATCTGATATTTGTTTTGTGGCAAGAATAGAATTTCCAATAGACAAAGGAATTTGAGGAAGCGTTAGTAATATAAACCCTTTTAAAATCATTTCAAGATTTGGTACGTATATTTTTGGTAGATTTGTTTCAAAATTTGAAAATTTTGAGTATGTTTCAAAATGAAAAAATAAAGAAAACACAAAACCAAAAATGATAACAACTAAGGACGCAGGAATCTTTCGGTTATCGATTAGTAGAATGATAAACAAAAACGATATTGCCGATAGGATATAACCTTTGGTACTATCTGAAGGGATATATTCCTTAAAAGCAAGCATACTCAAACTAATCCCTAAACCAAGTTGTAACCCTCTGACAACTGACTTGGGAACAAGTTTCGCAATTTTTTCGAGTATTCCCGTTGTTGAAAAAAACAACATTAGGATTCCAATGCTAAGTCCTCCACCTAACACGATAGGACCTGCAATTTTTCCTGTTATCACAATGGTTGCCATTGCTTTCAGTGGTTGCACGGGCATTGGTCTTTTATAGATAATGCCTGTTAGTATTTGCATACAACCAAATATGAGAAAAACACTGGGAGCATGAAGACCCGCCGCTAAGATCATCGCGATCAGAATCGGAAAATCTGTTCCAATATCTCCAAAAGCTCCTGCAATTTCGTTCCGATTGAAGGCAAAATCCTTTTGTTTCCACATAATTATGTGTAAGCTGTTTGTCTCATCCTAGATCAGAAAGTGTATTTTTATGGTTTGTTAAAAAAGTGAAATGATCAAAATTCGCTGGCAAGAAGATACTTGATAATGAGACCTATTCTCAAATAATTGGAGATATCAGAAAATAGGAAACACAATTGAAGGCAAAACGTTGGTACCAACTCCATTTGGTTCTCGGAATTTTTGGATCTAGTTTTTTATTCGTGTTAGGGATTACGGGTTCCTTACTTGTTTATGGGAAAGAGATACAGTCAATCCTCACACCCATCCAAATTCCATTGCAAGTGAATCGACTTCCATATGATGGTTTGTACCGAGGAGTTGTGCAGCAACTACCGGAGGGGAGTATTGCTGGTTGGTTGGTTTCCGATCTTTTAGACCAACCCGACCAAATATGGTTTCATGATACAAACACACCCAGTAAGGAAACTGTGTATTTACTTAACCCTTACAATGGAAAGATCATAGGTTCGTTGAAAGAAGATAGGAGCGATAGTTTTTATGGATTCCTCTTAGTATTACATTACAGCTTATTTATGGGCGGAATTGGATACTTCATCACTGGATGTTTTGCCATCGTATATTTATTACTCGTATTCACTGGCTTAAAATTATACAAACGATTCTGGATTTCTTTGTTTCGGCTACGTTTACGAGAGAGTCTCCAAATCTTATTTTCCGACTTACACAAATTTGTTGGAATTAA
This sequence comes from Leptospira levettii, assembly GCF_002812085.1. Lineage (NCBI taxonomy): Bacteria > Pseudomonadati > Spirochaetota > Leptospiria > Leptospirales > Leptospiraceae > Leptospira > Leptospira levettii. Next base: position 64,417 of record NZ_NPDM01000003.1, read on the forward strand.
TGCTGTTTGGTTCCATTTAATTTTGGCAATCACTGGCGGTTGGTGGAGTATACGCGATACAATCATTCGGAATGAACCTGAAGAGATCATTATCCATCACCTTTGGAACAATCGAAGTTCCATTGATGAATTGATTGATGAATCGATTAGACAAATTCCAAACTTTCATTTGGGATACATTTCCTTCCCACATCATGACCAAAATGAACCAATTGGCTTTTATGGAAATCGACATGATTCATCTGGATGGGAAAGTCGATATGGATCTTATCTACAATTTGATACAAGGACTAGGAAAATTCTTCGTATTGTCGACATTTCAAAAGAATCCAATCTAAATCAATTTTTAGATTCTTTCCGACCTCTCCATTTTGGAACCTTTGCAAATCATTTTAGTAAAGTGATCTGGATACTTTGTGGTTTAACACCGGCAATTTTATCTGTGAGTGGGATACTGATTTTTTATGAGAAGCGTAAAAACAAAAGAAAAGTTCTAAAACAAAGAACCCAATCCTAAAATTGGGTTTTTTGTAACTAGCAAATTGATCGATTATTGCCAACACTTTGTTGGATCATAACAAACATAAGTTCCGTTATAACCTTCACATGCTTCTTTTGCATTTTTTAGATTGTTGATGCCATAATAAATGTAAGCAGGGATCAAATATTTGTGTTCACCTTCTGTAGAGTAAGCATAAGGAATTAAATCATTGATACCATCTACTCCATCATAATGGCATGCGCTAATTTTATTATTGATGGCGCAAGGTCCATTGAAACGTTCTACCACTATATCAATTCCAATGGCATTTCCAATCGTAGCATATGTTTGCTCAATATTTAATTCCCACTCTGCTTTTTTTTCTAGGTAAGCGGTGGAGTATTCGCGACAAAATAATTGGGGGCCATTTTTTATACTAAATCTATGGCTATAAGCAATCGTTAGACCGAGTTTTTGACCTTCACTCATGCTATTTGCATTTAACTGTTGCAATGTTACAATTTCCACCAATTCATTGTTTGTTATTTTTGATTTTGGGTCAAAAAGTTCGCATTGGAAAGTGTTTAATCCAATGAAAAAAGATAGAAATAGAATTTTAATTTTTGTTTTCATATTGTTCTCCGCGAATTTAGATTTTATAGGTTAATACAAATCCATATGTTTTTGGTGCACCAGGAACTGCTTGGAATGTTCCGTCTATGTATGAGGTGAAATAGTATCGATCATTGAGATTGTTTGCATAGAGGTAGGCAGAGAGATTTTCTTTTTCATAACCAACTCTTGCATTTAATACATAATATGGATCGCTATACACAGTGTTATCTGCTGCGAAGTACATTTGGCCAACGGCTTGGAATTCTCCTCTAAAAAAAATTCCTAAGTCATTTCTATATTGAAGGTAACTGAGAATGTCGTATTTTGGTATAAAGTGGACCCACTTACCATTAAAATTTCGATTGAGAACTGTGTCTTGAAACCGATTGAATATCCCTTCTGTATATCCAGCTGTTAATCCTATTTTGGTATCTTTTTGTGGTTTTACAAAAGTCTCAAGTTCATAACCTCTGATTGTTACTAACTCAGCATTAAGATTTACATATTGAGAGAGGTTGATTGCTCTGATAACATGGAAGTCTTGAGTTTCTGTGTAGAACTGTGTATACTTCAGTCCAAATTTGTTTTTAAAAAATTCTGATTTGATACCTGCTTCAATCGTATCGTTAATTTCGGGTTTAAAATTTGCTTTGGAGGGTATGTTGACAACCGTACTATAACCAGCGTTTTTGTATCCTCTGCTCACACCGATAAAAAACATAAGATTTTCGATTGGTTTATAATCAAAAATGATTCTAGATACGTTGTAGTTGTACCGATTTTGGATTGAATAGGGATCGGATAAAAGAAGGGTATCACCTGCAGGATTTGAATTTGAAGGTCCGACAGCAATTTCTGAATGTGATAATCGACTGTCTTGTCTTTCGAGTCTAGCGCCTAACGTAATCGTAAATGTTTCAAAGAAGGTGTAACTATTATGTGTGTAAAGGCTTACATTTTTGTCGTTTATTCTAGAAATATTTTTTTCTTGGGTAGGTGCATTTAAACCAGGGAAATCATTGATCACATAGAGTGGAACTCGATGTTCTTTCGCTTGGTCTATATTCGTAATTTTATTGGAAGTATAAATCCCTAGTTTGAATTGAAATGGATTTAGTTTGTCTTTCGATTCTAGGTAAATATCATTGAGAAACGTAGTTGATTTTTCAATATAGATGGAACGATTTTGGTCAACTTTTGTGAAATCGGAATCAGCCGTAATGGGATCAATGTCCATTTTACGTAACGCTATTGCTGTTTTTAAGTTAGAGTTTGGTAATTTGGTAGTTGTCGATAGTGAATATGTATTTCCTGTAACATTACTTTTTCCTTCGTAATCCCAATATACTTTTCTATCTCCATTCACTCGATTGATATATGTGCCGTATAACTTCGAACAATTGGTGGGTGCCGCTACGCATCCTTGGAGCAGAGCTTTTTCTCTTTCTGATTTGGCGCCTAGATAATTAACAAGGTTAAGTGATCCATCATCGAAACTTTCAGCACTAATTTGTAAGTCGGCTTCAAAGATTTGATTTGGTGTAAAATACAATCGAAATCTACCTGCCTGACCTTTTCTTCCATCGGGGTGTGTTTTATAGATTTCAACAGGGAGTTCATATGGTCTATTATTAGGATAATAGAATCCAGTCACATTAGACAAGTATCCCTCTCTTTCGGTTGTTTTACCTGCGACTCCAAAATATAGTTTGTCATATATAATTGGAGAATTATAATATACTGATGTTTCTTGTTTTTTATAGTTTCCTATATCAAATGTGATTTTTCCCTCAGATAAATTGGTTGGTTTTTTTGTTTTGATTTCAACCACACCACCTTGGAAATTTTTACCAAAAAGAGTAGCTTGGCTTCCTCTATAAACTTCGATACTTTCTAGACCGTATAACTCGGTGTTAAGAGCTACATTATCATTTAAGGGAATTCCATCTAAAATTAGTCCGACAGCTGGTTCACTAAAGGCAATACTTCTCATACCTCGTATATTAAAGTATGTGAAGTTACGAGATCCTGAATCAATGATGGAAAAATTTGGAACTTGTTTGTCGATATCACCTGTTCTGTTGATCCCAGCATCTTGGATTTCTTGTTCATTCAGTCGACTGATACTGTTAGGTGTTCTTAAGATTTCACGATCCCTTTGGTCTTTTTTCCCAGTAACACGGATTCCGTTTTCTGGTTTTGGGTTTTCTGATTCATTTTTCGATTGTGAGTTGGTATTTTGTTTTGTCTTGGGTTCGATTGTTTCGGCTCTGACATAAGAAACCGGAAGTGGCGTCAAACAGAGGCAGGCGAAGTACACTAAAACCAAGTCAGAACGATTTACCAGTCGCCATCTTGGTTCGATTTTTGGTTTGGGCTTTAATTGAGAATTAATCTCAAATAAAAAGGACATACCGGCATGTTTGGCGCAGGCTTTATTTTGTCAAACATAAATGAGAATGAGACGCGAAATCATAAAATAACCCCAAGATCCCTCCCGAATGTCGCTATTTTAGGAGGTTGGGGCACTTGTTTTTGTGGATTAAAGGTTCAGGGGAGAGGAGGGATTTAGAAATATTTTTTGTATTCTATGATGAGGCAACGGTTGGAAACAACTTTGATCCCTGCGTTTTCTGCTTTTTTTTCTGCTTCTGGGTGCGAAATTCCCAATTGTAACCATAAAACTTCAGTTCCACCTAACATTAGAATTTCATCTACAACTTCTGGAATTTTGTCAGAACTTCTGAATACATCGATGAACTTTCGATTTTCTTTTGGGATGTCCTTTAAACTTTTGTAGATCTGAAATCCGCCTATTGTATGTTCTTTGGGATAGGTTCCGATGACATTCCAACCTTTTTCACGAATGAAAACAGGGACATAATGACTAGGTTTTGCAGGATCTTGGCTTAAACCATATACTGTGATTGTTGGATAAGATTGGAGTAAGGATTTAATTTCAGAATCTGGAACATTCATACAGAGATTATATTCTGTTTTAGGAAAATTGCAAGGATCGTCATAGTAAAAAGGATATTCCAATTAGATTTAAATCACTTAATAGAATTCCTTTGACTTACTCAAATCCATTTCTGTTTCAAGAAAAAGGAATCGAAGAACTTTAAATCATTCATAAACAACGAAAACAAGATCAATTTGTTCTCCTTTCGCATTCTAAAAAATCGGATCTCATCTGGATAAATATTTCCTAAAAAAGGAGGATTGCAAAAACAGGTATAAGTTATTTTTATATGAAAGACAAAAAGCTTGAAACAAGATTTCACGAGATGCGTGCTAAAAAGAACAACTCTGTTGAGGATTCATTCGCACTCTATGATGCATTGGATGTAGTTCCATTGAATGAGATGATGGGGCGTTGGCATGGATCAGGATTTCATACAGGTCATACGATGGATGGTGCTTTAGAAACATTCAATTGGTATGGTAAGGAATTTGTTGATCCTGAAAATGTTCATCCATTGGTTTTTAAATCGTTTGGAAAAACATTGTTTAAAGTAAATCCATCGTTAATGCCTGTCAGGTTAGCGACACTCATTCCTTCTACAAAACTATGGCCATTACGTTACCTTTTTCTGTTAGTTCGATTTTTGTTCCAAACGAAACATTCCAAAGCTCGTGTGAGACAAATTGAGTTTAGAGGGAAAGTTTCATCTGCAATGATCTATGATAATCTTCCCATCCATGACGTTTTTCGCAAAGTAAATGAAAACACTTTGTTTGGATGTATGGATTATAAAGGAATGAAACAACCTTTTTTCTTTGTATTAGAGCGTGATTGATTTGAAGTCAGTATAAAATTTGATTTTTATTTATTAGCACTTTTTGTAGAGATCCAATTAAATACTGACAGAAAATATTCTCCAATCAATTGATTCGACCAAGATTTGGCAAATAATCCTTCATAAAATGCAATATGACTACCTCTTTTGGTGTGTACATGAATCGTATTTTTGAGATTTTCAAGCCAATGTAAGTTTTCTAAAACATTCAAATTTACGCATATAGGATCATCTGCAGCATTTAAAACTAAGAGGGGTGTTTTGATTTGATTTGCAACCAGTATGGGGTTTGAATTCTGATAATAGGAGTCTTTATCTTTATAACCAGAAATTGAATGTAGTTTGTCCTGAAATTCTCCAAGTGTTTTAACATTCAATAAATCTTCAGTTCCTCTAACATTTGCAAAACTTTTGTAATGGCGCTTTAGAAAGTAGTTAATCATTCTTTGGCCCATCACTTTACTGTAAACTGGGTGAACTCTATGGAATGCTTTTTCGATATCATATGCAGGTGATACTGCAACCGCAGCTTGGAATAAACTTTTTGGGCCAGCTTCCCCTAAATAACGTGCTAAAAGACCAGAACCAGCTGAGATACCAACACCAAATAACGGTTTACTTGGGAATTGTTTCCGAATGTGATTTAATTGTTCCTTTAAATCGGAAGTTGATCCCATTGTATTGATGATTGGTTTTGTAAGTGGAAGGTTACCATGTCCTCTTCGGACACAAACTACCACAATCCAATTCAATGTCTCTCTGATATGAGAAACAGTTGATTTAATGTCTTGTTCATCTCCACTGATAGTGTGAAATACTACAACAATTGGTGTATTGTCTTTGTGATTGACAGATTGAATTCCTGACCATGCAAGACCAGTTGTGCCACCATCTTTCATTTCTAAATGTTCAATTTTATCATAAAGAAACTCTTTTGTTTTTGATTCGCGAAACATCAGAAGAAACAACATGAAATGGGGGTTATAACACCAAATTGTTGGGATATACCGCTTTAATAACTTGGGTGTTTCTGAAATAATTTTTGAAGATAATTCTGTATCAATGAATCGAAGTGTTGGAGATTCAACAACATTGATGAAATAATGAATTAAAAAAACAAAGACCAGTATCAGACTGATTGTGATATAAATATTTCCAAATATCATTCTAATATTAGTCGTACTTTAATTTTGAATTCAGTTCTTGCATGAAAGGAATGTCAAATTTAACAACTTTTCTGTCATAAGTAACAATTCCATTAATTTCTTCTTCCACATCGCTCACCTGAGTGTAAATTGAGGCACTAAGTCCTTTTGGGATTAATGGAATCAGTTCATTTTCTATTAATTTTTTATATTCATAGTGTAATGTTTCTTTGTTGGGAAGGATTTTATAACCAAATAGTTTTTTGTCATCATAAACATGTCCTTCTGTTTTTAGAGAATATCCGCCAAACTCAGATAGTACGATGACTCTATCTTCTTTTTTGGGAACTTTTAACTTTTGGTAGTATAGGTGTAGGCTTTTTAGATCACTGCTATTTTTACCTTGGTCATACCATCCACTTACACTATCAATGGTCCGAGTGGAATCCAGGTTTTTTAATTTTTTAGTGAGGTTTACGCTATCAAATTGTCCCCATCCTTCATTGAATAGAACCCATACAGATAAGGAAACAGTATTATAAAGTAGATTTACAGTTTGGTTCATTTCTTCTATAAATTCCTTTTTTCCTTTTTCATCCGTACGATTTAAAAAACGATGTTTTGTATCATCGGTTTTCCAGCCAATAAACGGTAGATAGGCGACTTTCCAAGTTTCATACGGACCTCCTCCACAAACAAAGTCTTGCCAAACCAACATTCCCAAACGATCACAATGATAGTACCACCGTAATGGCTCAACTTTGATATGTTTTCTTAATGTATTAAATCCCATTTCCTTCATTAAGCGAATTTCATTGATCATCGATTCGTCGTCAGGCGGAGTCAAAAGTCCTTCTGACCAATATCCTTGGTCTAAAAGTCCGTTATGAAAATATGGTTTGTTGTTAAGGTATAATCTCTTGAATTTTCCATCATATCCAATGGAAAATTTACGCATGCCAAAATAAGATGTCACCTCATCATTTTTGGTTTTGATCCTTATGTCATATAATTTGGGATTTTCTGGAGACCATAAAATCATATTTGGGATTGGCACTGTGCATGTTTTTTTGGAACTTTCTGCAATCACTTCATTTCCATCTAGAATTTGAATTGTGATCACATCAGTATCAGAATTGATTTCTAATTCTACTGATTTTGTTTCTATGTTAGGTGTTATCTTTATGTTTTGGATATAATCTTCTGAAACACTTTCCAACCAAACAGTTTGCCAAATGCCAGATTGAGGTGTGTACCAAATGCCACCACGTTTTAGTTTTTGTTTGCCCCTTGATTGCGTACCTGTATCAGTTGGGTCTGTCACAGTAAGTCTTATCTCGTTTTTACCAATTTTAATGGCTTTTGATACATTAAAAAAGAATGGTAAAAAACCTCCTTGATGGTATCCAACTTCAACTCCATTGATATAACAAATACAGGAATAATCAACAGCTCCAAAATGTAAAAATGTAATATCCCTTAAAAATTCAGAACTGATTTCAAATTCTCTTTTGTAAAACAAAACTTCATTTGGTTTTAGAATCAAATTACCGAGTCCACTCGCTTTTGACTCTGGCGAAAATGGAACAATGATTTTGTGTTGGTATTCGAGACTTTCACCTTGTTTTACATGCCCTAAAAACCATTCTCCATTTAAATTTAGATAACTGTCCCTTTGGAGTTGTGGCCTTGGGTATTCTGAATGAGGTATTTTCATTCTAGTTTTGATTTCCTCGTCTAATTAGCATTAATGGATAAAAGATAAACAAACAAAAGATGGCTCCTGTAATGAAAATCTCTGGAGATGGAACATGCGCTAGGCTTCCGTTTGCTGGATCTATATAGGTTAAATTCGTAGATTCGTTAATTTTTTGTCCAATCATTGGTCCAATGAACATTGGAATTAATACAAAGAAAATCATACGGATTCCTTGTAATTTTCCTGTATTTTCATTTGGAGTATAATCTCTGATTTGTGCTCCCAGAAGTGCTAACACTTGAACAAATCCTGTAATTAAAACCAAACTAGTAAAACCAACAGAGACCATTAAAATTGTAGAATCGTATCCTTTTAAAGTTTTTGCGACTACATACAATGATGCCATACCAAAAATATAAATAGAAGAAAATTGTAAGAGAAGTTTGTCTTTGTCTTTTCCATCAAATTGTTTTCCAAGGAGTATGGTAATGACACTTGCACCTAATATCACACCAGCGAGTACGATTGAATATTGGATTGCATTAAAACTAAGATACTCTTGCATAAATATGATGAGATAGGGCATATAAATCTGACTTGCAATCCCATAAATTCCCATAGCAATAAAATACAAATACAATCGTTTATGATTTAGAATCACTGAAGTCCTAAAACCGTATAAGATATCTGAAATAAAATCTGATCTTTGTGCTTTCAGATTGGGATGATCTTTGATAAACCATAAGCCAATCACACCAGATAACGACATCAAAGTTCCAACCGCAATGAAGAGTCCTGGATATCCTAAAGCAATGACGATCATACCAAAACCTCCTGCAACAATTAACATTGCAAGAAGTGGCATTGCCGATAAAACACCTTCTGCTAAACTTCGAGCATTACCCGTATTATCGGTTACATAGGCATTAAATGCTGCATCATTTGCAGTGGATCCAAATGCTGTCATGATACAGTCAAGAGTAATCACAATGGCGATTGTGAGTTGAATGATTTGTGTTTCGTCTGTGATCCCAAACCATAGGCTTGTGTTTTCTTTAGAAACGAAGGCAAACGATAAGGTTAGAAATCCCCAAAACAAATATCCAAGAGAGATAAAATACTTTCGATTCCCAAGTCGATCAGATAAAATTCCAGCGAACAAAGTGATAAAAGTCGCAACAATTCCGCTCAATTGTACCATAAGAGTTACGGATGAAGTACTTTTTGAAATTGTATTGTAGATAAATAAATTGAAGTAAATGTTTTCTACAGACCAAGCGATTTGGCCAACAAGACCGAATAAAATGAGAACAAACCAAAGGCGTCCACTCAAACTGTGATTTTTCATGATCGCACAGTTTTCCTAACACTGAGTCTGTTTGGCGACTCTTATTTTTGAATTTGGTTCAAAACTTTAGGCAAATTCAAATACCCCTTTGTTCCTTAAAAGACCTTCCCGAGTTGGAAACCAACCCATTGGTGTTGTTGGGGTAATCCTTTTGCTGCTTGGAAATCAATGGTTTGGTAATTGTAATGAAGGCCAAATAAAAATCCTGCATTGGAAACCGAAACAAATCCTGCACGGATAAATCCAACAGCACGTTTTAAGTCAGCAATATAGGTTTTGTTGTCTCTATACTCAGCTTCTTCACGTAACAACTGTAATAGTGTTTCTCTTTGTTTCGGATCCAAAATGAATTGAGAGAGAACTTCATAGGAATAGTATCGAACAATAGGAGGGAGTTTTCCTCCTTCAGGTCTAAAGATCGAATAAATGGCCAATGCTCTTGCATTTGTTGGAATTTGGTCCCATTGTGCCGATAAATTTGATAATAAAAACAGACGAGTTGTACGTTCAATTTCCTCAGCACCATTAAAAATATTGTTAAAAATTAAATAATTTAATCCTATATTATAAGGATTTGTGGTGCCATTGACCAAAAATTCATTAAACAAGATATAACGTTGTAAAGTATTCTTACCATTATCTTCCGATAACATTCTATATTGTAATTCTTTTTCCCCCACATCAGGAGTTGGATTGTTTAAAAAACTATCCCAATTACTAAACGCCGAACTTCTGTTTTGAGATTTATAAGCTTTATCTGAACCCATTTGCCCTTGGATTGTTGCATTATATGCTTGTAAGGTGCCACCTGGATTCACATAAAAATACCAATACCCTTTTCCATCTTCGTGGAGGATGGGAGACCCTGGTTGGAGTGCGGAACTACCTGGCCCTGGTGTTTTATCCACATTACCGAAACGAAAAATAAGTCCAAAAGATACGTCTGTTTGGATATTTCCTAAATTTACATTGTACTGTGTTCCAAAAAATCGATGGTAAAATTTTCTGATGTCAGTCTTTAAAGCAACAGAATACGAATCTGGTATTTGTGTGTCCCAACCTTGTGGAGTAGGGGAACCTATGAAGTTATGAAAATTAATTTGTGCTGATTTCCCACCAACGGATGGTCCTATCATACCTAATTCAAGTTCTGTGGTGATACTTGTATCTTCAGTAAAAGTTGTTAATGAATTTGTAAAATAACCTCTACTGGAATATGGCCTATCTCCGTAGGATACATCCGCCTTTTTGATGTTTGTAGGTGTATAAAATTCCTGTCCTACTGCAAATCCTTGAAGGTATCTTGTTTTTTCGTTTGGTGTGATAAATAAATCATTCCAATAACTGAATACTCTTCTCGTAGGATTCGATTCCCCCGCACTCATATGAAATTCTAATCTAGATCCATTTGTGTAGTATCGATCTGAAAAACCACCAAATGCATCATTTTCCATGATCAAACGAAGTTGGTACTGATCAGGATTGTTTGGTGTAGTCCTTTCTACTTCGATAGGTGGTTCAACAACTGGTTTGATCAAAGATTGTTTTTTATTTTGTTTTGATTGTGCATATGACAAATCAACTAACAAAATGTATATGAAGATTGGTAGGAGAATCTTTATTGTTTTCATGTTTTAGTTTTGATTGTTTTGGTCATCGTCTGGTTTTAAGTATAAATATTTTTCGGCCCAAAACGTTCCAAATGGAACTACAGATGCAATTGCTGCGAGAATAGTTTTTTTCATTTTCCAATTCAGTTCTACTTTCACTTGGAATAATTCAACTAGGTATAAAAGAAACAAGAGACCATGCACAAGTCCCACCACTTTATTTGGTTCTGGGTTCTGGTAGAGATACTTAAGAGGCATTGTTACCAATAGAATGGTTAAAAAGGAAACTCCTTCCAAAAATGCCAAGATTCGGAACCTACCTAATTTGGTTTTCACTAGAGTGATCATAAAACTCCCTATTTTTTAGTATCACCAGACTACCTGGTGACCTGGAATTCGTCCGTACATTCTTTGCGACCAAAGGTCGGAGTGGTTCTCTAAAAAACCAAATCTTCCTCCATTTGTTCTTTTTTGAACGAAAAAAATTCCTCTCCCAGAATTTCATTTTGTTCTGATTAGTCGACAATTGTTCGGGATTGACATTTTCTCGGAACCACATAAAACGAGAAGGATGAAAATTCGGAACTACCTTTCCTTCTTTCTTTTTTTTACCCTTCCTTTATTGGCAAATGAGTCAGGGTCGTTTTTAGCTGGGATGGCCAAAAAAGACATCACAGGCCCTCCAGTGGGAGTTATGTTTTGGGGTTATGCCCGCGAGGACCAAACAGGTATGGGAATCCAAACCAGACAATATGCACGTGCATTGGTAATCGAAGATAAAGCGACACAAAAACCCTTTGCCTATGTCACTGCAGAAGTGGGAGGGATTCCTTTCGAAATCCAAAGAGAAGTTGTATCTAAATTACAAAAGGAAGTAGATCCAAATTTTCATTTGGGGAATGTTTTATTAAATGCATCTCATACCCATAGTGGGCCTGCGGGTCATTTTCATTATTCTGAAATTTCTTTTTATTCCACACAGTTTTATGGTGACTCCTATGTTGTGTTACGCGATGGAATTTTCGAAGCCATCAAAGAAGCGTATCAAAAAAGAAAACCTGCCGAATTAAAAATTGGTAAAACATATGTGAAAGATGCAGGTGTGAACCGAAGTTTGTCTGCTTATATGGCAAATCCAGAATCGGAAAGGAATTTATATCCAGACAATATAGATAAAGAGATGGTCCAACTGAATGTATTTGTGGGTGGAAAACCAATTGGATTTGTGAATTGGTATGGAGTACATCCGACGAACATAACATTTGATAATCGATTGATTTCTTCAGACAATAAAGGGATCGCATCTCTACTAGCAGAAAAAGAAGCATTCAAAAATGGAGATCCATCATTTGTTGCTATTTTTGCGCAAGCTAATGAAGGAGATGTATCACCAAATTTAAATTTGGACAATACGGGACCTGGAAAGGATATCTATGATAGTAGTTTTATCATTGGGAAACGACAGTTTTTAGCAAGCCAGGAGATTTTAAAATCGAATGGTAAAACTTTAAAAGGTGGATTACAATTTGCTCATACATTCATCGATATGAGTAAACATCCTGTTAGAAGTGAATTCTCAGGTACTGGGAAAACAGAATATACATGTCCTTCTGCCTACGGATATGCATTTGCTGCTGGATCAACAGAAGAAGGTGGTGGTCACTGGTTATTCCATGAAGGAATGACGGAGAAAAATCGAAAATTTTATATCGATTGGATCGCCAAATTTATGTTACAGTCACCTTCCGAAGAACTCAGGGAGTGTCAAAAACCAAAAGCAGTTTTATTTCCTATGGGTGAAACTAAACCTCTTCCTAGCCTTCCACAAATATTGCCATATGGAATTGTGTTAGTTGGTGATTTGTCTATACTAGTTTTACCTCATGAAGTTACAACAATGTCAAGTCGTAGATTAAAAAAAGAAGTGCAAGTTGTTATGAAAGATAAAATTTCTGAAATTGTTTTATCTGGATTAACAAATGATTTTTCCGGTTACATTACAACACCAGAAGAATATTCTACACAAAATTATGAAGGTGGACACACCTTACATGGATCACAAAGTTTAAATGCATTACGACAAGAATTTTTTAGAATGGCTTCAGATCTAGTAAGAGGAATAGAGTTTTCGAAATCATCAGTTTCGAATCCAATGCCTCTCGATTTATCGGATCGAATCCATCCTTTAAAACTTCCAGATTCAGAAATTGTATCTGAGAAACCAAAACAGGTGTTAAAGCAAAATGTAGGTGTTTATAAAAAGGGGGACCAAGTGGTATGTCAGGTGAATGCGGTGAGCCCCAATATTGGTTACCCAAAGGTCACTTCTTACCTATGGCTCGAAAAAAAAGTAGGAACCGATTGGAATCGTGTGAAATCAGATGCTGATTTTGATACAAAATTTGTGTTCCACAAACCTGGATATTTTGACAAAGGCATAGGAAAACTAGATCTTATCTGGGAATCCAGTGATACGGATACGGAAGGAGAATATCGTTTGGTACATGAAGGAATTTACTTACCAAGCGATTTGAAAAAAAATCCTTACCGAGTGGAGTGCCCTTCCTTCCGATTACAATAATCGCAAATCAAAAGGATGTGTCTGTTCTTTATTCAAAGAAGAGACCATCCGATACCTAATACTTCCAACCTTGTGTCTACAATCTATTCACTCTTAGAAAAACAAGTTGTGAAAAATACCTAACGTATAAAATTTTCTCAGATTTATTTTTTCGGAATAAGGGGAATCTATGAACGAATTTTACCGAGATGAATGGGTTTGGATCACAGGTGCCTCTTCTGGGATAGGGAAAGAATTAGTGAAACAAGCATCTGCACAAAATGCGAAACTTTTACTTGCCTCCCGAAAAACAAAAGATTTGGAACAGATAACCAAAGAATTAGGACTAGAAAAAGGGAGATATGCAATTGAAAGATTGGATCTCGAAAACTATAAACAAGTTTCTATTTTTACTAAACGATGTCTTAAAAAATATGGAGTACCAAAGGTAGTCATCCATAACGGTGGGATTAGCCAAAGGTCTTATACAAGGGAAACCAATTTAACGACGATCGAAAAAATTATGAATACCAACTTCTATGGTGCTGTTGAATTAACGCGTGCTATACTGCTAGAAGTTAAGAAACCGATTCATTTTGCTGTGATTTCAAGTGTCGCTGGCAAAATGGGAAGTCCTTTGCGTTCTGCCTATTCTGCATCCAAATTTGCTCTTGTGGGTTTTTTCCACTCGTTACGAGCGGAAGAAGAAAAATCAGGATTATTTGTAACTATGGTTTATCCAGGATTTATCCAAACCAATATTTCAAAAAATGCATTACAGGGTGATGGATCTTCCACGGGAAAAATGGACTCAGTGATTGAATCTGGATTACCTGTACAATTATGTGCACATCGAATCCTGCACGCGGTCGCCAACAAACAACGTGAAGTTGTAATTGCCGGAATCAAAGAAAAGTTTGGTTTGTTTTTACAAACGATTTTTCCTTCTTTGTTTTTTAAAATGATCCAGAACGTAAAAGTAAGATAGGAGATTTGAGTTTTGAAACAGAAATTATTTTACCCATTCATTGTAGTTATTTTGAGTATGAATCTTTATTCACAAAGTGTTGTTTTGGATTACAAAACAAAGTCAAAAAGTAATGAAATAGAAAGAACCTATTTACTTGATTTACTGCGAGCGAGAATGTCCAACAAATTCAAACAAGAATTTATCTTTGTAGTCGAACACTTTAAAGTTTCTGGAGATTATGCTTGGTTTCGTGGAACGGCAAAACGAAAAGATGGAAAAGAAATCGAACTCACAGAAGATATAGCATATGATTGTTGTCATGTAGAAGCATTATACAAAAAAAATAATGGGAAATGGCAAATATCGGAATCAGCAGCATTTAGTACAGATGTTTGGTGGGACGGAATCCAACAACGTTATCCAAAAGCACCAAAGGAAATTTTCCAAGAATAAACAATTGTCAGTAAAATTGCAAATCCCTTGGTAATTTTACTTTTTTTGACTTCAAAACTTTGAAATCAAAAAATGGATAGAAATTTGTTCCTTTAAGGTCCCAATAGATCCATGTTACTGGAATACTTAAATGTTGATTCCATTCAAATTTTGAATGATTCAAAAACTTGGGAAGATGTTCACACCGCATTATTAAGTAAAATTAGAGAATTGGAAATCCAAGAAGAAATCCAATTCCATTTTCATTCGATTCCGAACCAAACGTTTGAATCCATTGGACAAAGTATTCTTATTCCTCATTTTCGTTCTAAAAAAATCAAAACTCCCGAATTGTTTTTGTTTGTAATCCCAAAAGGAATCTCTGTAGGGGAACAGAAAATCAGGTTGGTATTATTCCAAATGATACCTGAAAACTTACCATCTCTTCATCTGAGATTGTTACATGGTCTTTCTTCACTATTACCTCAGATCTTTGACGAACTAATGGTCTGCAAAAAAGAAGCAGAAGTTCTAGATGTCGTACAACGCGGTGAAGTGAACATGAAACCAAGTTACAAAAACTTGAACCAAGCACAAATTGCTTTTGAATTACAAACCGACATAGAATTGGGCTTAAGTGAAAAGGAAGCAAAGATTCGACTCCAAACATTTGGTAAAAATGTAATCGAAAAAGAAAAGTCTGTTCCGATGATTTGGAAATTTATAAAAAGTTTTTTTAATCTTTTTGCTGTTTTATTATGGGTAGCAACTGGGCTTTGTTTTGTTCCCGGAGTCGACATGCCAGAGTTAGGTGTCGCTATTTTTATCGTTGTACTCATCAATGGTATTTTTTCATTTTTCCAGGAATCAAAATCTGATCATGCAGTTGAAGCCTTACGTAAGTTATTGGCAAATGAATGTCCAGTGATTCGTGATGGGAAGATTGTGACGATTCCTGCTGATGAAATTGTACCAGGTGATGTAATTGTATTGGCAGAAGGTGATATCGTACCTGCAGATTGTCGTATCATTGAATCAGAAGATGTTGAGGTAGACAATTCTTCCTTAACAGGAGAATCCACTTCTGCGAGGCGGTACAAATCGGAAAGTGAAATCGTATTAGAAGGAAAGTTTTTGTGGTTAGAGATGCCAAATATTCTTTTTGCCGGAAGTTCACTGATCAAAGGCAAAACAAAAGCTGTGGTATTTGGTACAGGCCAAACGACTGAAATTGGTCAAATCGCAGGACTCACTTCTAAAATAAAGAGAGTCGAAAGTCCTCTTCAAATCCAATTACGTCAAACTGTGATATCGATTTCATTATTTGCATTTAGTATTGGAGTGATCTTTTTAATCCTAGGTTATTGGGTTGCTGGACTTAGTTTCGTCCAAGCATTTTTATTTTTTATTGGAATCTTCGTTGCAAACGTTCCCGAAGGATTACTTCCTACTGTGACTTTGTCTCTTGCTTTGGGTGTCTCAAGAATGGCAAAACGAAATGCGATTCTAAAAGATTTGTCTAGTGTGGAAACATTGGGTTGTACAACAGTGATTTGTTCAGATAAAACCGGTACACTCACTCAGAATCAAATGCGTGTTGTAGAAGTTTATTTTGATTCGAAGAATGTTTCTCCGGATGAGTTAACAAAACTAGAAGGAAGTCAGTTATTAATTGAATGTGGTTATTATTGTAATAATGCTTCGCTTGAACCAAATCCTTTAGGAGACCCCACTGAGTTAGCTTTGTTGTATTTAGCATCAGGGCGGATAGTGAATACATCAGGAAAAAGAATTTTAACCAATGGATTTGATTCTGTTCGGAAACGAATGAGTGTGATCCTAACAAAGGAAAATTTTACAACTGCCTTTGCAAAAGGTGGACCAGGAGAAATTCTCTCAATTTGTTCTCATGTGTATGAAAATGGAAGTGTAATACCTTTAGATGAAGAAAGAAGGAAAAAGTTACAAAATGCTTCTGATGCTTCGGCGAGATTAGGCAATAGAATATTAGCTTTTTCTTATAAACTGTACACAAATAAAAATGATTCTTTGAATTCGATCACAGAATCGGATGTTGAATCCAATATGGTGTATTTAGGACATTGTTGTTTGGCGGATCCAATCCGACCTAAGGTGCCAGAAGCCATAAAAAAATGCCATACAGCTGGGATTCGGATCCTTATGATCACAGGAGATCATCCTTTAACTGCGGAATCTGTTGGTCATTCTATTGGAATTGGCGGTGAAAAACCTGTTGTGATTACAGGGGTCCAGTTGGATCAAATGTCCGATACAAGTTTGAGGGAGTGGGTGAGAAAAGGGGAACCTATTTTTGCACGTGTCTCTCCTTCACAAAAGCTAAGAATAGTCACCATACTGCAAGAATTAGGTGAAATTGTTGCCGTCACTGGAGATGGAGTCAACGATGGACCCGCTTTGAAAAAAGCTGACATTGGAATTGCAATGGGGAAAAGAGGAACAGAAGTTGCTAAGGAAGCAGCAAGGATGATCATTGTGGATGATGATTTTGCAACCATTGTATCTGCAATTGAAGAAGGTAGAGGGGTATTTGATAATATAAGAAAATTCTCTGCTTATGTTCTAAATTCTAACCCGCAAGAATTGATTCCATTTTTACTTTGGGCAATGTTCCCTGGTTTTCCCTTATTAATGACTGTGATGGGTGTCCTTGCTGTGGATGTAGGGACTGACTTAATCCCTGCTATGGGACTCGGATCTGAACCTCCAGAAAAAGGAATTATGAACCGAGCACCTAGAAATCGAAATGAAAAATTAATTTCTTTAGGATTTATACTCAGATCATATTTAAAAGAAGGAATGATCTTATTTGGTGCCTGTATTAGTACTTATTTTTACTTTGTATATACCGAGTGTGGTGGTGTGATGCCTTCTTCACCAGAAGGATTGAATATGACAAAAGCAAGTCCTGAATATTTACAATCCTTAACTGCTTTCTTCTTTCCTACAATTACTGTGCAAATTGCCAATGTATTAAGTAAAAGGTCGAGAACTGAGTCGGTGTTTCAAATGAATTTATTTTCCAATCAAATCATATGGTTTGGAATTGGATTTTCATTCTTATTATGTTATTTATTTTTTTATACAGAACTCAGTTCTATTTATTATTTTGCTCCTCTTCCGTTTCATGTTTACTTATTTTCCTTTCACGGAACAGTGGTTTTGTTACTGTATTCAGAAATTGTAAAATACTTTAGAAGAAAAAAACTAATGTATACTTAGAATCATTCTTAGGCATTACACTAGTTAATGTACGAGTTTATTGCTTTCAATGATAAAATGCTGGTCCAAGTAACTTTCATAGACTCTTAACCGATCCATTGGATCGCGTTGGGAAAAGGATCCATTTTGGAAGGGAATCGTATATTAGTTGCAGAAGATGATGCAGTCTTAGGTTATTATTTAAAAAAACAACTTACTGAACTTGGTTACCAAGTAGTACATGCAAAAGACGGCAAACTTGCCTTAGAGTATTTTCGAGAATATCCATATCCTGTTGTCATTACAGATTATGAAATGCCAGGTTTGAATGGCGAAGAATTGATCACCGCTTTAAATGCATTTGATGTAGAGCCTGTTATCATGATGATCACTGGCAATACTGATCCAAAATTCATAGTAAAGGTAATGAAATTAGGGATTTTTGATTATATCATAAAACCAATTCAAGATTTTGAAATCGCAATCAAAGTAAAACGTGCACTAGAGTTTTATGGAATGAAACGTGTTGAAACAATCTCTCGCAAAGAACAACAATTGAGATTAGAAGGCCAGTTGGAATGGATCCAATGGAAAGAAAAGATGAGTTCTGTAGGGAAATTCAAAAGACAGAACCAAAATCTCTTTGAAAGTTTAAAACATAGTTTTTGCCAAGGAGCTGGATTTGGTGCTTTGGTTTCCATTTTAAAAATGATTCGAGATACCTGTGAGTTTGATGGAAAATTTTATAAGATTGAATCAGAGTTAATGGAGTTAGTACAAACAAACGCTGATATGGCAGAGAAGTCATTAAATCAGTTTGCGGAAATTGATTCTTTGATAAGCTCAGATGTATCACTAAAAAAATACACAATCCAAGAGTTTTATCAGGAATTAAAAACTTGGCTTGATGAAATTTCACATATTCTCAATGTTCAGAATCACAAAGTTGTAATCAGTGATATCAATCAAAACCATTCTGTAAAAATATTATTAGTGAATGAAATCTGTTTTAAAAAATCATTTATAGAGATTATGACAAATGCTTGTAAATTCTCTGTTCCGAATTCTACGATTACTGTCATTATAAAAGTGGAACAAGATTGGTTTAAATGTGCTGTGTACAACGAACCAATACCTAATTTTGATGGAACAATTGGTATTCCAATTCAATATGAGCATTTAATTTTTGAGCCATTTTATCGTTTGTCAAAAAATGTTTTTGAACGTTATGGAACATTAGACTTCGGCTTAGGTTTGAGTTATGTCGATACGTGCATCAAAAAACATGATGGCAAAATTTCAATTTTTAATGTGAAAGACCATCTGGATTGGAACGGGAATCCAAAAACCAAAGTAGCCTTTCAAATTGCTTTACCGATCCAACTTATGAACAAATCATAAGTCGGAAACTTTTTAGTGTTTATGTCGACGGCGTTTTTGTAATTTTAATACAACCACAAACATTGTGATGAAAATCGGTAATAAAAATGCAATTAATACATTACTATTTGATAAGAAGATAGGCATTTGATTCGAAAGTATATATTGGTTGAATCCATTGATATTCCATCGAACACTATGTTTGCCTGGGCCCTGTCCTTTCACCACTTGTAAAATTATTTCCTTTTGTACGGTAACCAAAGTACCAACTGGGATAGGAAATACATTGATTGGTGTATTATCATAAAGTTGGCCTGTGTTTGGATTTGTGGTTCCACAATAATTGGTCTCACATTGTTTGCAACTCCCAAGATCACTACCATTTTGAAGGTTACCTGCTATATATGCATTCTCTGTATAACCTTCCAATTTACGATGTTCATTTCCAAAGAATGTACACGTTGTAAAAAAAGAATCTTCTGTTACAAATTTTAACAAGAGAGTATGAGACCCTGCATGTCCATCACCATCGTTAGGAAGGATTGGAAATTCCTTTGGCATTAGAAATTCTGCTTTTCCAAAAATGGGAAAAGAATCAATACATTGATTTTCACTCCAACTTGAATCACATTGGATGTTTTTAAATTTATTCGTTTGTAGTTGGAAACTATACATTTCGACATGTTCTTTGTCTTTTGGAAATGGTTGGCGAAAACATATCAAATTTGATTTGGAGTTTGATGGATAAGTTTCCACAGGGACCTCTATATCTTCGGCCATAGAGAGACCAACAAAACTTCTTGGATCAGCTGTTCTTATGGATCCATCTGCGTGATAAAGAAATGTAACACAGTCTGCATTCATTGTATGAGGAGGACAAGTAATCAGATATCCTTTTTTGTATTGGATAAACACTCCGCCATACAGAGGACAAAACTCGTCTGTAGATGGTGGATCGAGTATGGTAAGATGGATTGTTGTGGGAACCGTGGGGTCTTGGATGGGATTTGGAGTTTCCGGAATGGAATTTGTGTTTTGAGATGAGTTTGATCCCAGAAGAGCCAAAACCCATAAATAAGAGGTTTGTTCTTTTTTTTCACAACTGCTGAAGAGTAGAATGGATACTAGGTACAGGAAAAATGTTCGCTTCATAACAGGTACGACGAAATCAAATTTCATACCCTTACAAGTTGGATTGGGACTAAGGAAGAAGGAATCAGTTCAATTCGTACGTTTCCGTAGATTAATCGATTAGATGCAAAATGGTATCGAGTTTGTTGAGTCGAAAGACTGTTCGAATCAATTTATTCACACCCGATAGTTTTAACTGAAGATTTTGAGATTCAAGTGCGGCATGGTATTTCATCAATTCACCAATCGTTGCACTATCCAAGGACATCGTGATCTCCGAAAAATCGAGTTGTACATCTTCTTTTGAATTTTGAATGGTAGACATAATCCTTTCTCGAAACCCACTCAACCCATCGAAGGAAATGTCCTCGTTTTTGATTTGAATCACTACTGCCAATGTTCTCTCTTTTTTTTCCGTATTGGAAAATTTGAAAGAATTTTTCATGACAAAATACAAATTCTGTCTTGTTTTTTAGGATTCAAATCGTACGAATAGTTTCTCAACTATGTCCGTAAGTGATCGCCAACTGAAATTGATCAAGGAAGCAGCGGAGTTGCTTGTAATGGAACACCGCCTAACAACAGATGATGCGGTTTTGGTGATTTCTTCTGCACTGAAAAAAGAGTTATCGGCTAGACAAACTACTTTCGAAAAACTTGAAAGTGGATCAAAAATCGACAGAACCAGTTTCATTCGGAGTGTAGTGAAACATGTACAAATCTCTCTAGAAAATAATCCTTATTGGCGATCCCATAATTTAGACAAATCCATCGAAAACTTTTACCAAGTCCTACACAAACAATGGGATTAGTTTGTATTTGTTTCTTTATTCATACCATCAGTTTCACAATAGTATAAAGTTGGAAATTCATTTGTACGGTAAAACTCAAAGGAAAACTTTTGTGTTTCCTTTGGTAAAAAATCTTCTTTCTCTAAAACAATAGTTCCGTAATCACTCACTAAATTATCACTTCCAATGATCAAACATTTGATGCGAGTAAAGTTGGCAATGGTAGTCCCTTGGTTTTGGATTTTCCCAATTAGCATAGTGCCTTTGTTTTTAATTTTTTTTAGTTCTATTGATTTTAAAACCAAATCGGGTCGATTTAAATCTCCCTCGTGAGTTGTTGCGGTAACTGAAATTTCGTAATGATGGTATTTCGGAATTTTGGACCACAAAACTTCAAATATAACAGATTCATTATTTGTGACTAGATTTTTTTCTCCATACCCATCACTGGAACCAATGCTTGACCCATCTTCATTGAATAAGGTTACAGTGAATTTTGGCATGAGTAAATCAGATCCACTCGTATTTGTAAATGTTCCTACAAAGTAAGAATTTCCAATACTATCAGGTAATTCATTCGTGTAATAAAAATCCCCTTCAGGATGAATTTCGGATAGATTGTTGTTTGGATCAATAATGGTGTTTTGACTTTCGTCTACTTGTGTGGATGTAGTTGTGATGTTTTGGAATAATGCGGTGAATGTACTCCCCAGGATCATCCAACCAATCACGACAGACAAAATAATGTATTTGTATTTTGTAAATTGATTGGGATCTGAATTTTTTTGTGTTCCATAAACTTTGGGAGGTGGTGTGTCGTAAATGGCACCTGATGGCAGTTTGTCGAAACAATCAGAACACCGGTATACGGTTGCAGATTCTTGGTATATATTGGTGCTACCACAACTTGGGCATTGTTTTGATTGAGTCATTTTTTTACCTGGCAAAGGATGGATGCAATCATTTCAGAAATCAAGCGAGAAATTAATTTCTTGGGAATGAGCGATTGTAACGAGTTACCATAATCGGCAACATTGCGTTTGGCAAGGTTGATTGGTCTACAAGGTGGAATTGGCAATCCTTGTCACAATTGGGAATTACTAGTGGGTTGGGGATTGCGTAGGGAGACGGAGGTAATTCGACAAACACAAAGGAATTGATGTGGTTACTTACCAAAAATGTGCTAAAGGCATTCTTTTCAGGATTTTCCCTTAGTAAAAATAGGTTTTTGTTTTGTTCGATGAGTGGTAGGGCAACAAAGGAAAAATCAGAATTATTAAATACAATTGTTTGTTCTGGGATTTGGTTTAATGAAGCCAATGTATTGGATTGGAATTTTGAAATTTTAAGCAATTCCTTTGTTTGGTATTGCCACTGGTAAACAGAATAGATTGTGAGTACTACCACAAGAATCATTGTAAAATTCTTTCGGTGTAATGTTTCCAAAAGATTGGAATGGAATGAGAGAACGTAAAAAGGAACTAAACAAAATAAATATCTAGGTGTATTGTGACCACCTGTGTTTGGTGAGAATACAAGGATCAAACAAGTAAAGAAGATTAAAATGAGAAACTGTAATTTGAATTTTTTTTGGAAAACACCTATGACAACTAAAACTAAAAATAAAGTGAATGCCGGGATTTGTTCGATTAACAATCGAAATAGATATACCACGATTTCTGGGTTCCAGTGGTAAGTTGAATTTTTGAGCAGACGAAGCGGGAAAACGGTAGAAAAGAAAATAAAATTGGTGGTGATAAAAAGAAAAAGAAAGAATCCAAACCACATCAGGTATTGTTTCCAAATGTTTTTCCATTCAAAATAAAAAGGAAGTAAACAAATCACAAAAACAAATTCGGGTCTCATCCATACTAAAGATAAACTGAGTAAGGAAACAAAGAATGGGTATTGTTTATGGAGGTTATAAAATAAGAGAACTTCTAAGAAAAAGATAAAAATAGTATCATGGATTAAATTGGTATAAATGGGAATCAAAGATCCAAATAAAAGGATAAGAGAGAGTAGATGGTCTCGTTTGATTAAAAAAAAGAGCCATATAGACAAAAAGAAAAGTAAAAATTGGATCAATTGTATCCCCAATTTTCCTCCGATCCAATAAAAGGGAGAAAATAAAATAGGATACAAATTTGGAAATGTTGAATCGATGTTAGTTTTTGTTAGGTGAAAGAAAACATTTGGTAATGGGAAAAATTCTAAATTGGGATCTGTAGTGAGAAAGGAATAAGGTAAATGTAAAGACCCTTTCAAAACTAGTTTTAGTTGCCATTCAAACAATGAAAAATCAGAGAAAGATACGGTTGGAATTGTTTTGTAGGAAAAAAAAAGGATGGCTAAAAAACCAACACAATAAAAGAAACCTATTGCTTTTTTAGAATGGATCATTTGCAATCGAAACTAACACAATTAAATCAAATCAAAGTACCATCAATGAAAAAAGTAGTTTTACAATCAAAATCGAGTTCATGGTTAAAACTGGGATTATTCCTTTCTGTGATGGTAACACTTTTTTTTGGACTACGGTGGTGTGACCAACATCAATTCCAATACAATTTGCCTTATGGATATTTTCATTATCCCAAAGAGCAAACAATTCCATTTTTTAGGAAAGGTGTACCGGAACCTGGTAAAATTGGGAAATTTGGAATTCGTGAATCAACTGTAAAAAACAAACCAAATTGCCACTCTCTATTTTTAGGAGACTCACAAACGTTTGGTTCTGGTATTTTTTGGAAGGATACATTTTCTGAAATCTTAAATGAAGAAACAAATTGCCAATGGACAAATGTAAGTATGCCTGGATTTACCTTGGAAAATGAATATGCAATCTTTCAAGAGATCAAAAATCATATTCCTTTTGAACATGTGTACTTAGTTGTGTATGGCAATGATATTTATGAATCAGGGGAGACTCCTGATTATATCCACTTCGTAGACAAACAAAAATGGTACACGAAAGTTTTGGGATTTTTTCTTCCCAATTACACTTGGTATGTTTTGAAAAAACAATATTTTGATTCCGTCCAAAAGAGAATGGAAGTTGAGATTCAAAAGTTTGCAAATACCAACTACCAAACTAGTCCCAGTACCCCGCCTTCTGAGAAAGAAGAAACTGGTGAGGAAACATTTGTTCCCTTTCAAACTTTGTATTCCATAAGTCCAAATTATTTCAAAGAATCCTTGGATGTGAATTCAGTATCCAATCAGAATTTCAAAAGATGGCAACGTGTATTATTAAGTTTGTTTTCTGACTTAAATGCTAATCATAAGAAGTTCACAATGATTTACATTCCGCTGGATGTGGAATTTGATCCAAAACGATTTTCTGTGTACAAAAAAATAGGATTTCCGATGGATCCAAATTGGTTAGTTGGAGATTCAGAATTCATTCAGGAGTTACGAATCTTTAGTAAATCAAACCATGTAAATTTGATCGATATGCGTGAAAGTTTTAGAAATCAGAAACAACTTTTGCAAAAAGAAGACATCCACTTCAATGAAAAAGCAAATCGATTGATTGCAGATGTGATCAAACAATCCATGTAACTTTTTTTTTCTATTCCATTTCTAATTTTTTTAGGATAGGACAATCAGGCCTATGGTCACCATGGCAATTGTGGACCAAATGTTTTAAGGTATCTGCCATATCTTTGATTTGTTTTAATTTTAAATTGAGATCTTCGAGGTGTTTTTCGGCAAGTTGTTTCACTTGTTTGCTACTTCTGGATTTGTTTTTCCAAAGTCCTAACAAACTTTTGATGTCTTCTAGCGAAAATCCAAGTTCTCTTGATCGTTTGATAAACCGTACATAGTGTACGTCTTCTTCTGAATACAATCGATAACCATTGTCATTCCTTCTTGTCTCTGGGATCAGGCCAATACTTTCGTAATGACGGATGAGTTTTGCTCCAACTCCGGAAGATTTGGAAAGTTCCCCAATATTCACAATTTTCCTCCTAAAATTTTTTTTAAAAAAATGAAAAAAAAAACGTAAAAAAAAAGAAATCGCCTATAGACCTTCCAACGATTGGAAGGTTTACACTGGGATTCATGATAACAAAGGAGTTAACATAAAACAATGAAAAATCTAATTCAAATCACTGCTTTTTCTGCGTTTCTCGCAATCCAACCCATTGCCGCGCATGGAGAACACAAACCGGGTCCAAATGGAGGTGTGATCAGGATGCCAGGCGCATTTCACACAGAAGTTTTAGCCTACCAGAATCTCGGCTTTAAAGTGTATCTTTTGGATATCAACTTTGAAAATCCGACTTCCAAAAATTCGAATGTCAGTGCTAGTATTGTGAATGCCGGCAAAGAAGTTAGCCTGAAGTGCACTGGTCATCCAGATCACTTTTACTGTGAATTACCCAAAGGGATGACACTAACAGAAGGAGAGTTACGTCTTTCTCCTGTTTGGAAAGGGCAAAAAGGGGCAGAGGTAAAATACAAACTGCCATTAAATGAAATGAAAGAAGAGAAGAAGGAGCACCATCATGGTTAAGTATGAAATTGAAGGAATGACTTGTAATCATTGTAAGATGACTGTAGAAAAAATTTTTGCTGAAAATGGTAAAAAAGCAACTGCTGATGTAGATTATGAAATTGTATCAGTGAATGAGACTCTGACAGAAGAGGAGTTGGAAAAACTCCGAAACCGTTTGAGTGAGGATGGTTATACCCTTGGAAACGCCAAATAAAACCACAGAACATACGTTAGATCTTTTTGGTATGACCTGTGCGAATTGTGCCCTTCGAATTGAGAAGGGCCTTTCTAAACTCCCAGGTGTATCGGAAGTAAGAGTTAATTTTGCTCGTGAATCTGTTTTCCTTAGAGCAGAAGAACAAATACCAGTTGATACACTCTTAAAAACAGTGGAGTCACTTGGTTACCAAGCAACGGAACATGATCCAAACAAACAATCAGAAACAGAAAAAAAACAGAAAGATCACATTCGAGTTTTAAAAATTCGATTTATCCTTTCGACTTTATTTTCTCTTCCTTTGTTTTATGGGATGGTAACACATTTCCAATTTTTATCCTTTTTACCGATGCCCCATATTTTGATGGACCGATGGGTGCAGATGATCATTGCAACTCCTGTTCAATTTTTGATAGGGTTTCCTTTTTATCAATCTGCCTATCGTGCACTTCGCAATGGGACAGCCAATATGGATGTACTAGTGGTGATTGGAACAACAGCAGCTTTTGGATATAGCATCTTTGGAAAAGACTTATATTTTGAAACCTCAGTCGTCCTCATCACATTTATATTAGGTGGTAAGTGGATTGAACATATGGCTAAAGGGAAAAGTAGTGATGGGATAAAAGCATTACTTTCGCTTCGTCCAGAAACTGCAACAGTAAAATCGAATGGTGTTTGGACAGAAGTCCCCAATGAATACTTAAAACAAGGTGACTTGGTTCTTGTTAAGGCACTCGAAAGATTTCCAATGGATGGAATTGTTGCAGAAGGAGAGAGTTTTGCCGATGAATCCATGTTAACTGGTGAGAGTATGCCAGTGGAAAAAAAACTAGGAGATAAAATCCTCGGTGGAACAGTGAATGGGAACGGATCACTGGTTGTGAAAGCCATGAAAGTAGGGAATGATACCACTTTATCCCATATCATTAAATCAGTAGAGGAATCTCTTGGAACCAAAGCCCCGATCCAAAGAATTGCAGACCAGATATCAGCATACTTTGTACCTGTTGTCATTGCCCTTAGTGTCCTAGACTTTATCGTTTGGTACTTTGTTCTAACACCAGGTGACATTACAAATGCGATCGAAACAAGTATCG
Source organism: Leptospira levettii (assembly GCF_002812085.1). Lineage (NCBI taxonomy): Bacteria > Pseudomonadati > Spirochaetota > Leptospiria > Leptospirales > Leptospiraceae > Leptospira > Leptospira levettii. Next base: position 91,440 of record NZ_NPDM01000003.1, read on the forward strand.
CCATCCTTGTGATTGCATGTCCTTGTGCACTTGGACTTGCAACTCCGATCTCACTCCTTGTTGGAACGGGACGGGCTGCCAAACGAGGGATACTCTTTCGTAGTGCAGAGGCATTGGAATCAGTTGCAAAGATCAATATGATCTTCTTTGATAAAACGGGGACTCTCACAGAAGGAAAACCTAAAGTAACAGGTGTTCTCGCCACTGGTGTTTCGGAAGATCAAAAATCCTTGGTATTTGGTCATGTGCTTGCAATGGAAGAAACATCCGATCACCCTTTGGCAAAAGCCATTTTGGACTTTGGAAAAGAGAAAAACTTTTATTCTAGTGATCTTGGGATTGTAAAAACTAACACTTCTCCTGGTGGGGGAATCCAAACTGAAATCGAAGGCAATTTGTATTATGCCGGCAAACAATTGTTTGCGGAAGAGAAGGGGTTTTTGATTCCACTCGATATCAAAACTGGTGTCGAAGAGTGGATTAGTGAAGGTGTGAGTTTGGTATTTGTTGGAATCAAAGGGAAGATCGATGGGATGATTGTTTTTCGCATCGAAGACCAAGTTCGTGAATCCGCAAAACAAGCGATTGACGACTTACGTTCTATTGGAGTAGAACCCGTCCTTTTAACAGGAGACAATCCAATCGCTGCAAACAAAGTCGCCAAACTTGTGGGCATCACTGCAGTATATTCCAGTTTGTTACCCGAAGAAAAAGCAAAAATCATAAAACAACTGAAGGATTCCAATATCCATAGTGCCATGGTGGGAGATGGGATCAATGATGCTCCTGCTCTTGCTTCTGCTGGTGTAGGAATTGCGATGGGAACTGGATCTGACATTGCAATCAGCACTGCGGATGTTGTACTTGTGAATGGTGATATCCAAAGGATTGTGGATTTGATCAAAATCGGAAAGGATACGGTTCTTAATATCCGCCAAAATTTTGGTTGGGCTTTGGGGTATAATTTACTCGGAATTCCGATTGCTGCTTCCGGTTTACTTGCTCCATGGGTGAGTGGTGCTGCAATGGCGTTTAGTTCTGTCTCTGTTGTCTTCAATGCCCTTCGCATGAGTCGATGGAAATAACTAAAAAAAGAGAGAAACACTAGGAACCTTTTTGTGGATATTTTGTTTTTAAAACCTCCTTTTGAATGGGAAACTTTTATCAAAGAGTTTTGGATTTGGAGGGAGGTAAAATCAAATGAACTCCCTTGGATCATACCGTCTTACGAATGTGAGATGGTGTTTCATTTGGGAGAACCACCTATGGTAGAAACAGAATCGGGTGAGACCTTTTTATTGCCAAAATCCCATTTGGTTGGTCCACAAACAAGAAGGTGGCGTGTTCTTTCACCTTCCCAATTAAACTTGGTTTCCATCCGTTTTTATGTGGCATCTTTGTATGCGCTATTTTCCAAACAAGGTTTGCCTCTAAAAAATCAATTCCCTGAAATACCACCTAACTCTGAATTGGAGATAATTTTCCAAAGAGTAAACGTAGAAGAAACGGATATCATCCAATCCTTGTCTGAGTATTTAAAAAACTTTCCAGGGAAACAAACAGAAGTTCCAACCTATGTTCGATTTGCACTGATGGAACTGAACCAACCCAAAACTAGTATCAATTCCCTTGCAAAAAAATTAGGCATCTCCAGGAAACAATTGGAACGAAAATTCCAGGAAGTTATTGGACTCAATCCATCCGAATACCGTTCTGTCCATCGTGTTTTAACTCTTGTAAGGAATCCCGAACATTACCAAACAAACAATCCGAATCTTCGTCTAACTGATATCGCGCAGAATTTTGAATATGCAGACCAGTCCCATTTTAACCATGATTTTAAACGAAATTCGGGTACGATCCCAAAAGATTGGTTTGCAGAATATGAAAAAATGTCTCATTTTTACAAGCAAACAAACAAGGAAAAGTGATACGATATGGGTATGATCCAAAACATAATCGATTTCGCATTGAAATCAAAATCCAATATTCGACTTCGCAGTTTGTGTTCTGCTATCACTAGGGGTGACAGAGATAGTTTTGATTTATTGTTATCCGATGTAGAATTAAAAAAAATTTGTTTAACTGAGTCGGCTTTGTTACTTGGGCTTGCAGTGGTTGAGGTATCCGATCTCTATTTTTTAAAACGATTACTCGCCATTGGTCTGAACCCAGACGAACCAGATAACATGGGTTTGTATCCAATTCATAAAGCAGCTGAATCAGGAAATATCGAAGCAGTGGAAACATTATTATATGCAGGCGCAAACCCCAATGCAGCAGATCCGAGTGGTGTCACTGCACTTCACATTGCCAATAGTTTTGATGGTCTCGGAGAATTGTCTGACTTACTCATCCGCATGGGTGCCAATATTTACCAAAGAGACAAACTCGGAAAACGTTATCTGATGTAACGATTCGTTCTTGTCGTACAACTAGGTATCGAAATCTTTACGATTATGATAGGAACACCATTTACGAAACAGGCAACAAAACTCCTCCTTCTTGGTTCAGGAGAATTAGGAAAGGAGGTAGCGATTGAAGCCAATCGATTGGGTGTCCATGTCATCGCTGTGGATCGTTATCCAAATGCACCTGCAATGCTTGTGGCACAAGAATCTCGTGTCATCAATATGCTCGATCCGAAAGAATTAGAAGCCACCATACGCGAGTTAAAGCCAAATTATGTTGTGCCTGAAATAGAAGCCATCCATACAGAAACTTTAGTCCGTTTGGAATCCGAAGGATTTAAAATCATTCCCAGTGCCAAAGCAGTTAACCTCACAATGAACCGTGAGGGAATTCGAAACTTCGTAGCAAAAGAATTAGGTTTAAAAACATCTGCTTATCTTTTTGCAGACACAGAAGATGATTTTACAAAAGCCATCCATACGATAGGATTTCCTTGTGTGGTAAAACCCATCATGAGTTCTTCTGGTAAAGGACAGAGTCTCATCAAAACAGAATCCGACATCCACAAAGCATGGGAGTATGGCCAAACGGGTGGTCGTACAGGCAAAGGAAAGATGATCATCGAAGAATTTATTCCTTTTGATTTTGAAATTACCTTACTCACTATCCGTCACATTGGTGGCACAAGTTTTTTACCACCAATCGGGCATAGACAAGTAAACGGGGATTATGTGGAGTCTTGGATGCCCCAACCTATGTCAAATTTAGCATTAGAATCCGCAAAACAAATTGCTGAAAAAGTCACCACAGGGCTTGGTGGTTTCGGAATTTTTGGTGTGGAACTTTTTGTCAAAGGGGACGAAGTGTACTTTAGTGAGGTTTCTCCAAGACCACATGATACAGGCCTTGTCACCCTCATCTCTCAAAATATTTCTGAATTTTCGTTACATGCGAGAGCACTTCTTGGCCTACCAATCCCTGAACTCATCTTCCAAACACCTGCTGCTAGTTCTGCGATTTTGCTCGAAGGGGATACCAAGTCACCAGAATACGTGGGTTTAAAAGAAGCTTTGTCGATTCCAGGAGTTGACATTCGTATCTTCGGAAAACCAGAAGTGATTGGGAAACGCCGAATGGGTGTTAGTTTAGCTCTCGGCAAATCCATTGAGGAAGCAAAAGAAAAAGCGAATCGTGCAAGGGACTACATCCAATTAAAAACTTCCTAATCGGGTTACCATTAACGATAAATCGATTAGCCAACACAGATTTTATTTCAGTGTTTCGTTTTGGTTGATGGTTTGGGTTTTGAAATTTGTCATTTTGTCTTCATAAATACTTTCTTCTCGAAAAGGGAGAAAGGCATTGTCGTAATGGATGGCGAGGTATTTGGAACTCGAACCAAAACCACGGATGAGTTCTGATTCAATGGTATCAAAATCATAAAACTCTATGGAATCCATGTACTGGCCATCATGGAGTAAATTCAAAAAAATAACAAACTTCCCTGAATGTTTTAAAATCTTCAGAGCAAATAACATTTCTCGCAGTTTCAAAAGATACAAATAGGGACGCATGTTCCTTGCCATCACCAATTTTTGTTCCGCTTCACTTACGTCACGTAACGCCAAACGTAAAAAAGCCTTTGTTTGTGCTTTTTCTTTGTCTCTTGCTTTTCTACCGAGTATCTCAAGTTCACTGCGAACAAGTGTTATGTTTTTTGTAAGAATTTTGTCGTAGAGTTGTATGAGTTTGTATTGAGTGGAACGAACGGCAAGGTAGGCTTCTCCATAATTTCCTTGGATATGAAGGCTTTTGAAACGTAAGTATTCATCGATAATGGATCGGTATTCCAATTTATCTTCTGCATCACCTAAATGGATGATACTGGAATCGAGGGAACGAACGAGGAGGTAGTTTTCTTCTGCGCCAAAGGCCACCTGTAAGTTTCCATTGGAGTAAGACGAGTCCACTCCGAATAAACAAAGGCCTCCTAATATACACAAAAGATAAGTTCGCACAGTAGAGTTTCGGCTTCTTCAGTGGTCAAAAAAAGTTCATAATTTCAAACGTTTGTTCCTTTGTAATTATGTCAGAAATTTTTCACCAAATCCTTAAAAAACACAGTTAATTCCAGTTCTTTCTACTCGTCCTTTCGGATACTTTTTGCATCTTGGTTTTATCTCTACTCTCCCTTCGGAAATTATATGATCAAAATATCTGGCTTAAACAAACAATTCAATGGAAACGTTTTATTTGATGACTTACAATTCAGTGTGAATCGCGGGGAAAGGGTGGGCCTCGTCGGGCGTAACGGACATGGAAAATCAACCCTTGTCCAAATCATCCAAGGAAAAACAGAACCCGATTCGGGAAACATCACCATCCCCAAGGGATACCGCATTGGCCATTTAGAACAACATTTGGTCTTCACCAAACCAACCGTACTCGAAGAATGTGCACTAGGTTTACCAGAAGGGGATGAGTACGAAACTTGGAAAGTCGAGAGGATTTTATTTGGACTTGGGTTCTCCGAAAAAGACATGGAACGTAGCCCCGATGAATTTTCGGGTGGGTACCAAATCCGTATGAACTTGGCAAAACTTTTAGTATCTGCACCCGACATGCTCATATTAGATGAACCAAACAACTACTTGGACATTGTCACCATACGTTGGTTAGAGGAATTCCTTCGAGAATGGGAAGGAGAAATCATTCTCATCACTCACGACAGAAGTTTTATGGACAGTGTTGTGACTCATACAGTGGCTATCCACCGCACAAAGGCAATCAAAGTGCAAGGTGATACAGAAAAGTTATACACACAAATCAACCAAGCTGAAGAAATTTATGAAAAAACTCGACTGAACGAGGCAAAAAAACGCAAACAAGAAGAGATGTTCATCGCGAAGTTTAAAGCAAAAGCGAGTTTTGCAAGTCGCACACAATCACGTGTCAAAAAATTAGAAAAACAAGGTGAGATGAAGGCACTCGATACCATCGAAGATATGGAATTGTATTTTAACAGTGCACCTTTTTCCGCCAACCAAATGTTAAGCGTAGAGGATGTATCATTTTCCTATGATGGAAAATCTCCGTATTTATTTGAAAATTTTTCCATCAGTGTTGGGCCTGAAGATCGGATTTGTATCATCGGAAAAAACGGGAAAGGAAAATCAACCCTTCTAAAATTGATTGCAGGTGAACTCACTCCTGTAACGGGAAGTGTAAAAAAACACCCCATCTTAAAAGAAGGATACTTTGGACAGACTAACAAATTGAATATGAACGAAAGTAATACGGTTGTCCAAGAGATCATGAGTGCTGACCCCAACTGTTCAGAAGGGAAAGCTCGTAACATTGCCGGTGGTTTGATGTTTTCAGAAGACCTCGCACTGAAGAAAATCAAAGTGCTTTCTGGGGGTGAAAAGAGCCGAGTTTTACTTGGAAAAATCCTTGTGACCCCATGCCACTTACTTTACTTAGATGAGCCAACAAACCACTTGGATATGCAATCCTGTGACTCCCTCATTGAGGCGATTGATAACTTTGATGGATCTGTCATCATGGTCACCCACAACGAAATGCACTTGCGCGCTGTAGCCACAAAACTCATTGTATTCGATGATGACCGAGTTTTTGTCTATGATGGTGGTTATGACGACTTCCTCAGTGACATTGGCTGGAAGGATGAAACCGTTTGAAACCAATCCTAACTGTAAAACAAGTTTCCAAGTCCTATGACAATGGATTCCAAGCACTGAAAACCGTAAATTGGGAAGTGGGCGAGGGAGAAATCCATGCCCTACTTGGACCGAATGGTGCCGGGAAAACCACTCTGATCAATTTGATCTGTGGCATTGTCTCACCTAGTGCCGGTGAGGTGAAAGTGGATGGGCATGATATCATCCAAGAATTTAAAAAAACAAGATCTCTGATTGGTCTTGTCCCACAAGAGCTCAGTGTCCATGCGTTTGAAACCGTTTGGGCGAGTGTGAGTTTTACACGGGGGTTGTATGGAAAACCGGCTAATCCAAAATACATCGAAGAAGTATTAAAATCACTTTCCCTTTGGGACAAAAAAGACCAAAGGATTATGACTTTATCTGGTGGAATGAAACGCCGGGTGCTCATCGCCAAAGCATTGTCACACGAACCAAAAATTTTGTTTTTGGATGAACCAAGTGCTGGTGTGGATGTGGAACTCCGTAAGGATATGTGGAAAATTGTAGAATCCCTTCGTAACAATGGAGTCACGATCATCCTCACAACTCACTATATCGAAGAGGCAGAGTTAATTGCAGACCGAATCTCTGTGATCCGAAAGGGTGAAATTTTCCTCACCGAAAACAAAGACAAACTCATGAAACAATTGGGAACCAAACAATTGCGAATTGAATTGAAAAAATCAATCAAATCGATTCCAAAGTCGTTATCAAAGTACAAACTCGAACTTTCTGATAACAATACCACCTTTGTTTTCACGTATGACCGTTCGGATGATAGTAGTGTGATGACCAAACTTTTGGATGATCTCAAAAAAGAAAAAATCCAATTCAGTGATTTGAGCACAAAACAAAGTAGCTTAGAAGAAATTTTTGTTCAGTTATTACAGGAGACCGTATGAATTTCCATGCCATCCAAGCAATTTATCGATTTGAAATGGCTCGTACATTTCGTACTCTATTACAAAGTATAGCCTCTCCAGTTCTTTCCACATCTTTGTACTTCATTGTGTTTGGATCTGCCATTGGGTCTCGGATCCAAGAAATTGACGGAATCCATTATGGAAGTTTTATTGTGCCGGGCCTTGTGATGTTATCCCTCCTCACGGAAAGTATTTCCAATGCATCCTTTGGGATTTATTTTCCCAAGTTCAATGGAACCATTTATGAAATCCTTTCGGCACCTGTGACGATGTGGGAAGTTGTGATTGGGTATGTGGGAGCTGCGGCAACCAAGTCTCTCATGTTGGGAATTCTTATGCTCATTACCGCTTCCTTTTTTGTTCCCATTCGCATTGACCATCCATTCCTGATGGTATTTTTTCTCTTACTCACCTGCATTAGTTTTAGTTTGTTTGGGTTTGTGATTGGGATATGGGCAGACAGTTTTGAAAAATTACAAATGATTCCGATGCTTGTGATCACACCTCTTGTATTTCTCGGGGGGAGTTTTTATTCGATCCAAATGTTACCAAGTTTTTGGCAAAAAATCAGTATGTTTAACCCAGTTTTGTATTTGGTGAGTGGGTTTCGTTATAGTTTTTTTGAACGAGCGGATGTGGCTTTGTCTGTGAGTATTGGGATGATCCTTGTGTTCCTTTCGGTTTGTTTGGCAGTCACATGGCTCATCTTTCGCACTGGGTATAAAATCAAAAATTAAGAACCCTAATCCTTTCGATTCTTTCTCTCTTTCTCCCTTAGGAACCCCATCCACTATTTTTGTTTGGTGAGGATCCTAAGGTCAGCAACTAATCTCTGTATGTCGCCAGTTCCTTTGGCGCGGTAAATCCCACGAAGGTATTTTTTCCCATCAAATAAAAAAATATTTTCTGTATGAACAAATTCATATTTGTTTTTTTCCACAGAAAATCCTTCTACTTCCGCCCCACATGTGGTTTTGGCAAACGATTCAATGATTTCAGGTTCCCCTGTATAAAAATTCCAGTTTGGATTTTGGATTTTGTAGAGAGTGCGGTACTTGGAAAGGACTGCAGGTGTGTCTTCTTTGGGATTGATGGAGATGGAACTAATTTCTAAGTCTTTGAATTCGGATAACTGTGGTTCGATTTGGATGATATTTTTAGTGATCATCGGACAAATCCCACGGCAGGTTGCATAAAAGAAAACAACCAAACTGATTTTAGGTGAATGTTCTCTGAGTAAAATTTGTTTTCCCAAATGGTTTGTGAGTTTGAACCCTTCGGGGATTTGGTGTAAGTCAGAGGTTTCGTTTGGAGCTTTTGTCCAAATGGGATCAAAGTCTTTTCCTAAAAAATAGGGCAAAGAATCCGTTTCCGGAGAAGATTGGTACTCCTTACAAGTACCCAATACAAACGAAAAAAAGAAACAGAATAGAAAGAGGGAAGTGGATTTGGAAAAAGATTTCCCAAAATAGAGATTTGGTTTCATTCCATTCGGACTTGGTTTTGTTTCAAAGATTTGCAAAAAGGGACTCTTTCTTTTTATCGTATTATCATAGTTTGGTGGAAGTATTTTGTGGGATCATACCAGTTGGGTTCTCTATTCCTTCCGGGATGGGATCACAGAGTTTACTCCCTGGTCGGCCAAAACTTTCTCCCGATTCCAAAAACACTTGGTTCAAATAAATTTGCCCCCGTTTGTTCCATTTTTTCACCACCTTTGGTTTCCCAGAAGGGAAAAAGGTTTGGTAGGTTGCCAATTGCCCATTGTCAAAGTATTCCAAATGTTCGCCGATTGGGACTCCCATATCATATTCCGAAGATTGGCGGACCTTTCCCGATGGGAAGTACAAGGTTTGGGTTCCATGTTTTTGTCCATACCGAATGTGCCGAGATTCGAGTAAGACACCAGAAAAGGATTTTACCGTATAACTTCCATGAGGTACACCTTTGTAAAATTCGGTTTCATAAGTTTCGGTTAGTACGGCATTTTCAGCCACGTAAAACCCATTGAATGGTTTTCCCTTGTACAAAAGAAAATGGTTTTGGTCTTCCGAAAGGTCTTTGTCTCCTTGTTTGACCGTTTCTTTGCCACAAGACAAAGAAAGGAAAAACAAAACAGAAACAAAGACAAATTGAAGTGGGAACAACAAGACCTTGTTAGTTGGAAACCGTTCCTGGTGTTCCATGGAAATAAGAACCAATTAGGGTATTGATTGTCGCAGTTGAATCATACGCATAATGGTAATGGTAAATTCCTCCGCCTGACGGGAAATGGACTGTAACTGCTGTATGACCGTGATTTGAGTCAAGAGCTGGTCCTACCGTACCTGGGTTGCCGTCATCGCCAGTTCCAGAAGTACCATTATCACATTTAAGCCCATAAACTGGGTATCCATCGATTAACATCCCAATCAAATTTGCATTGTCGTTTGTAACATTCAATGGTTGAGAATGGTGGTGGTAGATCCCTGCATTTTGTGGGTGGCCATTGTACTTATCAAAGGTTTGGGCTTCTGTCGATAATGTATCAGGGGCAGCTGCTGCATTATTAAAAATGGCAAGTCCATTCACAGTGATCCCAACGGAAGCATACCCACTTTGGGTACCTGTTTTGTTAGTGAGTTTTTCAGAAGGAGAACTTGGGATGGTATACACCAAACACTGAGACGAAATTTGGTTATTCCCAGCAGATTTTTGACCACTGGCAAGTGCTTCATACATGGGAGATGTGGAACCAAAATAAAAACTTTTGTTATTCGGGATATTTTGCGAACGGAATACATAATTACTTCCCGAAACAGAACCTACGGCACATTTAAAATTGTTTCGGATCCAGGCAGGTAAGTCTGCTGACATAGAAGAGGTCATACCAGTGATACAATCTGTATTGGTATCCAAGGTGGCAGTGGAGTTCACAACAGTGGTTCCTGTATATGCTGTATTGGCACAAGTGCGAATGCTTGCAGCCGCCGCTAACAAAAGTAAGGTTTCTTCATCAGAGTCTGATTTGGGTTTGCAGTTTGTGAGGAGAAGTACGAAGAGTACGAGAAGAGAGGTGGTCGCTAAAATTTGTTTCCTTTCCATAGAGGAAACAGCATAGAATGATTCTAGGTCTTGTCAAGGAATTTCCCCAATCGAAATTCCTTTCTTTCGAATCTTCGAAACTAGTTAAGTCTTTGTACTAATAGATCTTTAACAGTTCGACTTCAAAGATGAGAGTGGAATCAGGAGGGATGTTTCCCACACGTTTACTTCCATACCCAAGTTCTGGTGGGATGATGAGTTTTCGTTTGCCACCGACACGCATTCCTTTGATGCCCTTGTCCCATCCCTTCACTACTTCCCCTGCCCCTAAATTGAATTCAAAAGGACGGTTGCGGTCACGGGAACTATCAAATTTGGTTCCGTTTTGCAATTTGCCTACATAATGAACAGTTACATAAGAGCCGGAAAACGCTTCCTCCCCTTTGCCAATGACAAGGTCAATGATCTGGAAATCTTTTTCTGCAGACGCGATGGGGAGAACCAAAAGAAACATGATCGAAATCAAAAGGGAAAGGAATGGTTTCATATCTTTCGAAAGGGTAAAGAAACGGCAGAACTTTGCCAATGAAAAAAACTAGCTTAACTAAGTTCTCAATTTTTAGTTGAAACCATGTTTCATGAATTGGTCTTTTATTGCAAAGAGTTGGAAGCTTTTATTTTCCGAAATCAAATCCAAGAATTCAAAGAAGGGGAACACGATAGTTTTTTTGCAGAAGAAATGTTAAAAACCATCCAATCGGAATCCTTAAAAATACCCACAACGGAAAAACAAAAGTACCCAAATCTTCCTTGGGAAAAAATGGATACCATGTGGCAAAAGGATTTGGCTAGAGCCTACGATTACATCGACTTAAAGATGTTATACTATGTTTGTGCTTACGAAATTCCCAAATTCACAAAAACGATCAAATTAGAAATTCGTTAAAAACTTAGGCGGCAGTTCTACCGTTATTTTTGATGATTTCAATGTTCTCTTCAAAACGAACTTTTTCAGCATAGGTTCGTTTTCCAGAAAATTCCACACCCACAAGCAAATCACCTGATTCTTCTTTATGAGACCAAGCAATTTTTCCAAAAAAGCGGAATGGTGTTTGTAGTTTGAATACCAATTCTAATAAAATTCCTTTTTGTTTGGGAAGTGTTTCCACCAAACTACTGTTTGTGATTCGAAGTTTGAGACCAGTCGCAGATAAATCGATGACAGGAAATTTTTCAACAGTTGTCATTAGGTTTGCATCTTTGATCCTTTCGATCATTTCTGCAATTTGTGTTTGGTAAAACTTTAAATCGTCATCAGTGACAGTTTTGTCTTTGGTTTGTAAGAAGTAATATCCAATCGGAATGATTTCTTCTAATTCGTTTTTGTACAAAATTGGTAAAATAAGTTCGGATTTGATTTTTTTATCACGAGCGACAAACGCGAGTTTGTCGACATTCTCTTCGATATCATCTTCGTAATTTAAAAAACCTTCTGCGTCCATTCGGTAACTTTCAGGATTGGTTGCATCTTTGATGAACAAAATCTTTTGTGTTGATTTCACTACATCAAACTTACGTTCCATGCCTGATTTAAAAATATCCATAATCCCAGCTTCACCAGAACGAACCATCATACGTTTGCGATAGTCTTCAAAGTTCACACGTACAAGTGTTGGGATATTAAACATATTAGCTTCGATGATGGTTTTGGAACTGACGATGTTGGTTACATTGACCATTCCTTCTTCGGTGATGGTAAATCGAGGGTTTAACCTTTCTTTTTTAGCAATGAGTACTTTTTCGACCTTTAATTGGATTTTATGTGGGGCCAATTGTTTGACAAAGGTACAATGGAGTTCTAAATAACGAGCAAGTAACTTGGAAAGAACAACAGTCGATCCTTCACCGATAGGCCAAACTTCTGCCCATTGTACAATGATTTCTTCGCCACCAGGCACTTCTTGTAAAACCGTCATGGTTTGCACCTGACCATTCCAATTGGCTTTCATTTCCTGGTTCATTAAATAGTGTAAGATCACATGGTTTTTTTGTTCTTTGCCTGTGATTTGGTCCATTGGTCGCATAGCTAATTTCCAAGTTCTATTCTATTGTAACGGGAAATAAATTTCCCATCTATTGGAAAGTAAAGCCCATCCGCATCTCTTTGGCAAGAAAAAGGATTTTTTAAAGAAGCAGTAAGTGTTTTTTTTCTGTGAATTCATAACAGAATCGAATCCACGAAAAATGATTTTGTAAGTGAGAAAACTCGGGAAGGTACTGAATTAAAAATGATTCGCAACGTTTCTCACGTTCATTTTGTTTTTTTTCCATGACAGTTGTTAGATCATAAATTGTTTTTTCGTATATGGCTTTGTCCATATAACCTGCAAGCATTGCCTCTTTTAAAAATTCATTTTTTTGTTTCCACTCACTTGGGGAAAGTACGGGGATTGATTGGATCTCTGTCCAAAACTCTTTGAGAGTCCTTTCAATCTTAGGGATTTCCTTCTTTATGCCTTCACATTTATAATACAAAGTACGGAGATGGCTTTTCGCATTTTGTTCAATTTCGAGAAGAGATTCATCTCGGAAGGGTGGGAATAATTTTGGAAACGTAAATGTATACACAGGTCCAGAGTAGGGGACATACAATTCCAATTGGTAAAAGGAATGGGTCGACCATTGTAAGGTTCCCTTGACGGTTAAACCTTCGACTTCGATCTCAATGGTACGAATTCCGAGCATACAAATCAATTGCCTTCGTAGCGATTTTTATTGTCCTCTTTTCATTTTTTTTGAATCGTTTTTGCAACCAATTCTGGGTAGGAAGACTCTGGTTTGTAGAGACCTATGACTGAACAAAATCCATACCAAACTCCCAAAATTCCCAAGGCAAAAGGGACAAAACGGGCCCTTCTCGTAGAAGGTGGTGGGATGAAGGGTGCCTTTTCGGGTGGAGTGCTTTACGCTTGGAACCGCTTCCTTAGGCCAAATTACTTTGATTTGGTGGTGGGTGTCTCTTCTGGGGCTTGTGCGGCAGCTTATTATGTTTCCATGCCGAAAGTGGAACCTGTGAAAAGTGAAAAAGCACTTGGGGTTTGGTACAGAGACCTCTCTGGACGAAAACTGATTTCCTACTTCCACCCATTCCAAGGGAAAACATTCTTAAACCAAGAATACCTTATCGATTTTATCATCCGTAAAAAAGTTCGTTTGGAATCTGAAACATTGGATTCCAAAAAATTGCCTCATTTTGTGATAGCGGTCAGCAATTTACACACACATTCCATCGAGTACATCAAAGCAACATCCAGCAATGTTTTTGATTTATTAAAAGCAGCAACCTCTTTACCAATTGCAACCAGAGGAAAACACATGTTAAACGGGAAATTGTATTCGGATGCAGCCATCCTCAATCCACTTCCCATCCAAGATATCATTGAAGCAGGTTACAAAGAAATTGTTGTGATCATGAATTCTCCGATTCGGCATATATCAGGCCCGCTCACTCGCCTAACCAGTTTACTTGCATTCCCAAAACACAGAACCATCCGAAGGATGATGCGTAAACTCCACCATTTTCATTTTAATTTAGCGAGAGAAATTGTGGTGAAACCACCGAGAGGGGTAAAGATCATCACAGTGGCTCCTGACGAACCTCTCCCTGTCAAACTCACAACCACCATTCGCACAAAACTCTATAAAACGGCTTTACTAGGTGTCAAAAAAGGTGAGGAAGCCATTCAGTTCATTCTCAAACGTAAGAAAAAAACAAAATAAATAACTTTCTTAATTGTTTGGTGGTTCCGTTAAATCGGTTAAAAAGATACCACCGTAAGGTTTGTTGAAGGCATGGATAAATTCACCACCAACATACCATTTCCCATTTCTGTACATACTTGAAAATACCGTATTATCAGGGTTTGGTGCCCAATTTATGATTGTATTGGTTTTTGATTGGAATGCTCCCGCATAATTGGAAGTTGTTGACCCGTTGAGTCCCGTAAACGATCCACCTAGAAAAAATCTCCCATCCAAACTGGGAGTAATGGTATTCACAAATCCATTTGCATAAATTGGAGATGGGTTTACGTAAGATTGTGTGCCTAAGTCAAAAATGGCGATGTTTGGAAAACTCCCTATGCCTGAAATGGATGTGAAGATCCCACCCAAATAAATTTTCCCTTCATATAGGCTTTGTGTTGTCACATCACTCGATGGATAATTGGTAGAGGAGGGTAAGGAGATAGTCGTTCCATTCACCAAATCCACTGCACGATAATTGCTGATGGTATTGTCTCCATTTAAGGTTGTGTAGAGCCCACCTAAAAAGAGTGCATCACCGATCACAAGCATGGAAGTGGCACTATTTGCCCCAATGTTTGGATTCCAATTGGTGAGTTGGAGTGTTTCCGATGAAATGGCAGCAACACCATTTCGTGTTTGACCAGCAACTGTGGTCATCCCTGTTCCCCCAAAGAAAATTTGGCCATTGGCACTTGTGATGGTTCTGATTTCAATCGAAGGGTCTGTGATTTGTAAGTTTGTTGGATTTAAATCGTAATTTGGTAAATTGAGAACCGCAAATCCTCTCCTCGCAATTCCATTGATGGTTTCAAAACTTCCCCCTAGGAAGAGATGATTGTCTTTTACGTGAATGGATTTAATGGGATAATCAAATTGTGGAGTTCCATCAATGGGTGCACCAGATGCTTCATCTATCACAACAAAATTTCGTTTTGTTTGGACATTCACTGATGATTTAGCATATGTTAGGGCCAGTGCACCTCCATACGGGATCACTGCACCACCAGGATTTGTGACTGCTTCTTCCAGGGAAGGATTCCAATTGGTGAGATTTCCACTTGGTAGATCAAAACCTGCTGCATAATTTCTGGGAACCCCTTTCACATCTGTGAATTGGCCAAGTGCATACAATTGGTTTCCGATGATTTGTAAGGTAGATACAGATTGGTTTAGTCCAAATGTGTTATTTGTGGCGGTTCCCGATTGGTTGTCCACTGCAACAAGGCCGTTAGTTGTGGCCGCTCCCGTCACAGATGTAAACGATCCACCTAGATAAACTTGGTTTTCATTCTGTTGGATGGATTCCACAGTAGCATTTGGATTTGGGTTCCAAGAAGTCAATGTTCCATCTGGATAAAAGGCTACTGCGTTATTTCTAGGAGTTGTAAAACTTCCCCCCACATACAAAATCGGACTTCCTTGGAAATCCGTACCCATAACCAAATCAAATGCCGATCCAGAGGCAGAGAGTTGGCTTGTAAAACTAGAATCAATACTACCCGTGGAAGCTGAGAGTTTTACGATTCCCGATTTGGAGATAGAATTGACGGTTTGAAAACTACCTCCCACAAAAAGAGAAGACCCAAAGGATGTGATCGCATAAACAAAGTTATCGATAGTCCCTGCATTAAAACCGTTATTCAATTGGCCAGTGTATCGATTTAAAGAAGCAAGATTACTTTGTGTTCCAGATCCCCAAGAGCCAAAAAAACCACCTACATATAAATTATCACCTAGTACATGTAAGGCGTATATGGAACGCGAAGGATCCGAAACTGGATTAAAATTGGGATCCAATTGGCAACCGGGTAGGATATGGGCGACTTGGCTTCTAGCGAACCCTTGCACATGGGTGAATTCCCCTCCGATATAAAATCCTCCACTGCCATCCGCTACGGCAGTATAGGTGGCTCCTTTCACTTTTAAAAATGGACAAAAACGGCTGGGAACGGCGGCTCCCGATTGTGGATGGATTACAGATACACTTCCTGTCGCGAGTCCAGCGAATGTAAAATCACCGGCAATCAAAAGATGATTTCTGTAAGATGTCATTGCATAGACTTTTGCGGGTGGGCCAAACACTCCCCCATACAAACCAAACTCTTCAAAAAATGGAAAGGCGGGAAGGCAAGAGGGAGATTTATCACCTGTGGCATATCTCATAAGGGATGATAGAAAAAATGATTTGGATTCTACATCACAAGTGCTTTCTAAGGATGGTGGTTTACATAAACAAAGCGATAGATAGACAGAGAATAAAATCAAAAGACGAAGTGACACTTGGAAAAATCGCACCATTCACTCCATTCTAAAAATGGTCTCTCCTTGTCGACTGTTTTGGTTTGGAAAGATTTGTAATGGGATCAACCACAGATGATTTTGGAGACAAATGTCCAACTAACAAGAAATTGTTTTCATTCGTATAAACTGCTTCGAACAATCCCTCCATTGAGTTCCCGTAAAGCGACGCTAAAGATTCCACCCAAGTAATACTTCCCATTTTTAAACATGGATGTGTACACTACATTCGTAAAACCTGCATTCCAAGTGCTCATTGAATTGGTATAAGATTGGTACACTCCAAAGGTATTGTACTTGGTATCTCCATTGATGTTTGCGAATGATCCTCCATAAAACACATTCCCATCTGGATAGGTTGCCACATAGTTTACCATATTTTCTGCTGTGACTGGATTTGGTTGTAGAAACGTGCGTGAACCTAAATCGTAAACGGCGGCATTCCCAACGGATCCAACCCCTGTGATGTTCGAAAAAAATCCACCAATATAGATTTTGGAATTTGCGTACGCGAGACTGTAGACAAGACCACCAGGTAAGGTAGAAGAACTTGGAATATCCATTCTCAATCCATTGAGTTTGTCGACCGCTTGTAAATTTTGGTAACCACCAACTCCGTTGATTTGGGTAAAACTTCCTCCAATGAAAACA
This sequence comes from Leptospira levettii, assembly GCF_002812085.1. Classification (NCBI taxonomy): domain Bacteria; kingdom Pseudomonadati; phylum Spirochaetota; class Leptospiria; order Leptospirales; family Leptospiraceae; genus Leptospira; species Leptospira levettii. The sequence goes on from NZ_NPDM01000003.1 coordinate 108,277, forward strand.
AGATCGTTTACAACAAGGATACTTTCTCCACTACTTCCAACACCTAAATCTGGATTCCAATTGCTTAAGGAGAGGTCAGATAAGTTTAATGCAAACACTCCATTTCTGGTTTGGCCATTCACAGTGCCTAAACTGATCCCACCTGCATATACTTTTGATTCATCACTTGTAATGGTTCGGATTTCAGGGGAACCCGAGAGTACAACATTTGTGGAGCTCACTTGGTAATGGGGCAAATCTAAAATGGCAAAAGAAGTTCTGGATTGGCCTCCAATGTTTGTAAACGTCCCTCCCACAAACAATCGATTGCCATTCACATTCATCGATTTGATCGGAAAATCAAAGTTAGGTGTTCCTTCGATTGGTGCTCCCGTGTATTCATCAATGACGGCAAAATGATTTCTAGGAACAACATTCACAGTCGAACGATCAAAGGTAACAAACACAACCCCATTGCCTGCTTGTAAAAAAGAAGATCCTGGGTTACTGATAACACCTTCAAAATTTGGATTAAATAGAGTCACAGATTCATCTGCAAGATTGAGGGAAGCCATCGAAATTCTAGGAATTCCTTTCACGATTGTAAACTGTCCACTCATGTACAAATTGTTTTCGATGACTTGTAAAGAGGCAACGTAGGCATTGAGGGCATAATTATTGGTAACAAGAGTACCAGTATCTTGGTTTACAGCAGCCAGATAAGAGGAAACGGTTCCACCGTTTATCGTTGTGAACGCCCCACCTAAAAATATTTTGTTTTGGTATTGTTGAACCGAGTTAACCTGTGCATTTGGATTGGGGTTCCAATTTGTCAATGTGCCATCAGGTGTGACCGAAAGAGCATAACTTCTGCTAGGTGCAGTGAAGTCGCCGACGATAAAGAGGTTTGGGCTACCTTGGGAATCGGTTCCCAAAGACAAATCAAGACAAGTCCCTGTCGTAATCACTGTGTTAAACGATGTATCAAGAGTCCCATTTGTGAGAGAAACTTTTGCAATCCCTCGTTTGGCAATTCCAGCTATTTGTGAAAATTCACCACAAACAAAAAGAGAATTAAATTGTGTTTCTAAATCGAATACGGAATTATCAATGTTTTGTACTGAAAACGATGTATCAATATCTCCCGTATAACGATTCAATCGAATGAGGTATTTTTGACTTGTATCCCCCCAAGAAGTAAAATTACCTCCCACATACAAATGATCACCATTTAGTGCCAATGAATAGATTACCCTTGCATCAGCTATATCACGAGGTACTTTAAACACACGATCCACTTGGCAACCTGGTAAGATATGGGCAACAGAGTATCGATTTTCCCCTTGGACCGAATAAAATTCTCCACCGATATAAAATCCACCACCTCCATCGGGGATGGCAATTGAGGTAGTACCAACAATTTTTAGATAACGACAATACCGGCTTGGAACAACTTTCCCATTTGATGTTTGTAAGTAGGCCGCACTACCCGTGGAAGGTCCCATCAACTGAAAATTTCCACCGATGATGATTTGGTCACGATAACTTGCCATGGCATTCACTCCCACATCACCTGAAGGAGCTTGGAAAACTCCCCATAGGTCTTGGAAATCAAATGAGGGAAGGCAAGAAGGAGATCGATCCCCAGTGACAAAACGGATGAGTGATCCAAGTGCATAACCTTTTGATTTTCCATCACATGCATTGGAAAGTTCTGGGGGTTTGCATTGGAAGAGTAGAACACAGAACAAAACAATGGTTAGAATTTTTGATCGTGTCGCATCCATATGTAGGATTTTACCAAATCGGGAATCAATTGTCTAGCGGTTTGTTCATTTCTTGCCTTACTTTTTTAGTCTAATTGGTGTATGTTTTGGATTTCCCTAATCTTGGTTAGTTTGTTCCTTTTTCTCTATTGGCTTTGGCCAAAAAAAAACAGACTGAATCAAAATCGTGTTCTTCATTCGTACAATCTGTCCCAATCACATACAACAGAACCTATATCCAAAATGGTAGAAAGTGTCGTCTACTTCCAAGCGGGAGAATCTAAATTGGAACATCATCAAATACTAAAATTGAAAGAATGGATGAGTCCTTTTCTAAATCAAAACTTAGATTCTGTTCTACTTGTGGGTTCAGCAGACAGATCTGGGAATTTAGCAAAAAATCGAAAATTGGTAAAAGAGAGGATTCAGAACATCCGCCAAGTATTACTCTCACTTGGAATTGATTCCCAAGTGCTCCAATCCGAATCTTTGGAGCCGATTTTTGGGAGAACAGCAGAGGAAAGAAAATTATTTCGGTCTGTTGGAATCAAACTCTCAATTTCAGAATAAGAGTAGAAATCAGAATCTTACTTTAGGATAAAGATGACAACCAAAGACGATCTGAAACTTTTGTTCAAGAGATGATCCGAACAGAAATTCAAATTCGATTTAATGATATGGACCCGATGCGCAGGGTGAATAACGCAAGTTATTCGGCATATTTAGAGTTGGCACGACTCGATTTTTGTAATCGCTACTTATCTGTTACAACAATTGAAGACATTCCATTTGTCTTAGCGCGTGTGGAGATGGATTTAGTTTCGTCTGTTCTCCCTGGGGATTCCATTTATGTGAATACATGGGTTTCTCAGATAGGCAACAGTTCTTGGGAATTTTCATATGAAATCAAAAATCAAAAAACGGATGTTTTGTATGTGAAAGCAAAAACAGTCCAAGTGTATTTTGATTACAGAGAAAAGAAAAAATTACCCATTCCGAAAGAGTTTCGTACTTCGTTAGAAAAAGAAATGTTGTGATTCGAGGCATTCCTTACCAATTGGGATGGGTGATGGATACTATAAGTCAAATGACTTACAAGAAAGAAAAATAGATCACAATCCAATGGAAAGGTTTGTGACGAGTATCATTCCACTCATTTCAAAACAATTCTTTGGAATCAAAATGTTTCCATTCCCAATGGTAGGCGGACTTATCTCCAAACTGTATACATTCGTCTAACCAATTTGATTCCGCTTCGGGTTCCAGTGATTCATACGTTTCAATAATCGTTCGGACGAGTTCTTTGTATTCGGGAACGATTTCTGGTAAGAGGGGATCTGTTTCCCTGTTTAAAAGGCGGACCACCGATTGTAAGAGGGCAAAATAGATCCCTTTTTTTAAGAGTTCCGGTAATTCTTTTGGCAAAGGAACAAGGGCTTCTAGTTTTTGGAAATGAGGGATGAGTTTTGGAACCTGAACCAACAAATGGCTTGGCAAAAGGTTTTGGATTTTTGTAAGATACACTTCATTCTCTTCATTTGCCATGGCACTATCTCACCTTCCCATCCAATCTCAAATCAAGTCCCTTTGTGAAAAAGAAGGATTTTCCTTTGTTGGATTTACAAAAGCGGAAATCCCAGAAAAAGACCTAGCGTATTTGGAAAATTGGATCGCCGAAAAAAAACACGGTAATATGGACTGGTTTGCCAAAGACCATGCCCTTTCCATTCGCAATCGATTTGAAAATTTGGGATTTAAACCCTTGTCGGCCATTTGTTTGGGATTTGTCTACCGATCGAGTGAAGGGGAAGGCCTTTTAGCCCAAATGCAAAGGAAGGTATCTCGTTATGCCCTTGGCACCGATTATCATATTGTTCTGCGAAAAAAAGGAAACCAAATCCTAAAAGAATTAAAGGCACTCTACCCACAAAATCATTTCCGCCAATCGGTTGATAGTTTGCCCATCGCTGAAAAAATTCTCACAAGGGAATCAAAGATCGTTTGGCAAGGAAAACATACAAACCTCATCCATCCAAAATTAGGTTCTTATTTTTTTCTCTCTATCATCCTCACCGATTTAGAGTTAGGTGATACAAATCCACTGGAATCGACAACCGATCATTGTGGTAGTTGCAGACGTTGTCTGGATGTATGCCCTACAAATGCCTTGGAGCCCTACCAACTGGATGCATCCAAATGTATCTCGTATCTCACCATCGAAGATAGGACTCATACAGAAGTAACAGGTTCTTTTTTACAATGGGAAAAAAAAGGTTGGGTGTATGGTTGTGACCTTTGCCAAGAGGTTTGCCCTTGGAATGAAGGGATCGCCAAACGAAACCAGGTGGAAACGATCGAAACTAGTTTTTTACCACGAGAATTTTGGAAGGATCCAGCCTTCCAAAAAAAACAGAAGTTATCGGAAGAAGAGTTCCAAACTTACTTCCAAGATTCACCAATTGAACGAATTGGGGTTTCGATTTGGAACCGAAACCAAGTGGAAAAATGAATTGGTTTTCAAAACATATTTTTTAACGCAATCGTTGCTTCTTTTGGATCGTTTGCCGAACAGATTGCACTCACAACAGCAAGTGAATTGGCACCTGCCTCGATCACTTCTTTCGCATTGTCTAAGTGGATCCCACCGATGGCCACAATGGGGAGAGTGGTGTTTTCTCTAAGCCAACGAACGCCTGCTAGGCCCCATGCGGGTTTGGTATTGGTTTTCGTTTTTGTATCGAAAACTGGTGAAACTGCAAGGTAATCGAGGTTTGGATTTGGATGTTCTTTTTGTAAATTTTCCCAGTCTTCTTTGGTTTCGATGGAAAGACCAATGATGGCTTTTTCACCAAGAAGTTTCCTCGCTTCGAACCAAGGTAGGTCCGTTTGGCCTAGATGGACACCATCAGCTCCCGATGCCAAACAAATATCCACTCGGTCATTGATGAGGAGAGGGATTTGGAAGGGTGTGAGGATCTGTTTTAAATGGATGGCAAGTTCTAAAAATTCTCGGGAAGAGGTTTCTTTTTCCCGGAGTTGGACAAGGGATACTCCACCAGTCGCAGAAAGTCTTACAACTTCTTCTAGTGTGTGATGGAGGCAAAGGGGTCTATCTGTTACCAGATACACCCCTTTGATTTTATTTTGCATTTAACTTTTGTTTAATGGTGTCTGCATTCAGTTCGTACAAAGCATCAAGGAATGCCACTTGGAAACTGCCTGGGCTAGAAGTTTTGGTTTTTGCCATTTCACCAGCAATTCCCATCACGACCATCGCAGAAGTTGCCGCACGGAACTGGTCTTTTTGTACCGCGGCAAAAGCACCACAAAGGGCAGATGCCGTACAACCAAGGCCAGTTACCTTTGTCATGAGTGCATCTCCATTGGAGATTTGAGATTGGTCTGTACCTTTTAAGATATAATCAGTGGCACCACTGATGACAACCACTCCACCAGTGACATTGGAAAGTGACTTTCCAGTATCCACAGCCGATTCGGATGAATCTGTTGCATCCACACCTTTTGTTTTACCAGAAGAAGAAAGTGTAGATAAGATTTCTGATGCATTGCCTCGAATGATACTTGGGTTTCCAGCATCTAGGATCCTTCGAATTGCCGTATTGCGAATGTTAGATGCTCCAGCACCAACTGGATCTAAGACTAGTGGTTTTCCAATAGAGACAGCTTTTTTTGCAGCTTTTTCCATACTTTGGATCCAAGGTTCGGATAGTGTTCCAATATTGATGACAGTTGCCGAACAGATTGTAACCATTTCTTCCACTTCTTCAATGGCATGAGCCATAATGGGAGAGGCACCAATGGCAAGAAGTGCATTGGCTGTGTTATTCATCACAACGTAGTTGGTAATATTATGAACTAAAGGGACTGTCGAACGTAAGAGTTCTAAATCTTCGATTGTATTTTTTAAAATGTTTTGGGACATACGGAGGTTTCCTAGGAAAACCTAGGCAATCTTCGTTATTGCGTCTTCTACTTTTTTGATTAAATCCGATTCCGACCAAGGTTTGTTTAAGAAACTATGAAGGTCCACTTCCCCTTTTAATTGGTTGAGGGAATGTTCATCAATATGTCCGGAAATAATTATTTTTTTGATTTTAGGGTAGGTTTTATGTACTTCTCGTAAGAACTCATCACCACGTTGGTTGGGCATAAGCCAATCGGAAATGATGATGAGGATGTTGATCCCTTCTTCTGCTAATTCTTCAATGATTGACCATGCCTCTTCTGTATTTTGGGCTGTCTCATAACGATACTCGTTCCCAAAATGTTTTTTCAGCTGAGATTTCAAACTCATCAAAATGATTTGTTCGTCATCGACGAAGAGGATGGCACGGCCCATTGGATTATTTTCCGTCGTGTGGGCACTCAACCAATTTGTCATGACCAGGGCAGGAACGTTTTTCTTTTCCTGGGCAAATGGCAAATGCGGATGTTGCGAATAATAGAATGCTGAGTAAACCAACTGTTAACTTCATATAACTACCTCTATTTTGATTAGACGACGATTAGTTTGGGAAAGCAAGAACCTTTTCTTCAAACTTTTGTTAGAATTTCATACCCTTTGTCTGTGACAAGGATGGTATGTTCGAACTGCGCCGATAATTTCCCGTCTTTGGTGCGGACCGTCCATTTGTCAGAACGATCAAAATTCACTTCCCAAGTTCCCAAATTGACCATCGGTTCCACGGTAAAAATCATTCCCGTTTCCATTTTGGCTAATTTTCGGGGGGAACGAAAGTGGGGCACTTGCGGTTCTTCATGGAAATTTCGTCCGACTCCATGGCCCATCAGATCACGAACGATTCCATACCCCATTGGGGTTAAAAAATCATCAATGGCGTTCCCGATATCATCAATGCGGTTCCCTGGTTTGATTTGTTCGATTCCAATCCACATGGCTTTTTCGGTGTCAGCTACCAGTTTTTCTGCTTCGGGAGTGGTTTTTCCACCCACGATAAAGGTTTTGGAAGTGTCTCCGATGTAACCATCCACGATGGGAGAAACATCTAAATTCACAATGTCACCGTCTTGTAAAACATCTTCCTTTTTGGGAATCCCATGGCAGACCACCTGGTTGATGGAAGTACAAATGGATTTAGGGAATCCTTTGTAACCGAGTGGGGCAGAACGGTGTCCGTTCTTTTTGGTATAGGTTTCTGCGATATCGTTGAGTTCCAAAGTGGAGACTCCCGATTTCACAAAGGGTTCCAAATACACGAGGAGTTCGGCGGCAAATTTACCCGCCTTCCTCATCTTTTCAATTTCTGATTTGTTTTTGATATAAATCACGGATTAGAAATCAGTCGACCGAACCGTTGTTCTTTTGTTGGCAGAAGTTCTTTCAAGAGCTTTGTCGATGAGACGGTAAATTTCTTCGTTGATACCGTCAATGGCATCCCCGGAAGTCATAAAACCCTTACTTTTGATGTAAGCTTTCACTTTAGAAGTGACAATAAGGGATTCTTTCGACGTTGTTTCTGTTTGTTCTTCGGACATGGATACCTCGGTTATTTCTTTCTAACTCCGAGGATGGTATCCACGAGGGATTTTTCAATATTTAATTTTTCACTAATTGCCTCGGAAGACCACTGGTAGTTGTCGTGCAGGCTCTGGATGGTCGCTCTTTTTCGCTCGACCAAGGGATTTCCCGAATTTTTGCGGTCCATTTTGGGGGAAGCGGAAGGATTTTGCATCGCTCCTTGGACAATGTCCAAAAATTGGGAGAGTTTTTCGAAAGTTTCGTCTGCCTCCCCGAGGAGAGATTCCAAATCGTCCTTGGTGTCCTTTGTGGATTCTTTGAGGTCTTCCAATCGTTTTTGCAGGGTGAGGATTTGGCGGTGGCGGTCGGAAAGGTCACCTAGCAGTTCTTCGATTTTGTCAAACTTACGTTCCACGGAATCAATTTGTGCTTCTCGTTCCACAAGGAAGGACGTGCGGTTTTCCGCTTGGCGGATGGTTTCGGTGAGTTCTTTTTCTCTCGCCTCTACCACATCGATTTCGCGGTCGAGGATGTCGAGGCGAGCTTGCAACTCCCGTGCATTGTGTTTTTGTCCTTCCAGGTTTTCCACCAAATGGAAAACAGAATCTTGCGACTCTTGGAGTGAGGATAAAAAGGATTCGATTTTGATTTGTTCTTTAGTAAGATTCGACACACGAGATTCTATGGATGTAATTTCTGTTAGGCTCTGTTCAAATCCTTCCATGGTTTCGGATACATGGACTAAGTTGGAAGCAAGGATTTGGATTTGTTTGTCGATGTCTTCTGTTTGGAACTGTGCTTCTTTTAGAGATTCCAGTTCGTTTGCAATTTGAGATCTCATTTCACTAAATTCAGAGATTGCCGATTGGACAAGTTCCAAATCTGGTTTTCCTTTTTCCAATGAACGTAAAGCTTCTGAAATTTCTTCCACAGCTTTGTTCGATTCGTCTGCAATTTGTTTGGCGGACGCAAATAAATCAGAGTGTTCTTTGACTGTCTCGAGTTCACTCGAAAGTGTTAAGATTTCTTCTTTGAGAGATTCCAGTTCGTTTTGGAAACCAGACAAAGTTTCTTCTTTTGTTTCGTTTAGAGATTCTAAACCATTTTGGATTTCAAATTTGAGATCATGGAAACGGTTAAGGCTGTCTTTTAAGAAATCTTGGCTTTCTTTCGCAATTTCTTTGAAGGATTTTTCGTAATCTCTTTGGTAGGTCTCAATTTGTTTTTTTGATTCGTCTTTGGAACGTTTGATACTTTCTTCTAAATTGCGACGAACGGTACTTAGGTGGCTCGAAATTTTTTCTTCTAGTTGGCCAAGTTGTACATTCCCTTTGTCGAGAAGTTTTGTGAGTTGGTGCGAGATTTTGGAATCGATGGTTTCGTTCAATCGATCCATCTTCTCTTCTTGTAAATTGAAAAAGGATTCACCTGACTCTTCTAAATGTTTGAGGATTCGTTCCACTTCACTACGGGCAAGTTTCGCCTCGTCTTCCAACCTAGAGATACTTTCTTTGGTTTTAGTTTCCGCCACAGTTTCCAAATTGGCTTTTGCTTTTTGGAATTGGTTTTGGAATTCACCAAGTAAATCTGCACCTTCCACATGGATTTCTTTTAAGCGATCCTGGAGTTTTTCGATACTATAATTCTGGTCTTCGCGGATCTTACCGAGTTCTTCTTCCCATTTGCTTACAAATTGTTCTAAATTCGCATTGGCGATACGTATCTTTTCTGTGACAATCTCTTCGGATTCTTTTGCTTTTTCTTCTGCTGTTTCTAAGATTTCGTGAGCGGATTCGCGGAGTGCTGACTTCAATTCTTCTACATATTCATCTACATCTTTGGTTTGAGTTGTGATGGTTTCATTCAGTTCTCTCACTTGTGATTGGATGGAGCTTAAGTCTGATTCCATTTCATGTTTTTGGATTTTGAAATCAGAATGCATTCTTTCTTCTAATTCTTTTTTCAAATCAAAAAGAGAGGTTTTAATCACCATCTCTTGGCCGGAACGAACGGTTTCGAGTTCGCGATCAAATTCTTTTAACTCTTGTAATGCGCTTTTTTTAAGAGTGTTTGCTTCTTCTCTCAGTTCTTCTGAAATTCTATGGAATTCTTCGGAGAAGGCTTCGATCTCGCGGATAAGTTCTTGTTTGCGGATGTCTGCTTGGCGGAGGAGTTTATTCTCTGCTTCTAAGTATTTTTCTTGGAATTGGATGATGGTTTGGTTAATACCATCCGCTTGTCTTCTTGTTTCATTGATGATGTCATCTCGTTTGGAAAGTGTTTCGAGAGAAAGATCTTCAATCTCACGTTTGATCGCATCCGTTTCTTGGCTTAGACCCTTCATAAAGGAATCTTTGGTATTACTTACTTGGTCTACGATGGATTCAAAACGTTCTTGGATTTTTTTCTCGAGGAGTGATACCTTTTCTTCGACTTTCGATGTTGCCCTTTGGTATTTTTCTTCTAGTCTTTCATCAAACTTATCAACTTTGTCGGAGAGAAGAGAAGATGTATCTTCAAACTTTGTAAGCCGTACATCTAAATCACCTTGCGCATACTTCATGGATTCGAGCAGTAAATCCATTTCTTTCCGTGCATGATCAAGACGGCCCGCAGTTTCATTCACCATGACATCGGCATGGGTTAATAATTTTTCTCTAGCGGTCTCTGCAATTTTAGAAAGGGAATTGTCTAAGAAATCTGATTTGGTTTCGAGTAGGCTTTCGAGTTCCACCATCTTTTGTGCGACGGATTGTAAAATTTCATCACTTCGTAAGTTCAATTTGTTTTGGAAGGTATCGAGCATTGAAATGGATTCATTATGAAGTGCTTCCATGTCTTCTGATACTTCACGTAACTCACGTTTGTGGGTATTGATTTGGGAGAGTCCTTCTTCCATGTACTGTTTTTCACGGCGGACTTGGTTACTCAAATCTTGGATTTGTTCCATCTCTCCCGAAAGAGAAGAGAGGTAATCTTTACTGGCTCTGATTTTTTCGAAGAGGTCTCTTGATTCGGCACTTAAAGATTGGATGTCTTCTGCGACTTTTCGTGATTGTTTGACAAGGATGTCCAAATCGATCCCGGCATCTTTAACCATTTGGATTTTTTGTAAGGCAACACCTTGCATTTCTTCTGTGAGTTTGGAGGCATACCTCTTTAATTGGGACAGTTTGGTATTGGATTTGTCCAAACGACGGAGTCCGATGGTCACGGCTACACTCGCCAAAAAAGGCAATAAAAAGACTTCTAATCCCATTTTCTCAAAGATCCAATAATAGTATTATGTCGCATGAAGATGGTTGAAGGAAACCAGTCTCGGATTTTTTTCGCAAGCCTTTTTTAATTTAGGGAGAATTCGCTGATTTGGCGCCAAAAACGGGCGAAAATTTTCGCTTCTTCTGCTTCCAATTGCGCAAGCCTTTCGGAAGCATTTGGGTCCAAACGGTACATTTCCGCACTCATTTCGGACAAATGGCCTTCTTCTTCTAGGATGAGGTTGGTTAGGCGGATGGGAGAACCATTCTGGTTCAAAATTTCATCGTACGCTGTGTAGATGACCATGGCTCTTTTTTCAATCACGGTTGTGGTGTACAAGTAGGCAAGGTAGGTGAAGGTTTTTTCCTCTAGGAAAACTTTCCTAAGATTCCTACGGACAAGGGTGTCTAGTTTTGCGAAATAAATTCTTGCGGCCGTCCCTCGAACCAAAGAGGAGTTTTGGTACCCAGACCGAAACTCAGGTTGGATGGTCCTTGCCGCTTTTTTGAAAAAAAGGGCATGCCTTGCTTCTTCTGTGGCATGGCGTAGAATCATTTCAGAGGTATCTTCACTCGATTGTGTGAGTAGGATTTTGCGGGATCCAATGTGTTCGAGAAGGGAAAGTGTGTTTAGCCAAAGAGCATGGTTTGTTTCATTCTGGATGATGGCTTGTAAAACATGTGGGATCGAATCGTTTTTTGTCTCTGTCACTTGGCCCATACATCCAAGTTGGAAAACCAGGGATTCTCTGCTAGCCTTTCTTGAGAGGAATCGTGAGTTGGGCGATGGTTTCGCCGTCTTCATGGTAGATGCGGAACTGGTCAGTGGGAAGTCCCTCCCCTTTGAGTAGGATGATACAAAGAGCAATCCCAATTCCTTCCCCTTCGGAATTATCACCCCTTTCGATATAGTATTCCATAATGTCGTTGTAGTTTTGTGCATGCAGAAGGGAGTTCCTGATTTTTTGCATTTCCCCGCGCACTAACATTGAATTGTTGCGGATATCAAATTTAATTTGGGTGTCGTTATGTTCGATTTTGACATGGACATATAGATTTTTTTCGCGAGCGAGAGGCTCAAAACTATTCCCTCTTCCGGAAAGGATTAGGCTTTTATACATCCGAACACCTAATTCGTAGTCGGCGGGAGATTGGATATCAAGCAGGTTCTCTTGGAAAAATAATCGTTTAAAATTAGCTTTGAATCCATTGAGGATCAAATCTTTGACAATGGTAAAAAGTATAGCAGATAGGTTTTCTATTTTGTATTGATTCGTTAATGAATCAAGTATTTGCACTAAATTTTCATCTAAATTTTTGGAAGCACCGAATGCCGAAAATTCCAAAGGACCAGGTGTTTTTAACCAGTCCTCAATTTGAGATGGCAACATTCGTTCCATTAAAAAATATACTGACTCGGGAAAAGTGGATTTGATTTGGACTTTTCATCTACTAACATAGATTGTAACTCATCTCTTAGACGTTCCGTAATCGTGTCTATCGTTTTCTTTTTGTCTTCCTTATAAGAACCAAGATAGTCATTGATCTTAAATGGTTTTCCTAGCCTAACGACTGCTTTGTGAGGTCTGGATTTGGTTTCACCCAAAATTTCATTTTCATAACGGTATAAAAATTCATACAAACGTTCTGGGCTCGGTAATTCTTTGATATAAGAAGTTTGTATGGAGATAAAATCATAAGCTTTTGTGGCGGCATTTCTTGCCCACCTTGCCATTTCCAAACTAGGGAGTTCTCCATTGGGGTCAGGCATCCCTACAGATACCATTTCGAGTACACTTAGTATCTTTCTAAGTTTTTCGATCGCATTGGCATCTCCGTCCCATTTTGGGATGTTTGCTTTTCTTGCGATATTATCTAACATAGCATGTCTCATCCGACCCAATCGGTAATCAAAATCATCGACCTTACTTTCCTCTACCGGGACACCATATTCTTTTTCTTCCCGTTCCATCATTCGTTTTCCCACTGATAAAAAACGATGGACAATGTCTTTTCCCGATTTGGAAATTCCGAGTTTTTCTTCCATTCTTGTCAAACTTTGGTCGATGTCTCGTTGCATGGTTTGGATCGAACTCGTCATCCTATATTTGATGAAAGTAGGAAGGACCCAGATAGTAGCATTTGGATCGTTTCTCAGTGCGTCTTCTAAACCCCAAATCCCGAGTTGTGCCACTCCTGGTTGGAAGGGGAGTAAGGTATCATTCATTCCACTGGTAGGTTCCCCCTCGGGGAAAAGTGCCAATTTGCCTGCATTGTTTGCGAGGATGGATCTTGAAGCTTTTAAGGATTCACGGTCAGGTGCACCAGCTAACACGGAGTAGGCTCCAATTGACTGTATAAAATCACCAACAAACCCATACCCCCATTCGAATACCTCCCTTGCTGCCATATAATGAAAACGAGAACCCATAATGTTTGCAACATGGAAGGCCACACCTGGTTCTTTGGTTGTGGGGTGGTTGGAAATGTAAACCAAACGTTCCTTTTGTAAGGATTTTAAAGTTTTTATGTCATTTTCAGAGATTTCAATCGAATCGATATTGTGAACCAATTTGTTCAGTAGAGGTAGTGTCAGATCGGTAAACCAAAGAGCAGGGAGATTGAACTTTGCAGGAATGAAGGATTTGATTGACATAGGACGAATGCTGACAGCTTAATCAAAGGAAGCAAGTACGATTTAACATGGCACTTATAGAAGAACTCAACCAACAAGGCAATTTTCTCTTCCGATGGCGCTCCTACATTCCAGGAGTCATTTTGTTCCTTTCCTTACTGTATCTACCGTATGTTCCTTATTTCCAAGGGAATTATATGTCCAATTTGTATTGGTTAACTGCTGCATTTGTAGTTAGTTTAGCAGGTCTTTTCGTAAGATGTTTTACCATTGGTTACACTCCCAAAAATACATCTGGTCGAAATACAAAACAACAAGTTGCAGATGTCGTCAACCAATCAGGGATTTACTCTCTTGTGAGACATCCCCTTTATGTGGGAAACTTTTTACTGTATTTGGGGCCTGTGCTTATCTTACGGGACTTTGCGTTTGCATTGGTTTACATCATGTTCTTTTACCTATATTACGAAAGGATTATCTTTGCTGAAGAATATTTCCTTCGTGGTAAATTCAAAGATGCTTATTTAAAATGGGCAGACAAAACTCCCGCATTTATCCCTCGTTTGTCGGGTTATGTAAAACCGAATTTGGATTTTTCATTTCGTAATATTTGGAAACGAGAATACCCAAGTTTGTTTGGAATCATCGTTGTATTTACAGTGTTTGACCTAATCCAGATTTATTTCCAAGAACCAAACTTACGAGCAGTTGACATGGTTGGAATCTGGAAACCATTTCACACTTGGTTTTTTGGGTTTGGACTTGTGTTTTATGTTGTTACACGTCTCATCGTAAAGACCACCAAACTTTTAGAAGTCGAAGGACGTTAGATTTTAATGAGCCGTTTGTCCAATGGATGGAAAGTTCCTGAGTCTTTAGAAGACAAAAAGGAACTTTTGGAATCCTACCAAAAAACAGTAGAAAGTATGGAAGCTGAAAATCCACTGACCATCTTTCGGGAACATATGGACAACGGCTTACTTTTCAAAGCTGGTTTACAAGATGCGATGAACCAACTCACCACATTTGCAAATCTCTACATGAGTATCATCGAACTAAAAGAAGAAATCAAAAAACAAACTAAAGTTTGATGGTGGTAAAACAGTCACAAAGTTAAGACATGGACATTTTATCCCTTTATGAAGGTAATACCTATCAGGGTTCCCTATCTAACGAATCAAAATCTTTTTTAAACCCCATTCACAACTACATCAAAGAAGAATTTTCAAATGGTATTCCAACCTTAGTCAGTTCAGAAATTTCATATCCTGAATTACAATCTTCTATGGCAAAAATACGTTCCAGGATTTACGAGAATGTTTCAATCAAAGGGTTTTTGTTCCCCATTTTAGAAGAATGGAAAGTGGATACAAATGATGTTTATGTGGATTTATTTCGACTCCGTTGTGTTCCCAATGGATTTCATACCTTAGAAGGTGCAAAGTCTGTTCAGTACATCCACCGTGACCCATGGTATGCTAATCCCCAAAACCAAATTAACCTTTGGATACCAATCACAAAAGTGGAGTTAGGTTCCGGATTTTCCTTATATCCATCTTATTTTGGAAAACCCATTCAAAATAATTCGTCTTTGTTTGAGTATGAACACTGGAAAAAAACGGGTGGTTTCCAAACGAGTATGACTCACCCGCGTATTAGCGAAAAAGTTTTTCCAAAACCTTCACTGGAAGTAAAAGATCCAAACCCACTTTCTGTATATGGTGATTTTGGAGATTATTTTATCTTCGCATCACACCACTTACACGGAACAAATGATAATACACAAGGGTGTTCTCGATTTAGTTTGGAAGTACGGCTTGTCATTGGTGAACATACGAAAGCTCATATAGGACCAAAAAACGTGGATAATCAATCCCAAGGTACCACACTGTACGAAATGAAACACCTAATGTCTGGTGGTATTTTACCTACTGAGATCATTCAATCTTACGTAAAAGGATCTGCTCTTTTGTGAATGAAAAGGGATTGATAGGTTGCTCTTTGATTTGGTTCACATAATGTATTGCGAGTTTTTCTCTTTCTAAATAATTTCCTTTCACCAAAAAATAATCTCTTTTTGCCTCTTCCATCGCATTTAAAAATTTTGTTTTCATCTCCTCTCTTTCATCACCTAAGTCCCGTAATTTGTCCCTTTCCCAAGGGATGTCGATGTCTAAAAAAAGAGAACCATCGTATTTTAAACCAAGCGCTCGTTCGGTGAGCCAAGGGATTTCTGACCCGTAATACCGTTCCAAATATACTTTTGTCGTAAGTAAATCCGTATCTAAAAATAAGAGTCCGTTTGAGGATTTGGTTGTTTCCACCTCTGATACTAAATGTCCTTTTGCGATAGGTAAAAAATCAGATTCTTCCATTGGGCTTGGTTTCTTCTCTAGATACTCTCTTGCAAATTCAGGGACCCAATTGGTTTGGAACCATTCTGCTAGTTTTTTGGAAAGTGTCGTTTTCCCCACCGATTCACTCCCCGTGAGTACAATTTTTTTTACAAAATAAGGTCTGATCGGTTCTGGAATGTATTCCCAATACTTCAGTGGGGATTCACGGATTTTTGTTGCTGAAATAGGGATTACGTTTCTATCGATATCGATGGGAGAGTGTTTGCACCCAAGAACAGATGCTAGGGGGTCTCCATAGTTTTCAGACGTAAAGAGGGAATGGATCGGGTAAGGGGAATGGGACTCAATGGTTCGTTTCCAAATTTGCCAAAAATGAGCATGGTCTTCTGGAAACTGTGGATTTTCATCCTTTACCCAAATAACATTTATGTTTTGATTCGGTAGGAGTTCTTTCATCCATTCAAATCGAAGTTCACCGGGAATGATTTCCTTCTCCAGGGAACAAACAAGGACTGTCAGTACATCACAGTGTTTTTTTGCTTCCTGAACCAAATGCAAATGACCTTTGTGTGGGGGATAAAACTTACCGAGGATGAGCCCATGATTCATGATTTTGATTCCTTTTGGGAAAGATAGGAATTGATAAAAACTATTTGTTTTTTTCCATCTAACGGAAAATTGGTGCTAATACAAACATGGGATCCTTCGCCAAAAAGGGATTCCAGTTCCTCTTTGATTTTTGTTTTTTCTTTTTCCAAACTGGATTCACTCATTTCGATTGTGTCAGAAAGTGATAACCTACATTCCCATCTAACTTCCGTGACTTGTTCCACTTGGAATTGGTAAATGAAAGGATTTTTTCTAAGAATCCTTGCGACATCAATTGGATTTACTGTTTCCCCGTTTGGTTTCTGGAAGTAGACAGGTTTTCTACCAGATAACAGGCGTAAACGAGGGAAATGGTCGCCACATTCACAAGTTCCGTATTGGATTTCTCCTTGGTCACCAGTCCTATACCTAAGGAGAGGTAAGTAAGGATTCCTTCCACCTGTAAGGACAATCTCACCTATATTGCCAGTGGGTAGTGGAGTAAATGTTTCATTGGAGATCACCTCTACATACAAATCATGTGGTAGAAGGTGCATCCATTCTGGATTTTTAGGGCAAGAATAAGCAATGGGACCGGTTTCATTCAGTGAATAAAAGTTGATGACGGGGCATTGGAAGTATTCAGAAAGATTTTTTCGTAAAGCAGGTGTTAATTCTAAAGCAGTAGAATGAATGGCTTCTGGTTTGTATTTGATACCCATTTTCATTGTCGATTCAAAAGCATATGGGTCACCTGTTAAAATTTGTGGAGAAAATTCTATTAGAAAGTTTTGTAAATCAGAGGGATTTTTCCATGAATTGGGATGGATATTAATTTTTGCAAATTTGGCACCTCCCGCCAAACTATGGCAGGTGGCATATACAATTGTATTTTCTTGGTAACAAAGTTGAATCGCAAAGGTGGACTTTGGAGAATGGACGGGAGTTACTCCATACTTTTTTACACTGTATTCGATAAGAGGCACATAACATCCAATCGCCTTTGGATGGTTTGGTGCAAGGATTGGTTTTCCTGTCGTACCAGAAGTGGGATTGATCACCATCTCATTTAAGTTTGTATCGTTTGGGATGATGTCTGTGATTTTTGATTGTAAGTCATCACGACTTGTAAAAGGAATGGACTCAAAGTTTTGTTTCCAATGGATCCCTTCCAATTGATTTCTAAAAAATGTAGATGTACTTTGGTAGGTTTCAATAAAGGATAATATCGATTCCTTTGTTTGATAAAGAGAATGTTCTTTCGCAAACTCTAAATCTTTTTGGAAACACTTTACAAACTGAAATTCCTCTTCGCCAATTCGATCCCCGATGTTTGCGTTCCATTGGGGAGCAAAATGTGACTCGAACATTTTTTGGATTTCGAGATTCCATTCCTCTCGTAAAAGTGGTGTTCTTTTTGAATCCAAAACTTTATTCACGGTTGTACTTAGAGGCAGCTTCTTCCTCTTCTTTTTGCCTTAATTGCCTTAAGATTTCTTTGGCTCTTTCTTGGGCTTTTTTGGTTTCCTCCAAAATTCGAACTCTCTCTCTTGAATCGATGGAACGATACCGATCCGTAAAGTATTCCTTTGTTTCATTTGCAGGCAGAATCTGAATCGCATCAAATAAACTTCTGATGAGTTCTTCTGCTCGTTCAGCATCGGTTGTCCAAGAATTATAGTCTGGAACTAGTTCACATAATTTAGGTAAGGTGTTTGAGAGGTATTCGTAAAAAGATTGTAACGCAAATTCAGGGATTTGCGATTCTTTATCATACAATACATTGGCCAAAATGATATGAATTGCCTTGAGATTGAGGTTGGTTATGGCATCAAATGATTTTGGAAACGGGAACAACTTCCCTTGGTTTGTGCGAGAAAAAAATACATCAAACCATATAGCATCTAACGATACTGAGGACAAGTCCACTTGGTGAAAGGGAGTATTGAGTATTTGTTTAATGTAATGTCTGATTTCTAACATAATTTTTTTCTACAAAATCTTTACTAAACTGAATTAGGTCTGTCCAATTTTGAATCGGATAAATGTCCCATCCACTTTGTTCTAATTCTTTTACCACAGGATTTTGGTTTGGTTGGTAGAGTTGTAAAACCATAGAACCTCCACCTTGTGCTTGTTCGAGGGCATTCTTAACGATGGACCTTGGATCTCTTGGGTAGTTTTGCGTGAACATTGTATCGATCCCATCATCAGATATCACTAATATGTGACGTTTTCTTTTGGGAGCTTCTTTGTATTCGTCTTCCAAGAGTTCCAGAGGGAAACAAGTCCCTCCACCAAAATAACCAGTCAGTACTTTTAAGATGTCCTTTTCATTCTGAATGAATCCATCGGTGGTTAAAAATTCCCTTTCCCCTGACCAAAGTGTAACTCTCACGGAACTCCCTGTTTTCAGAGCAGACAGCGCTATAATAGCACCAGCCAAAGTTAAGTAGGATAAATCTTGTTGTGGATTCGGCATTGAACCAGAACAATCAACAAACAAGTCTAAGTCGATTGGGTTAATCTTTATTTCATTCGATGACGTTTCACCATAAACATCTTCCACAGTTGTGTAACCAGGGATGATGATTGGACTTTTGATCGTGGATTCCAACCAATTGATTTTTTCGATTGGAGAACCTGGATCCCATAAATCATTTCCTTCCAAAATTTCTTCTTTTGCTCCTGGGGTTCTCCGTTCGGGAAAGGGAACAAGGTATGGTAATGCTTTATCTTTATAATATCTATATGTGATTTCTGAAATATCAGCATCAATGCCCATACTCTTACAAATGGTTGAATAATCTGAAGGAGTAAGTGACTTTTTGGAACCTGTGACACCTTCTAAAGGAAACAATTCAGATGATATCTCTACATCTGACAATCCAGAAGGTGGACTCATCCCTTTTCCTGCATCAAGTGTGTCTAACAAAGATTTTAACTGTTTTGATTCGGATTCTTTTTCCCCTTCAAAAAAATAAGGAAAACAAATACTGGCAAAATCAAACATACCTTTTGCCCAATCATTGGGGAAATTGCGAATCATACGAGAAACTAAGGCAGCATCAGATTGGATTTGGTCACTTAACGTTCCCTCGGTGAGAGTACCAGTGGGAAGTGCCCACAACAACTCATAAGTACGCATGTAAAAATTCCAAAAAGGATCCTTTTGTTTTCCTAACTTTTGGTACACTTCCTCCATTCTTAAGTGATTTTGTCTTTTAAGATGGTCGTTGATAAACAAATCTTCGTAGATATTCACTATCATTGGTGTTAGGTGGTTTAGCCTTGGCATAGCAACGTTTGAAATATAAACAAGTTTTGCTTGGTCAGCCAAATCTCCTGGGCAATATACATGGTGTCCGATTTCATGGCCTAAAATTTCCAAAGCAAAATCCTCGAGTTGATAGGTTTTGATTTGGTTAACGGAAAGTAATACTCTGTGGTCTTTTAAGCGAATGGCAGCAAAGGAAGTAGTGAGACCTTCTGCTTTTTCATCTTGTTCGGTGAATAAAAATTTTGCAGGTGATAGTTTTACATAATCACTCCAAAGTTTGAGAGCATCTTCCCATATTGATTCCCAAACCTTGACAAAATCCACTTAGGTTCTCCCCATATAAAATAAATATAACTGATACGAATGTTTTAACGTGTAAAGAGCATAAGATTCCTTTTCAATCGAAGAGGAGATTGAATTTGGATCTAATTTTTGTGTGAGGATTTGTTTCCAAATATTCGATGTTGGTGAACTTGTGATGGTAGGGGACATGGGAGGTTCAATTGAATACAAACTTGTACCAAACTCATCCACAAATAGTTGGTACCAAGATTCCCCAGATGATACCAATACATTCCCAAGATTACCATAAAGTTTGGGAACAGTTGTGAAAGTACCACCAAACAAAGTGTATCCAGGTATGGAACGAAAGTGAAAACTCCCTTTGGGAGTTTGGTTTTGAGTAGTGGGAACAAAGGGAGATTGGATCGAAGTTTCATCGATCCCGAGTATTTTTTTACACTCTGTTTTTAAATCATCTCCGAGTAGTGGGAACAAAGACTTAACCACTTCGCGGTATTCTGGTTTTCCACTCGCCCAATATAACACACCCAAAACAATTTTGAATTCTTCCAAGGTTTGTATTTTTGGAAGGAGTGAAAGGCCGCGTTTTAAATATAATTCCTTTTTTCCATCCTCTACTTTTGAGATGGCATTCGAAAGATACGGAATGAATCTATTGGGACTTTGTTTTAAGTTTGGATGGCATTCTCTGATGATTTGGTAATATAAAGGTACAAAATTCCCAAGTCGTTGTAAAAACTGTTTTGAAAGTAACCTAACAAATGTTTCAAAAAGAGATACCACCTCTCCTTCTTCCCACTGCCAAGTAAGATTGGTATACAGTGAGTCAAAAAAAAGAACCAAATGATGGGATACATCATCTTCTGTGAATTGTGGATTTAGTTTCCTTGCGGTAAAAATGATTTGGTTACAAACTTCTTTTTCTTTTATTAAAATATCCTTCCAAGAAGTAGGACTCATACATTAGATTCCGCCCACTTTAGATAATTCGTATACCTTTGGTGTAAATACTTTAAATTTAACAAATCATCAAACATATGTCCGTATAACTTCCGTTGTTTGGAAATTGATTCAATTTCCTTTTCGATATCTACAAGCCTTTGTTTGGTTTCTTTGACTGACAAACCTTCCAATCCCATTTCGAATGTTTCCGAAAGTTTTGCGATTTTATCGTTTTTATCCAAACCTAGTCGTTCGTATTCGCTGAGTGATAATGTAAACAATTTTCGAATCCAACTCACGCGATCACTGCGGTAAATTTGGTTGTCAGCTTCTTCAAAAAAAGGTGAGTCTATATTTTGAACCAATTTATCATGCAAAACAAAGGGTAATACATGGCTTAGGTCATCGAGTGTTACTTCACTAAGTCCTCTAAAATAAGAGAGTGCTTTTGCATAATTGATACAAGTGAAAATGGCTCGAACACTCAATCCGTTTTTTGTTTGAGAACCGATGTCCTTGATTTTATCTTTCCCTGTTTCCAAAGAAGACAAACGGCTAAAATCAGTGGCACTCAATTTTGCAGTGTCCTTGGTTTTGTATTCCAATTGTTCTCCTGCATATTCCATAAATTCAAATTGTGAGGCAAAAAATTCCATGCGACGGCGAAGACCTGGTGGGAAGTTTACCTGTTTGATTTGTTCCCCAATATTTTTCATTTCTTCCTCCGAAAAAATGATTTCTTTGGGTACGAGGGATTCGGGTTTATAACCTTCTTCGACTCTTTGGATGAGTTCTTTGATAAAACGAGTATTAAAGTGTGGGGCCTTTACAACCACATCAATCCGATCTTTTAGTGCTTCAATGACTTGGTAAGTACCACCACCTGCATCATCATTTGCAGTTAAATACCATGCTGCATCTGGGCATTCATAAATTTGGTCATAAATTTCAGCATAGTTGTCTCCCATGATGGTGAGAAGAGCAGATTGAGTCCTTGTGGGAATTCGATTGTATTCATCTATAATTTTTACTTGCATCCCAAGCCATTTCCTCCAAGCAATTTTGATTTCATCCATTGATTTGGCTTGCATCATATCACTTGGAAGTGGGTTTCCGAGTAAATCTGTAATAGTCATTTGTGGTTGGCCATGTTGGATGGCTCGTTTGATTTCTTTGATGGAGTATCCAGCAAGAACTCCCATAAGGATTGCAGATGCTGTTTTCCCTCTCCCTGGACCACCAACTAACAAACATTTTCCTTTTACAATCAGTGATAATAGAGGGAGTAAAACAAAACTCGAATAACTTTGTGCAGTTGGGAGAGTGATTGTGGATTTAGAATCACCAATCGAAAATCTTAATGGTGGTGTGTCATTGTATTCAATGTCATAAAATGGATTGATGATGGCAAAATTGGTGATCCAAAAATATGCCTTTCTTAATTTTTCATCCAAATCAAGATTTTGTGTATCCCCTTTATCCATCGGGATTGGGCCATCTTCAAGAATATCGGAGATGTCGAATTTTTTCTCCTTACCCTTGTTTTGTGGGATTGTAGGGGATGCAGAAAGTTTATTTGGAGTAGAAGTCATAGTTTTTCCTTTAGAGTTACTTCTGCCAAACACCCATTTTGTGATTCAATTTTGAATTCTGGAGTTAGGATAAAAATTTGATTCGGGTAGTCTTTTTCTATTTGAAACTTCGGAAGTTTGTCTAAAGGAATGGAAATTTGTTTTATCCCTTTTTCTTGAAAAGGATAAACAAATGCAGTTTTATCTTTTGGCATTCTTAATTCTTTATCCACATTGATACTTTCTCGTAGTAAAAAACGTAATGTGAAGGGAGGAATGGTTTCGCCAGGGCAGGCTTTTACTTCTAAGGATTGGAATGTTCTTGGTTGGAACACTTCTCCATCCCAAACATGGGAAAGTTTCATTTCTAAGAAAAAATCAAAATCGAGTGGCGAGTTTCGAATCTTTCTCCAAACTGTGGAAGGATTTTTGTCTAATAAAAGCGAAAGACCGTTGGAAGCAGTTGCATCCTCAATGCGAAATGGTGGATTTTCTTTGTAGCCTTCTATCTTTTTGTTTGTTCCGGAAACTAAATAATAATTTCCAAACAATACAAATACGATGGCAGAGAAAATTGGGATTACGATTACAGGTCTCATAGAAAGAAAAAATGATACTGAATGCGAAAATGGGCTACTTCTTTTTTTATTTACACCAACTGTTGGAGTCTTTATGAAAATAGGAATTTTAGGTGGAACGGGCTTAATTGGAACATCATTTATCTCCACCGCGATCCAAAACGGCCATCAATTTCGTGTTTTTTCTCGTCAAAAAACCATACCCAAATCTCTTTCCTCCTTCTCTGGGATCGAATTTGTAACCTGCCTTCTTCCTCAATCCTCAGATTTAGAAGGACTCGATGCAATCATGAATTTAGTTGGCGAGCCGATTGCGGGCGTTAGGTGGACAGAGGAAAGAAAACAGTTAATTAGTACCTCAAGAATCGAATTTACTCGTGGGCTTGTTGCTCGTATCTTAGATCTAAAACAACCTCCCAAAGTATTTTTGAATGCAAGTGCAGTAGGTTATTATGGAATGTCAGAGACAGAACACCCAGCTTACACAGAATCCTCTCCACCAGGCGATGATTTTTTAGCAAAACTTTGTGTTGAATGGGAAAACCAAACAAACCCTCTGAAAGTGAATGGAATCCGAACGGTATTACTCCGAACAGGGATTGTACTTTCTCCAAAAGGTGGTGCCTTAGAAAAGATGCTCCCACCATTTTTATTAGGAGTGGGAGGTGCGATTGCTTCCGGAAACCAAGGGATGAGTTGGATTCATATTTCCGATTTTATCAATGCAACGATTCACCTAATGACAAATGAACAAACAAATGGAGCTTATAATTTAGTTTCACCAAATCCCACAAGTAATGCAGAGTTTTCCAAACAATTGGCAAAAACATTAAAACGCCCAAATCTTTTTAAGGTACCTAGTTTCGCTATACAAGCGTTATTTGGAGAAGGCAGTGTCGTCGTGACAAAAGGGCAGTATGTTCTGCCAGAACGATTGTTACAATCGGGATATGAGTTTCAGTTTCAAAATTTACATGAGGCACTCTCAAATCTTTTAGAAAAAAACTGATTTCTTCTTTTCAAAAGATGAGAAGGGTAGGAGACTGGAGCCATCCTTATCTCGGAGTAAGAAATGAACTCAAAAAAAGTATTAGTCTCTCTACTCGCTGTCTCCTTCGCATTTGTGATGGTGGCTTGTGGCGACTCCAAACCAAAAGAAGAAGCACCTGCAGTGCAAGAAACCAGTGCCAGTGCTGATCCTGATTTAGCGAAAGGGGAAGAACTATACCTCCAAAACTGTTCTT
The DNA here is from genome assembly GCF_002812085.1 of Leptospira levettii. NCBI lineage: Bacteria > Pseudomonadati > Spirochaetota > Leptospiria > Leptospirales > Leptospiraceae > Leptospira > Leptospira levettii. Next base: position 132,277 of record NZ_NPDM01000003.1, read on the forward strand.
CTTGCCACGGTGAAAAAGGGGCTGGTGACGGAGCTGCTGCAGCTGCACTCAATCCAAAACCACGTAACTACAAAGCTCCTGCTTCTGAGTGGAAAAATGGAAACACAATCGCAGGAATCACTAAAACTTTGAAAGAAGGAATCAAAGGATCTCCAATGGTAGCTTATGGCCATTTGGGTGATGACAACATCAAAATCCTTGCAAAATACGTAGAACACCTTTCTAAAAATTAAATTGCCTTATTTCGGTTCCGTTTTTTTGGCGGAACCGAAATCCTTCCTATATGAGCCAAATCATTAAAAAAGCTGACCTACCCACTTGTGATTGTGGAACCACTCGCGAAGATGAAAACGCACGTAAGGTTGTAAAATATTCCACTTGGGGACTAATTGCCATGGGACTTGTCGGGATATCTGCTACACCAACGGATGTTTACTTTGTTTGCCGGAAATGCAAACAACCCTTCGGTCGGTTGACAAAAGAAGAAAGAAAATCGAAATCCTAATTTTTGTTGACCCGCGTTCTTAGTGGAATTCCCTGGAGGCTAATGATGGAAGAGTTTAAGATTCGATTGGGTTTTGAGAATGGTGGAAACCTCCCTGTGATCCACATTTCTGGCGAAATCACATCCGAAGCGGAAGAAGAAATTGTGCAATCTTACGAATCGATTCCACAAGACAAACGCACACGAGTGATCCTCAATTTTTCCGAAACCTCGTACATCAACTCAGCTGGCATCGCCACTCTCATCAGTCTCATCACAAAATCTTCTGAGAACCAAGGTAAAATTGAATTCGCAGGTCTTAACACCCACTTCCGAAAGGTGATGGACATTGTGGGTTTAACTGATTTTGTTCTCATCCACGATTCTCTCAATTCTGCACTCGCCCAAGTGTAAATTCTTCTAGATTCCTAACTTACGTTTGGTAAGATAGGAGGGAGAGAGGTCTTTTCATGAGTGAAGTGGAAATCCACATCAAAGGCAAAACATATAAACTTCCAGTGATCACTGGAACTGATGGAAAAGAAGGTATCGACCTTACTGACTTTTACCGAAAAACAGGGCTTGTCACTGTAGACCCTGGACTTTTTAATACTGCCCTTGGTTTATCAAAGGTTTCTAGAAGGGATCCCGAAAAAGGGGAACTCACTTACCGTGGTTATGACTTAAAAGAATTAGCATACCAATCTACTTTTGTTGAAACTTCATTTTTATTAATTTATGGAAACCTTCCCACAAAACAAGAGTTAAATGACTTTTCAAGTCGCCTCTCCAAACACTCTATGATCCATGAAGATATGTTAAATCTGTTTGATGGATTCCCTGGTGTAGCAAACCCTCTTGCTGTACTTTCTGTGATGGTAACTTCTTTATCGAGTTACTACTTAGAAGAATACGAAGAAAAATTAGATATGGGTGTGGATTTGATAGCTCGTTTACTTGCTAAAATTCGTACCATTGCTGCTTTTACTTACAAACACGCAGTGGGTCATCCATTTGTATACCCACTCGATAAAAATCCATATTGCACAAACTTTTTGTATATGATGCACAAACTCCCAGCAGACAATTATAATGTCCCTGAAGAATTTGATCGTATCCTAAACCAAATGTGGATTCTACATGCAGACCACGAACAAAATGTATCGAATACCGCCGTACAAGTAGTAGGTTCCACACAAGCGAATCTCTTTGCATCGATCTCTGCAGGGATTATGGCACAATGGGGGGCAAGAGAAGGGGGAAGGCCTACTGCTGCGATTGGTCTCATTGAAGACATCATCAAAACAAAAACTCCTGTGAAAGATTATTTTGAAAGATTCAAACGTGGAGGACTCACCATCCGTACGAATGGATTTGGACAAAAGGCATATGATGTGGTAAGTCCAAGAGCACAGGTCGCAAGAGAGATCATCAAAGAATTTTACAAAAACCGCAAACTCAGTGCCGTAGAAGACATTGCTTTACAAATTGATGAAGTTGTCTGGAACGATTCTTACTTTATGGAAAATCTTTTGTACCCTAATTTAGAATACTATTCTGGATTGGTGTTCCATACATTGGGAATTCCGAAAAATATGTTTTCTGTCATGCAAGTGATTGGAAGGCTTCCAGGTTGGCTAGCGCACTGGAGAGAACAAAGGATGAAAGGAGATTTCTCAAAAGTTCGTCCAAAACAAATCTATGTGGGCGAAAACCAAAGAAAGTACATCCCAATCGCCAACCGGCTCTAAGGAAACCAGGGACCAAGTGAAACTTTATCTCCGTTGGATCTGTTTCCTTTGGAGTTTGGTACTTTTGTCATGTTCCATGATAGAAGTACCTCCTTCTGCTTGGAAAGGCCATCTAACGGCTGATTCCTATTTATCGCAACCTCACAAAACAATTCAACTCACAGGGGAGTGGGAATATTACCCAGGACTATTATTTTCTCCTGCGGAACTACCAGAACTTAAATCCATCCGAGAGCCCCATTATTTTAAAGTACCTGGAGTTTGGACAAAGTCATTTCTTGACAAAGGATTTTTAGCTGGAGATGGATATGCTACTTTTCATTTGGAATTGGTCCATGGTCTAAAAGGAATTCCATTGTCTATAAAGGTACCTGAGATGGAATCCGCTTATACATTGTTTGTTGATGGGGAGCGATTATCTTCTAATGGATTTGTTTCTACATCTTACCAAACGGGCATACCTGAATATAGACCTCAAATTATCGACTTTATACCGAAAGAAAACCAAACTTCCTTTTTAATCCAAATTTCGAATTACCATCACAGGAAAGGTGGCCCAGCTCAAGTCATCACATTGGGTAGAACCTCAGACATTCACAAACAATATGAATTTGAAATCCTTAGAGATATGTTGCTAGTTGGTAGCATCCTATTTATGGGGTTGTATCATATTTTTCTATATTGGAATCGCAAAAAAGATCCATTTACCTATTGGTTTGCTCTTACTTGTATCCTTGTTGCATTGCGTGTTTTCATCACTGGAAACAAATACCTTGTACAATTGTATCCGAACCTTCCTTGGGAAATTCACTTAAAACTCAGTTACTTAAGTTTTTTCTTTATCACACCCATATTTGCAAAGTATGTTTATTTATTATTTAAACCATATTTTTCACGAAGGGTATATGAACTTCTTAAATACTTAGGTTTTGCATTTTGTTTCATAGTGCTTGTAACACGTTCTTCGTTTTACACCTATTTAATGGTGCCTTTTCAGATATTTACTCTATTTGGAGCATTGTATACTGTTTTGGTTTTAACAAGAGCGATACGAGATTCTTTACCAGGTTCCGTTATATTTCTTTTTAGTTTTCTAGTTTTTGTGACAAGTTTTGTAAACGATATCCTCGTAAACAATCTCATCATTAATTCTCCGCTTACAATCCACTTTGGGATTTTTATGATGTTTTTTGTACAATCGATTTACATAGCTCGAAATTTTTCAAAGGGATTTGTAGACGCTGAAAACCTTGCTATTGAATTATCAGAAAAAAACCAAACACTACAAAAAGTACAAAACCAAATTACCATTTTAAATGAACGGTTAGAAACCAGAGTTAAAGACAAAACAATCGAATTACAAAGTAAATTAGACCAAATCACAAAGGATATGAAACTTGCAAAGTCTATCATCCAAAGTGTTACGAAAGTTCCTGATATGGATCCACACATCAAAGTGGACATTTTGTACAAACCCACTGCAGATGTAGGTGGGGATATTTTCTTTGTCAAAAGAATTCAAGATTTTTATTATCGATTTTTTTTGGGAGATGCAACGGGACATGGATTACAAGCGGCTTTGTATTCTATGATGATCCAATCAGAATTTGAAAGGGTTTCTGCTGTTGCGATGCGTCCTAACGATCTATTGTTTTATATGAACCAACATTTTTATGATAAAAATGCTGATTTACAAATTTATTTTCCCGCTCTTGTTATGGATTTTGATTTCCACCAGAGTATCCTGCGTTATGCGGGCGGTGGTGTTCAAAACCAAATCATTCTTAGAAAAAAATCAGAACCTGTAATTTTGGAAAATACAGGCCCCATCATTGGTATTTTGGAACACTACCGATACGGAATATTTGAAACAAAAGTGGAATCGGGGGATCGAATTTTTCTGTTTACCGACGGTTTGTTTGAAGAATTAAACGAAGCAGATGGTATGGAAGCTTGGGATGAGTTATTGTCTGTAATCCAAAGTACGAGTGACTTACCTTTCCAGGAAGTCATCTCGTCCATTCAAACAATGTTGTATCAAAAAATGAATAAATCGAGTTGGAAAGATGATTCCACTCTGATTTTCATTGAAATCACCTAACTAAAGATTACCAGTCTCCAGAAGAACCACCACCTGCGGAATCTCCACCTCCACCAGACCAACTGTCACTTGAATCACTCGAAGACCATGAATCCCCACCAGAAGACCAACCTCCGTAATAACCACCCCCGTCTGATCCGCCACCACCTTGGTTGAAACCAAGTTTACGCCTGATGTACATCACTATGATAAATAAAACAATGGCAACAATGAGTCCGAACGTACTTCCAAGGAATAAGAATAAAAACGGTACCATCGATATTAACCCAATGATGGTGAAGATCACTCCGCCAAAAGATGGGATAAAGATCGATATGAAAGTGAAAATTCCTCCCACAATGCCAGACGGAATTACATCAGCAGTGGTTTGCCTTCCTGAAGTTTGAACATCATCCTCACTCGGTGCATACTCCCCGCGAATGGCTGCCATAATTGCATTCACTCCAGCGGTTACACCTGCATCCATATCACCTGATTTAAAACTGGGACGAAGTTCATTTCGAATGATTTGTTTTGCTTGTAAGTCTGTGAGTGCACCTTCAAGTCCTCGGCCAACTGCAATTCTCATTTTGCGTTCGTTAGGTGCAATGATCAGGAGAACTCCATTATTTTTCGATTTTTGACCTAATTTCCATTCGTCAAAAATTTCATTCGCAACTTCTTCTATGGTTTCATCATGAAGGCTCGGTGTTGTGTACACGGCGATTTGGTTACTTGTCTCTGCTTCAAATTGTTTTAAATTTGATTCTAATTGGTCAACAGTGGACTGTGATAAAATCCCAGCATGGTCCATCACCCTTCTTTCCAATTTTGGAACTGGGTAACTGAAGGTAACAACTGGGAAAAAACAAAACAATACAAAACTAAAAATACGAAATCGATTCCACTTTTGGATACTTGGATAAAAATTTTCTGTTTTGGATTCCATCACATCAAATTCCCACCATCACGGATTTCATTGGAAATTTCGTTTTTATCATCTTTTTCGATTTTGATATTATATTTTTTAAGTAAATCGCCACAGAAGAGAATACTCGAAACAATTCCTTCTTTCTTTTTTCCTGATTTCATTCCTTCGATGATGAGCCTTACTGCCTCATTCCATTCTGATTTTGGGACAACTCTTGCGATTTCTTTATCTGGATACACGCGTACAAAATGTTCGTAGAGGGAAATATAAATGAGAATTCCGGTTCGATTTTTAGTTCGAAAAACTTCTTCCTCTAAAAATGCTTCCTTAGCCCTTAACTCAACGAAGTATTGTTTCGAATTTTTAGGAACAAGGAGGAAACGAAGTTTTGGGAAAAATGTGAAAACACCAAGCCCAATGATGGCTCCTGCCCAAACGGAAAGAATCGCAAACATGGATTCATTTCCCCATACCAGGCCATAAACATTTTGAGCAGTATAAAAACTAATGCCTGTTATGCCACCAGTTAAAAAAGCACCAAACCATGACCACTCTTTGTAGTGATGGGAAGATTCAGCAAAAAATGGTACAATTTCAGCTGAAGTTTTTGATTCTGCTTCACCAACAGCGGATTTGATTTCATCCAAATCTGATTTTGAGAAATAACGCGCAAGTACACTCATGGGCAAAAGGAAAACAGAATTCCCTGCCCAAATCAATCAAAAAACCTAAATTTTAGAATCGATTACGATGACAATGCTCACGAGAAATAAGTGTAAAATACTAAAAAAGAAAAAACGTTTTGCAAGGACTTTGTCCATAGACTGTTTTAATCGAAAAGCAAATGTAAGGATTAAAATTGTGAGTACAATGGCAGACAATAAAAACAAATACCCCATCCGATCATCGACAAAATAAAATCCAATGACTGAAACTGAATAGGCGATGGCATAGATAAAAATTTGGTTCACAGTTTTTTGAATTCCAGAAACGACAGGCATCATTGGAATACCCGCAAATTCATAATCATCTTTGAGAAAAATGGCAAGGGCCCAAAAATGAGCAGGGGTCCAAAGGAAAATCATGAGGAACATGATCCACGCTTGGATGGGTAGTGCATTTGCCATCGCTGCATATCCGATGAGTGGCCCAATACAACCTGAGATCCCACCAATCACAATATTTTGTTCTGTTCTTGGTTTTAACCAAATTGTATACAAAAACACATATAATAATAAAGCAGAAAGGGCGCAAACAGCTGTTAGTAGGTTAACGAAATATGTTAAGATCACAAAAGCGAAGACAGCAACAAAAATCCCAAGTAATAAAGCATTTGTGGGAGAAATTTCGCCAGCAGGGATTGGCCTTTGTTTTGTTCTATACATGATTGCGTCTCTTTCTCTCTCAATGTATTGGTTGAGGATAAAAGATGCAGAGCTCATTAAATAGGTTCCAAATAAAGTAATCAGAACGGCACTAAAACTAGGGTATCCAGTTGTTCCGAGATACATTCCTGGTAGTACTGTGGCCAGTACAAGTACTGTCACTCTTGGTTTTGTCAGTTGGTTCCACAAACGGAACATCAAAGTGCCTCTTCTTTATAGGTTCTAAAATGATAAAAAGAGGCAATGAAGCAACATAAAAAGACAAGGACTCCATTTAATGTATGAAGGCCAGTGATCAATTTTGGTAAATGATACAATACATTCATCGCACCTAAAAAGATTTGGATCGATACTAAATAAGCCGCTAGTTTTAAGAATTGTTTCACTTTTGGGTTTTCTAAAGTGAGGATCCCATACGCAGATAAAGAAAGCACAAGTAATGCTGTTAAATAACCAAAAAGGCGATGTTCCATATGGAATTTGATTGTTCCTACCATTTGAGGGAACCATTCCCCATGGCATGTAGGAAAGTCAGGACAAGCTAATCCTGCATAATGAGAACTTACTTTCCCACCTAAAAATAATTGGTACAACACAACAATGAGTACAATCGCAAAATAGTATTTCCCTCTTTTGTTTGTATCAAAACTTGAATTTTTTCCTTCTGGAATCAACAAACGAATCGTAATACAAGATGATAACAAAAGGACTGCATTGAGTAAATGCAAGTTAACAGTTGTTGGGTGAAGAAGCTTTGTGACGGTTAATCCACCAAGAATGACTTGTGAAATGAGAAATAGGAGTGAGAGGATTGCCGGGATTCCCAACGGTTTTCTGGTTTCTGGATTTTTTAGAATCCAAACGAACCCAATCCCAACAAGGATTCCTAAAATCCCTGAGTAATACCGATGCCCAACTTCCATAAAAATTTGGAATGTAAACTCTGGGACAAATTTCCCATGGCATAAAGGCCAATCAGGGCATGCGAGTCCAGAATCTGTAGCCCGAACTAGGGGGCCATAGAGTAAGTTGAGAAGGATCATTGCGGAAAGGATGGTGTAAAAACGTTTGAGTGTCATACGTCTATCTGTTTCCTCCAGGTTTTGTGATTCAAGTTTGGGGAAAATAAAATTAATCTTGCATCTTTTAAAAATTGTTGGATAAAAAGAGCAGTTTTTCGTATAGACTATATCAGGTAAGATTATGCAAAACAAAGACCTTTACAACAAGGGTGGCTATTGGACTTTCCTTGTCACACTCGTACTCAACATTCTATTCTTCGTGTACATTTCCTTCATTCATCCGGGAACTCCCGAGAACCCAGGAATGTCGAACCCTAGCTCTCAATCCAAATAGGGTAACAACCAAATTACGTGAACATCCGTCTTCTCATTTGTATCTGTATTCTCGTTTCCTTTGGGTCTGTGTCTGCCTATGACCCTCACTCAAACTTAACAAGGGAAAACAAACTTCCTAAAGAATTAGAAAACATTGGATTTTCGGATGTTACGGGCAAAACCCTCAAGCTAGACATTCCCTTTCGTGATGAACAAGGAAAAGAAGTTCTTTTTTCCGATTTTCTTTCACAAGGGAAACCTGTCCTTCTCTCTCCTGTTTACTTCAAATGCCCCACTTTATGTAACTTCCACCTGAATGGTGTGTTCAAAAGTTTAAAGGATCTCGATTGGACTTTGGGAAAAGAATACCAATACATTGCGGTATCCATTGACCCGAAGGAAAATGAAGCGGTGTCGTTTCCCAAAAAAGGTGCCTATTTGAAGGATTATGACAGGGTAGGGGCAGAAACTGGTCTCCACTTACTCACGGGCACACAGGAATCCATCACGGCACTCACCAAACAATTGGATTTCCGTTACGCGTGGGACGCAGAAGCAAAACAATACATCCATGCCAGTGGTGTGTATGTTTTGACTCCTGATGGGAGAGTGTCTCGTATCTTCCAAGGCATCCAACTCGAACCTAGGGATTTAAAATTTGCCTTTGTTGAGGCATCTTCAGGTAAGATTGGGAGTTTTGTAGATAAGTTTGCTTTATTTTGCTTTCAATTTGATCCTAGAAAAAATAAATATACGATATACGCATACAGGATGATGCAATTCGGGGGGGCGGTCACCTTACTCCTTCTCGGTGCGTTTTTATACATAAACTGGCGAAAAATAACAAATAACAACCGTCAAGGAGTCACATAGATGTCTTGGAGCAGTCTCATTCCAGCGACCTCGTTCATGCCTATCCAGGCCACTGAAATCGCAAAAGAAGTCGATCTTCTCTATGCGTTTCTGATCATTGCAAGCCTTGTTTCGTTTGTCATCTTGATTGGTGGAATGACATGGTTCCTCATCAAGTTCAAACGTACAAGCTTAGACCAGAAATCAGCATACATTACTCACAATAATTTTGCAGAGTTTCTTTGGTCTTTTATCCCTCTCGTCATCATGATGGGAATTTTCTACTGGGGGATGGTGATTTTCGAAAAATTGAGAACCCCACCAGAAGACATTGCGGCCGAGATTCATGTGACTGCAGAGCAGTGGGCATGGACTTACCGTTATGCGAATGGAAAAGAGTTCTATAGCTCTGGAAACGATCCAATGATTGTACCAGCAGGCAAAGCAACGAAACTCATCCTCACTTCAAAAGATGTGATCCATAGTTTTTATGTGCCAGCTTTCCGAACCAAACAAGATGCGGTTCCAGGAAAACTCACACAACTTTGGTTTGAACCAAAACAACCAGGGGAATACATCGTATTTTGTACTGAATATTGTGGAACCAAACACTCTGGAATGATGATCAAAATCAAAGCAATTCCATCGGAAGAATATGCAGCATGGTACCACGCCGAGAAAAAAGGCGCTGACACTCCTGCTGACCTTGGTAAGGTTTTGTTTGCGCAAAAAGCTTGTGCTTCTTGCCATTCCCTTGACGGATCACGAATTGTTGGACCAACAATGAAAGGTCTTTTTGGATCGAACAGAAAGTTTGCTGATGGAAGCCAAACAAAGGCTGATGAAAATTACCTTCGTGAATCCATCCTTGTATCATCTGCAAAGATTGTAGAAGGGTATCCACCTGCGATGCCGGTATTCCAAGGCCAATTGTCTGATGCAGACGTTGCCAACTTAATTGAATATATCAAATCCATTAAATAAGGAAGAGAGATGAGTTCAGCACATACAAAAACCGAACATGGTCACACTGACCATAATTACCTGAACCACGGATCTGGAATCTGGTCTTGGATGACCACTCTAGACCACAAACGCATTGGACTGATGTACTTTGCAACGGTTGCTACCCTTTTCTTAATTGGTGGTTTCTTTGCATTGGGAATCCGACTGCACTTAGCAAAATTTGGTGCAGAACCACTTTTGTCTCCAGATACTTATAACAAGTTTATGACCTTCCATGGTGCCATCATGGTATTTATGGTGATCATTCCTGGAATTCCTGCCTTCCTAGGAAACTTTGTCCTGCCGATCCAACTCGGTGCGAAAGACGTTGCTTTCCCTAGGTTAAACCTTGCATCCTACTACATATTCATCGCTGGAGCAGCACTGGCAGCTTCTTCCATGATCTTCAACCAAGTGGATACAGGATGGACATTTTACACTCCTTACTCGACTGCAAAAACATCCAATGGTGTGATTTTGTTAGTGATGGGTGCCTTTACAATGGGATTTTCTTCCATCTTAACGGGACTGAACTTCATCGTAACCACTCATAAACTTAGAGCACCTGGAATGACCATGGACCGCATCCCACTCATGATCTGGGCTTTGTATTCCACTTCTATCATCCAAATCTTGGCGACACCAATCCTTGCGATCACTCTTCTCCTCATTGGAGCTGAGAAAACTCTTGGAGTGGGAATTTTTGACCCAGATCTTGGTGGAGACCCAGTTCTTTTCCAACACTTCTTCTGGTTCTATTCTCACCCTGCGGTGTACATCATGATCCTACCTGCGATGGGTGTGATTTCTGAACTCATCACTGCGTTCTCCAAAAAAACAATTTTTGGTTACCGAGCGATTGCCTATTCATCAGTAGCAATTGCTGCAGTATCCTTCCTTGTTTGGGGACACCATATGTTTGTGTCTGGTCAGTCAACACTTGCTGGTATCATTTTCTCCATCATCACTATGTTTGTTGGGGTTCCGACTGCCATCAAACTCTTCAACTGGATTTCTACGATGTATCGCGGAACTGTTACCTTTGAAGCACCAATGCTTTTTGCTTTAGGGTTTATGTTTCTTTTTACCATCGGTGGTTTGACAGGGGTATTCCTTGCATCAACTGGTATGGACGTTCACTTCCATGACACTTACTTTGTTGTGGCTCACTTCCATTACGTAATGGTAGGGGGAACTCTGATGGCTCTTATGGGTGGAATTTTTTACTGGTTCCCTAAGATGTTTGGAAGGATGACTTCTGACCTTGGTGGAAGGATCTCTTGGGTTCTTATCTTCACTGGGTTTAACGTAACTTTTTTCCCACAATTCGTACTCGGGGCTATGGGAATGCCAAGACGTTATTTTGACTACCTTCCAGAATACACAAACCTCAACCAAATCTCTACAGTGGGATCTTGGCTCATTGGTCTCGGATTTTTGGTAGGACTCATCACTATCATTCATGGAATTTTCAAAGGAGAAAAAGCGTCTGATAACCCTTGGGGTGCAAAAACACTCGAATGGCAAACGTCTTCTCCACCTCCACACGAAAACTTTACTACAACTCCAACAGTAACTGCAGGGCCATATGACTTCCGTTAGTTCTTCAAGTGAATTTCACCACCAACACCATTTTAAGAGTGCAGACCACCAGTATGCCTCTTCCAAACAAGGAATTTGGTTATTCCTTTGCACAGAGATCCTTATGTTTGGTGGCCTATTCGTAGGTTACCTTATCTACCATTCTTTGTATCCTACCGTATTTAAAAACGGTTCCGAAACATTGGATTGGAAAATGGGTGCAGTTAACACGGTTGTGTTACTTGTGAGTTCGTTCACAATGGCTGCTGCCATTAATTATGTGCAACGTGGTCTTCATAAAATTGCTGCGATTATGCTTGCGTTAACAATCGCATGTGCAGCAGCATTTATGGTCATTAAATACTTCGAATATAGCCATAAGTTCCATGTCGGAACTGTTCCCGGCAAATTTTCGTTAGTTGACCCTTCTTGTGCAGCGGGTGGAAAACGCGCAACTTGTGAATCTAAAATTGCCGCTCTCCTCAAAAATCCTGCAGAACTTGAAAAAAACCATGTAAGTGCGGAAGAAGTCACTCGCTTAAAAGCTGTGATCTCCCAACCAAAATGGGAAATGTTCTACGGTTTTTACTTTGTGATGACTGGTCTTCACGGGATCCACGTAGTAGCAGGAGCTCTTCTGATCTTCTGGATTTTCATCAAAACTCTAAGAAGAAAAGTTGGACCTGAATATTACACTCCTGTTGAAGGTGTAGGTCTATTTTGGCACGTAGTGGACTTGGTATGGATTTACCTCTTCCCACTTCTATACTTGGTAGGATAAAAGGGATTATAAAATGGAATACGTAATCAATTACGGACTATACTTCATTGCACTCGCAGCTGTTTTTACACCTGTTTTAGGGTTTGGAATTTTTGCTCCAGGGATTGCAACTGCTACGATCCTCGGATTTATTGTAAACTGGTTTGGTCAATTTTTCCAAACAGATCGTTTTGCAAAATTCACATCCGAAAACAAGGACAACAAATTGTTGAAATTTGTTATGGGTGATGAAGATCACAAAGAAGATCACGCTTCTGCTTCTATGTGGGTAGAGGATGGTGAAGAGGAAGAAGAACATGACCACCATGTGATTTCTATCAAAACATATGTGTTTGTATTACTTGCTCTTTTCTTTGGAACCTTCATAACTGTTTGGGTTGCTCAATACGACTTAGGGAAATGGAATATGATTGTGGCAATGGCTGTTGCAACATGTAAGGCGTTCTTTGTCTTAGCTTACTTCATGCATTTAAAGTATGACAATATGCTAAACCGAGTGATTTTCCTCTCAGCGTTTGCATTCCTTGCATTATTATTCGCTTTCTCTTTTGGCGATATCATTTCGAGAATTGCACCAACTACTGATACCCCAGTAAAAACTTTTTTCTAAAAAATTTAGAAAGTAGATTTTGGAGAAACCCGCCTTCGTGCGGGTTTTTTCGTCTAATTAGGCATTGTGTATCAGCATTTCCAGACGATCGTTTCTAGATTTTTTGATTTAATTCCTGAAAGGAAAATTTATAATTTAGAATATTGTAAAGAGTTAGATCGCCAAGCAAGAATCATCCAATTCCCTGGAAGTTTAATTGGGAGCATAGCATTACTTGGTTTTGCCTTTGATACTGATGCAAAACTCCACCCAGAATTTCCGGAGATGTTTTACTTCCGCATTGGATTTACCATCCTTTGTGTTTTTTATATTTTCCTAAATTTATTCAATCATTCTCGGAACATTCAGTCTAGATTGGAGGGTTTAACTTGGGGTTATGTTGTATATGGTTATGTGCTGTTTACTACATCGTTTTTTACGGGAAGAATTGCCGATGATGCTCCTTATGTATCCGGATTACAAATGGTAGTCATCATTCTTTCCTTTTTACCACTTCCTAGAAAAACACTTTTTATATACTATCCAATTTCGATTTTTATATTCTTAACAGCTGTTATTATCTACAAACCAAGTTTAAATACACCTGCCACTGATTATTCCATGCAAAACTTAATTTTAAGTTATATCTTGGGAGTTTTTAGTGGACTTATCATTGAAAGATACAGATTCCACTCATTTTTAAACCACCTTCGTATCACTAAAAAAAATGAAGAAGTAACTAAGGCTGCGGAAGCTTTGCAGGCATTAAAGTCACAACAAGACGGGGATTATTTTCTAACTACCTTGTTGTTTGATCCTCTTATTGGTAAAGAATTAGATGGTAATGCAGTTACTATCGATACAGTCTTAAATCAGTATAAAAAATTCCACTTTCGAAATAAGGAATACCAGTTAGGTGGAGATTATCTTTCTGTATATAATCTGATTCTGCAAGGAAAACGATACAAGGCATTTCTGAATGGAGACGCAATGGGTAAATCCATTCAAGGTGCAGGTGGTGCTATTGTACTGGGAGCGGTTTACAATTCCATTATCATTCGTTCCAAAATGGATCCTACATCTTCAAACCGTTCCCCGGAAAGATGGTTACATGATTGTTACTTAGACCTTCAGAAAATATTCGAAACATTTGATGGAGCAATGCTCGTGTCCGCGGTAATTGGGTTATTGGAAGAGTCAACAGGTACACTTTATTTCATTAACTTGGAACATCCTTGGGTGATTTTATATCGAGATGGAAAAGCATCATTCATTGAAGAAGAAATTCATTATTATAAATTGGGTGTAATGGAAGTCCCTTCCAATCGTTTTATTTCTATTTTTCAAATGAAAAAGGGAGATAAAATTTTCTGCGGTTCTGATGGGAAAGATGATTTGGTCATCTCTCATTCTGGGAAATACCGCGACATCAACGAAGACCAAAACTTGATATTAGATTGTATTGAAAAATCAAACGGTGAATTGCAAAAGCTTGTATCCGTTCTTGAAACAAAAGGAAAGTATTCGGATGATTTGAGTTTAATTTCCCTGGAATATAACTTGGAAGCTATAAGCAAACCAGGAAAATATTGGAAAGATGCAAAAAGATTAATCAAAGAAAGGCAAAATGCAAAAGCATTAGAATTACTTTTGTCTTACCCTTCCGCATTGGATACATCCATTTTGGAACTAAAAATCATTACAAAATTGTATGAAAAAGAGGGCGATCTTTTGAAAGCAATGGAATATGCAAGTTTAGCTTTAGAAAACTTTCCATCGGATACAAGTTGGATGTTCCATACATCGGTTTTGTATAAAAGACTTTATTCCATCTATAAATCCCAATCATTTTTGTTTGAATCACAAGAGTTAAGTGAGAGAGTGCGCCTTCGACAACCAAATAACATACGGAACTTAATTCATTTAGCAGATGTTTGTAGGTTGTTGGAAGATAAAGACCGCACAAGTTTCCTGGTTCAGATACTAAAGAAACTATCACCTGAGAATAAAAAACTAGTAGAATTGATTCGTTTGTTATAATTAAAGTTATTTTTGTAACATAATGATTCTGTTCTCGATTTCCATTCGTTTGAATCCATAAAATTCCTTGATCCATTCAAATGCCTCATTTGTGTAAAAGAAGGTATGTGTTTGGTCATTTTTATAATACCAACGATCAAAGGAAATGGAGTCTTCATACGGGTGTGTTAGGATATATAACATTCCATTTTTTTTGAGTAGTGACCAAAGTTTCTGAAATTCTAAATTTGGATGATGGAAATGTTCCACCACTTCTGTTAAAATGATATAATCGTATTGTTGCGTTAGATTTTCTGGATAAGGGTGAAAAAAAGGATCAAATAAATTGATCTGATATCCTTTTTCTTTGAGTAAATATTCAACAACTGGTCCAGGGCCAGCACCATAATCCAAACCAAAATCCTCTGACTTTTGATGTGTAAGGACTTTTTCTACAATGGGCTTTAAAAAATTTTGGTACTGAATATCGTGGATATCATTGTTATGTTCTAGGTATCTTTTTTTTTCATCCTCAACGGAAGGGAAAAAAAATTGATCCATAAAGATGGACAAACAGTTTGTGCACCGATGGTAAGTCCTAAATTTGTTTTGATAAAAGGGAGTTGATGGAGAATGGCAAAGAGGGCAATTCATAAGAATCGTATTCCAGTTTCTTTTGAATCAATTCCCTTACAATGAATATTCCATTAGCAAATGTTAATGTTGGTACTCGATTTCTATAAAAACTACTTAAGAAATTCAAAACTTCCTCAGATCAGTTCTTAGAATTCATTTTTCTCCAAAATTGATTCCTAAAAAACCAGTCTATTTTTTGCCTTTCCTTACCGATAATTGTGGTAATAGAGAAATCGGAACGCCCATGCAAAATATAGATTATTCCAGAAAGCTTCGGTCCGGCCGACCCTACGATGGGGAGAATGCAAACTATTCTCCTTTCCAGACTCCTTCTTATTCTCAAGTCAGCGCTAAACCAAAATCAGCGTTCATCCTCCTCATTGGAGGTATTTTGCTCTTTACATCAGGAATGGTGGTTGGTATCCAATTGGGTCAAAAAGAAAGTAAATTTAAGGAAAACGCTGAAACTTCATTTTCGAACGTAGGGACAAAATCTCAGTCTTCCTCCATTCCATCCCCTACCCAAAGAGGATCGGATGAAACAAACGAAACAGAAAAATCGTCTTCCGAACAGAATGGTTCCTCTCCTTTTCCATCTACGTTAAAATTCCCACCAAAAAATGACCAAATCAATTATATGGTGCAAATTGGTGATTTTAGCCCAGAAGAAGCCGTTTCCATCGGCAAACAGCTGATAGAATCCCAGCCAAATTTAAGAGGTAGGATTTTTCGCACTTCAACAGGGAAATTATTCGCAGGTTATTTTTACCGATTGGAAGACGCAAAGGAAACCTTGGACATCGTGAAAGGTAAATTGCCCCAATTGACCGGTGCAGAAGTAAAAACCATTCGATTCTGAACTATTTTTACCAACTTCCTTGACATTGGCCATTTTTGAGGTATACTCTAGGCAAGAGTATTTACGGAAGTTATTATACTTACTTGGCTACAAAAAAACTAAACGAAAAAACTAAAGAGCCTAAATTCAAGGTTGGGGATTACGTTGTATACCCGATCCATGGAGTAGGTGAAGTCACAGAAGTTGCTAAAAAGCTGATTCTGGGGAAGAAAAAAGACTGTTACAGTTTGGAAATTCAAGGTTCCAAAATGAAGGTCTCTATCCCTGTGGATCGCGCAATGGATGTGGGTATCCGGTCGATCATTGATAAAAAAGAGATCAAAAAAGTTCTCACTCTCCTAAAAAAGGATGAGGTCGACACGGAAGAGGACTGGAAAGTCCGTTACCAGAACAATATGAACAAGATCAAGTCTGGTTCTATTTTCGAAGTGGCTGATGTGTGCCGTAATCTTTACAGACGTGCCTATGGCAAAGAACTCTCCATTATGGAGAGAAAGCTCTACGAGAGCGCCTATAATTTAGTAAAGATGGAAATTGCATTGAGTAAGGGTGTACCCCAAGAAGAAGCAGGAAACATTGTTTCCGATGTGCTGGCAGCTTCAGTGCAAGGTATGGCTCCACCACCACCTCCAAAAGAATTGGATGATGATCTAGACTTAGAATAAACTTCCGTTTTTGCTCAAACTCTTTTACAAGGATTGAGTTATGAAACATTTACTTTCAACCATTGGGGCACTTCTTGTCACTTCGGTATCGTTTTTCTTTATACATTCAGAATCGCAAAACATCGTTTTGGCGGGGGTTCTTGCTGGCGTTGTTCTGGTTTATTCTTTGGTTCTAATTCTCGGTGAGAGAAAATTATTCCCAGAAATTAAAGCAGATGTTGTTCTTTGTGCAAGTGTTGGTGCACTACTTGGACTCTCCATAGTCGCATTCCCTGTCAGTTTGCTGAACGATTATGGATACAAATCAGTTTCCATTTTTGTTGCTGTGCTTTTTTTCCTAACAGGAGTAAAGGCAGGTGTGTCGTTTTCCAAAAAACCTGGCCTTTCCATTTTTGGCGGCGGCACTGGTGCACCTGGTTCTAGTTTTTCCATTCCAGGACTAGAAGGTGGAACAACACAAATCAAAGACAAAATCCTAGATACATCTGTTGTAATCGACGGAAGGATTTTGGACATTGCTGACACACACTTCCTAGATGGTCCTCTCATCCTCCCTAACTTTGTATTACGTGAAATCCAATTGATTTCTGATTCATCTGATCCGATCAAACGTGCTCGTGGTCGTCGTGGTCTTGAGATGTTAAACAAACTCCAAAGAAAAGGATCGATTGAAGTAAAAATCACTTATACTGATTATTCTGATACTCGAGAAGTGGATGCAAAACTAGTCAAACTTGCTCGTGATACTGGTGGTGCTGTTGTTACCAATGACTTTAACCTAAACAAAGTTGCTGAATTACAAGGAGTTCGAGTTCTCAACTTAAACAACCTTGCCAATGCATTAAAACCTGTTGTGTTACCTGGTGAAGAGTTTCAAATTTCCGTCATCAAAGAGGGAAAAGATGAAAACCAAGGAATTGGTTACTTGGAAGATGGAACCATGGTTGTGATCGAAAATGGTGGTCATTTAGTTGGAAAAGATGTACGTGTAGTCGTTACAAGTATCATTCAAACGGCTGCTGGCAAAATGATTTTCACAAAAGTACAAAACGGTAATAATAACTACAACAAATCGTAATCTATTTTTTGTAGTCTAACGGATATGAAACTGGCTCGTTTTTTAATGTCACGCGAAGGGTTCATATCCGTTCTTTGTTATACGGTAACAGCCGTATTTTCCTTCCTCTCTTTTGCTCCTCTTAATTTGCCTATCTTTGTTTGGTTTGCTCCTTTCGGACTCTTTATCATCGAAAAAAGAAACCGAGGTGAATGGAAAAAACTGATCTACCACGGATTTGGTTTTGCCATTTTGTTTTATTTGGTGTCCTTCCATTGGGTCTACCATATGACAACTGTTTTTGGGGGATTTGATTGGTATTTAGCCGTTCCTATTTTTATTGGATCTGCTATTTTGTTAAATTTCAAATTTCCAGTATACTTACTTCTTTTCTCTTTTTTGGTAAAAAAAGTGGGGAAATTTTTTCCATTGATTGCATCGTTTTCGATACTGTTTGCTGAATTTTTTACGCCTCAAGTTTTCCCTTGGTACTTCGGCAACGTAGTGGCTGAAAATCAAATTTTAGCACAAAACGCAGAGTATACGAGCGCCTATGGATTATCTGCTTTTTTATTTTTTGTTTCTTATTATTTGTTTTATCTTAAAAATCCAAAAAAAATCCTCCATTTTCTTTCTTTGGTTCGATCAGTGATCACAAAACACCAAAAAATCGCCAAACAAATGTTGGTGGGTCTAGTTTCTCTTTTGGTTGTTTTGGTTTTATTTTTTGGGAATGGTCTTTATTTGTTCCATAAATGGGAAAATATCAAACCAATCGCAGAACGTGAGGTTCTCATTGTCCAACCGAATGCTCCATTAGAGTTTCGAGATGGTAGAAACCCTGCAGAAGAAATTCGAAATTTAATGACTCGCATCGACCGTATGGTGGAATCTGAATTAAAAGAGAAACCTGTGGATTTGGTAGTATTGCCAGAATCTGGGGTTCCATTTTTTACCACTCATGATTCAGAAGTAACAAGGACAATACGCATCTATTGGCACCAATTTGAGTCTCTAATGGCCATCATCAGTTTGAGACATGGAGCCAATTTGTTTTTTAATGAATTGGATGCAGACATTCCTGGAGGAAATGGGTCTTCGCGGATCGTCCGCAGTGAGATTCGTACTTACAATTCGTCAGTACTCATGAATCCAAATGGGGAAAGGAAAAACAGTTATCAAAAAGTATTTTTACTCATATTTGGAGAATACATGCCATTTGAATGGATGTATGCTTTGTCTGGACAAACGGGTCAGTTTGCACCTGGAACAAAATTGGATCTTATCCCTTATTATGAACGTCGTAAAACTCCATCGAAGGTAACGAAAGAATTACATTGGGAAGATACATTTGGGATGAGTCCAGATTCGGTAAGAGAACATTACCGTGCAAATCAAATTGAAGAAAATACAATTGGGTCTTTTTTACCTTTGATTTGTTATGAAGTGATCATCTCGGAGTTTGTGCGTAAATTTGAGGGAGATCCAGATTTTATTGTAAATGTAACCAATGATAAGTGGTATGGAAATTCAGTTGAATCCTACCAACACCATACTTTGGGTCGTTTGCGTGCGATTGAATTTCGAAAATGGATCGTTCGTTCTACAAATTCAGGAACTTCTGTTTTTACAGATCATTTAGGTCGTAATATTGATAACGATTTTACACCAATTGAAACTACGGCAACCATCCGAAAGAAGGTTTCTGTTATCCCAGGTGAAATGACATTTTATCGACTTTATGGAAACTTATTGTCTTATTTGTTTATGGGAATCGTAGGACTTGTGTTTTTTGTTTATGCTAAAAGGAATTCGTAATGTTTTATTTGAGAATCGTTTTTACATAGCATTCTATATTTCCGTTGTCTCTCACATAACATTTATTATATATTCCTTTAATCATTCAGACTCCATTTACCAAAAAACTCTTTGTGGGCCAGCATGGATTTATGCCACCGAAGATGAGAAAGAACTCTCCTTTGAGATGAGTTTTGGTAAAAATATGGGTGAATCAGGAAATTCTGAATCAAATGAAGAGCCTGGTGAGGGTCAAGAGGAAGGTGAGGGAGAAGGCAAAGAAGGTTTTTCTAAAGGGAAATATAAGGGAAGCCAGTGGGAAGATTTAGTTCAAAATTTAGAAGGAACTTCAAACTTAAGAAAACAATTCCGAAATGATTATGATCAAATTAATGAAAACTTAGGAGTTGCTGATTCTTATATCAAAAGACATCGAGATTTTGAAGACATTATTGTTAAAGATGTTCTTCCCACTTTAAAAAATATCAGAGATCCATTTAAAGTGGATATTGATTCCGCTGAAGACAATTTATACTTACACAAAGAAAGAAACCGTATCATAGAAGAATTCCGAAAAGGTGAGGAATCAACATCACCAATTACAATGAAATTATCAAAAGAAGGAGAACTTCCACCAAAATCTCCTTTATCGATGCCAAAAGAGGATCGAAACAAATACTTAGATCGGACATTAAAACAAAAAAAAGAAAAACAACTGGATGAATTTATTACAAGGTTTATGGGATATGATCCCAATAAAGGAGATTTGAATTTATTTGTAAGAGATTTGTATTACGAAAACTTACAAAGGTTAGCATACCCTTTTAGTAACGATATGAGTTATTTTGCTATCGATTACTTCCAAGAAAATCTTAATAAAGAAGATTTTTTGAGACAAATGATGGCGGCTTTGTCAGCTCAATTGGGAACCAATACTGGAACTGAAATTTTATTCACGATTGAAAATATCTATTATATCCAGGGAAAAGCTCTCGAACAATATTTTCGAGTGAAAGATTATCTAAAAAATTCTTCACCCGAACAAAAACAAACTCTTCGGTATGAAACTCTCCGGCAAGTCGAAGCAAAATACAAAAATCTTTTGAAAGAAAAAAAGATTCTGAATGTAATGGATGCCGAAGAAGCTTATGTGAAAAAAAGAATCGATATCCTTGATACTCTTCTCACTCACACACCAAAATTTTACAGAACAAAGGATGGATTGTTTGAGAAGGCAAAAATCCTTTGGGAACATGGGCAATGGAAACAAGATTCCAAACTCCAATCAGATGCTCTGAAACTTTGGTACCAAATCCCAAAAATTCCAAAAAATGGAGATTTTTTAAATCAGGAAACTTTTGATACCATTCAACTGTTGTTACGTGATGTTGGCGATCCAACTGATGCGAATGGATTATCGCAACAATCAAAAAACCAAATCGAATATGCTTTGAGAACAAGACTTGATGATGCGATGTCGAAGAAAAAACTAAGGGAAGATCGACTTCTTTGGCCTAAAAACAAATAGTTTGTTTGGAGTGTTTGGTTTTTTTAAGTTTTAATATTTTCTAATCCATTTTCATGGAATTCAGTTGCCCATTTGTCATGAAAAGGAGTTTCTTTTTCGATTCGTTCTTCAATGGCCATTTGGGAAATGGCAGTTTCGCCGTAATGGCGGAGGAAATCACGGTGTGCCAAACGTTCTATGAGAGCTTGCCAAAATACTTCGTCTTCATAGTCTTCCAAAATATCAACAAGACCACTTTCTTCCTCAAATTCACGAGTAAGGTATGGTTCTCCATTGTTTTGGTCGATTTGGACAATATTACCTAAACCTGCATGTTCTGCCTGTGAGAAAACATGGCGCACAACGTCTGCAAATCGAGAGTCAGAATCGGGTTCATCATCCGATCTGTCTTTGGCTTGTAATGTGGAAATGACCCAATCTCCCATATATACTAATTTTAGCAGGGTTTCGTATTGTTCTAAGGAGAGTTCCATTTCCATTTAGGATCAGGATTGGTTACTAGGTTGGGAAGAAAAGAGTTTTTTTCAGAGACTTCCGAGGAGAAATCCTGGAAAAAACCATAAAAACTCAATCCTCTAACAAGATTTCTTTGTTTCGGAGAGGTCTATACTTATCTCGCACAATGGCAGTTATATCATCTATCGCGATGAGTACTTCCTGATTAGGATCGTTGTTTTCATACGGTAAATAAAAGAATCCTAAAATACGAATGGAACTTTTTTGTAAAAAAACTCGATCGTTTTGGTCAAAATTTTTTGAAATGGAAACCGTGATGGTTTTCCAACCACGATAGTTGAGAGAAGTTAAGTTTAATTGTCTCACTTCTGCATCTTGAGTTTCTATGATCAATGTTAGGTTCCCGCTGGATAAAGAAGAGTATATGGGAATGGATATTTCTTTAATGAAGGCATTTACCTCAATGGGTTTCGGAAAGTACAATGAAAACGGTAAATTGGCATCTTTTGGAATCCGAAGCACTAGAGCTTGTTTGGAACCTGGGATGGGTGCTGTAAAATTGTTTGATAAGGAGATTTCGGGGAGTTTCGTACCTTTTTCTAATTTTGTGCGCAGGTGACTCGCATTGAAATTCGAGAGTTCAAAATTTTCGAGAAGGATTTCCCTCCAAATGCCACTCTCTCCGTAGATTTCGGAATGGAATGGAGAAGTGAGAAAAAGTGTTAGGATTATGGTGTTTCTTAAAGCAATCATGTTGACAATATTTCCTTACAAAGAGGATATATATGTTTTATCTGTAAAAAGGAGACATATACTAATGCAGGCGCACAAATACCTTTTGGCCGTTTTGACAATTTTTTTCGCAGGCCAAATCTCAGCACAGGTTGCTGACCCAAAAGCCACTACTTCCACCAAAGACAAGGCAATTCAAAAAACTGAATCCACGTCTACACAAGCCAAAGATGGTGTGAACAAAGTTGAGACAACTGTAAAAGACATTTTGGGAGACAAAAAAGAAGCTGGAGCTTCTACAAGTGATGCACCCGCTCTTTTTATCACTAGCAAAACTTCTTTCTCCTTAGACGCAAAAGATGATTCTTCTATGATCGATTTCATCGAATGGAAACCAAAAAATGGTGAGTATCGAAGATTCACTCAACCAATTCGTATTTCGGAAGAAGGACTAACTGAAATTTATTACCGTTCTGTTGATAAAGTTGGAAACACAGAAACTCCAAAAATCCTTGTTGTCAATGTAGACAATACTGCTCCACGTGTGAGCCTTGTTCCACAAGAACAATTGTTTGTTTTAGACGGAGTTCCTTTTGCTTCTAAAAACAATACATACACAATTGTTGCGGAAGATCGCCAAACAGGTGTAGAAAAAGTTCAATTTAGCATCAACCAAGAAGCTTCTAAAGTTTATGCTGATCCAATCAAATTAGAAGTTGGTGGCGCAAATACAATTAAGTATTCTGCAACTGATAAATCTGGAAACTCTTCTCCAGAGTCTTCTATGATCATCACTGTTGACGATGTAAAACCTACAATTGAAATTGTTCCTTCTTTTCCTTTAGTGGACATCAATGGAAAAAATTTCCAAAGAAAAGGAAACGTATTCTATGTGAATGCAACTGATAAAGAATCTGGTGTGAAAAAAATCTTAGTTAAAGTTGACGAAGAAGAATTCAAACCATATGTAGAAGCAATTGCAATTGAAACTCAAGGGGATCATGTGATCAAAGCTATGGCTGTTGATAACGTTGGAAACCAATCGGATGTAGTCGAAGTGAAACTTACTGTTGACCTAACTCCTCCAACTTCAACAATCCAAAAAGCAAGTGATGAGCCAAAAGTAGAAGCGGCACCTGCTCCGCAAGCGACAACTCCTGCTAAGTAATTTCTAAAAAAGTAAGACCAAACTCTTACCAAAAAAACCCCTTTCCATATGAGAGGGGTTTTTTTTTCACTACTGTCATTTTTATTTCCAAAGTATTGTATCCGCTGTGGACATCACGATTCATTCGCAGACATTTTGGGTTTGTGCAAAGTTTGCACAAAATTTTGTCTCCGCTCGCAACGTGTTTGGAATGCACCTTTCCCCATTCCGAATCCAGTGGATCGTTTCGTATTTTATGAGGAAGCTTACTCTTTGCAAAAGAGAGACCTCATCGCCAAAGATCTTTTCCTTTCTTTAAAATTCCAAAATGAAAAACAAATCTCCAACTACTTCTGTTTAGGATGGAGAGAGTTGGCAAAACTTTGGAAACTTGACCCACCCGATTGTTTTGTGATGGTTCCTTCCAAACCCAAACCAGGGCCAAAACCGTACCATGTGGCTTGGTCCTTACGAAATCGGCTTTTACGATGTCTGAATATACGGGAAGATACGAGTCTTCGTAAGGTTTCAAAGGACAAACAGTCAGAGAAACGGTTTGAAGACCGATTTTTTCATGCAAAAAAGGCATTTGCATTCACAAAAAGTGATAGAATCATAGAAGGACTTCATGTTCTACTCGTAGATGATATATTTACGACAGGTGCCTCACTGAATGAAATCGCTCGGTTGTACAAACTGAGAGGAGTAAGGAAGGTAACTTGCGTAGTTTTCTTGTTAAGTGGGGTGATTGAATCGAATGGATGTTCAAGTCAAGGATGACATAAGGATTATCAAATTTTCTGGAGCCATTTTGAAAGTGGATTCCGACGAAATTGAAAAAGAATTGTCAAAACTCACTCAAGGTTCTGTTAAAAAAATCATTCTAGATTTAACGAAAGTTCATCATATTTGTTCAACTGCTTTAGGGATTTTTGTCGCCACAAAACGCAAGTTAAAGCCTTTGAATGGGGATATCAAGGTGATTGTGGTTGATGAAGATTTAATCCAATTATTTGAAATTACAATGTTAGATAAAGTTTTTGAAATTTTTCCTGACTTGGCTTCTGCGATGGAAGGTTTCCAGTTAGACGAGGAAGATTCACACTGACAAAAAAGACATTAGCATTTGCATCTGGAAGTGATCACAAACGTAAAGAAATGCAAATGTTACTCTCTCCTTTGGGTTATGAGGTGGTCACACCAAAAACTTTAGGGATTAGTTTCAATCCAGAAGAATCGGAATCCACGTTTGTGGGAAATTCATTTATCAAATCAAAAGAACTCTTTCGCCTAACAGGTCTTCCTTCATTTGCTGATGATTCTGGGATCTGTGTGGATGCTCTAGGTGGAGAACCAGGAGTGTATTCCGCTCGATTTGGTGGACCAGGTCTTTCCGATAAAGAACGTGCTCTTTATTTACTCAAAAAATTAGGAGAGAATCCGAATCGAAAAGCACATTACAGCTGTGTTGTGAGTTATGTAGATGCGATTCACCAAATTTCCTTTGAAGGAAAGGTAGAAGGGGTCATCACCTCTGATTATGATGAAATTGGACCGTATGGATTTGGTTATGATCCCATTTTTTATTATCCGAATTTCGGAAAACGGTTTTCAGAAGTCCCAGAAGAAGAAAAAAACAAAGTATCACACCGAAAAATAGCGATGGAACTATTTTTGGAATGGTTTCAAAATATCCAGTAACGGAAGTTATGTTAAGTTAGGTCAAATTTACTTAACTTTTGATTCCGAATGGATTCCGTAGTATCTTCATGAAACCAATTTCCCTTTTGATTCAAAATGTTGAAGTATGAAACTCTCGATGATTCGCACCACCTTTCAATATTTCACTGTATTTTTCTTCGTTCCAACATTTTTGGGATTAGGTTTTCCATTAGAAGCACAAGTCATTTGCGGAGGAGTTGAATGTTCGAACATTCCTTCTGAATACCAACTGCTCGGGAATTTTGCAGGACCTGTTTTGGATCGCATTTATACGAATGGTTTTCTTCGGTCCATGGGAGAAAATGCAGTACTACAAAATCTGAATGCAAACCAATCAGGTGGCCAAAATGTTCCTTCCTATCGATTGGGTTTGGGGTATACGATCGCAAGGGGACAGGCAAAGGCACGAGATTTTTATTATGAAAATTCTGAACTTAGAAATTTGCCAAAAGAAGGTGTCGCTGCGTCTCCTTCTATCAATTTTACTGCCAACCTTAGCCAAATCTTCCAAACTCCTTATGCCAGTCGTTGGAATGTCACTACCCATTTTTTTCCTTATGAATTTACAGAGGCAAATATTCCATTTGTAAAAATTCGTAATACGGACGTTAGGGGCAAGATACAAAATTATGGGATTTTGTTCCGCTATTTCCCAGAATCTTCTGGTTTTTCTTTTGGATTTGGTTTTTTTCAAACGAACCAAGACCTATACTTAAGTTCATACGATCGTAGGACCACGCAGTTTCGAATCGACGGAGAAAAACGAAGGTGGTTGGGAATCAATGATTTGTATTACCAATCAAGGATCTCTTCCTTTTCTTTTGATGTGAAATACAATTGGACCATTGGAATTTTATCAATCACACCTGGTATTGGATGCGTATACAATGAAGGTTATACTTCGATTCAAGTGAGTCGGTATGCACTGATTTCAACTCGAGCAAATCCCGATGATTTTTCGACTTATCCAAGCGCTATCGGGATTCGACTTGCAACTCGTTATGATCATGTTTCCAGTTTTGGATATGGAAGTTTGGGCTTACGTTTCGGACAGGGAAGTTTTAGTGTGACAACTGAACTCATGGCAGGGAGAGAGATGCAATCTGCAAATCTCTCCTTAAATTACCAATTTTAAGTGGTAAGGATTGCTCCACCAGTAAGTCGTTTGTAAAAATCGTTTCCTTCTCGTTCCAAAAATTCTTCGTAATTTCCTTTGAAATCATTGATTCCTTCTGGAGTTACTTCAATAATTCTAGTACAAAGTGAGGAAATAAACTCCCTATCATGTGAAACTAATATCACTGTTCCATCAAACAATGACAAGGCGTAGTTCAATGCTTCGATCGTTTCTAAGTCCAAGTGGTTTGTTGGTTCGTCAAGTGCAATGACGTTGTCACAAGCTAAGATCATTTTTCCAATGATCATTCGAGATTTTTCACCACCCGATAACACAGTAGTGGATTTGTTTGCCATATCACCTGAAAAAAGCATCCTACCCAAAATCGCACGTATCTCTTGCACTTCTGTGCCTTGAGGAGAGTTACGAAGTAACCATTCGACGAGAGTATCTGCATCTGGTTCCATTGCTTCTCTATGGTCTTGTGGGAAAAATGATGTTTCGACAGAGTCACCCCATTTCACTTGACCAGAATCTGGTTCCAACTTTTTTAATAACATTTTAAGGAGAGTCGTTTTACCAACACCGTTTGTTCCAACAATTCCTACCTTCTCACCTTTCGTAATGGAAATACTAAAGTCCTTGATCACAGGTTTTCCATCGTATGATTTAGAGATATTGATTGCTTCAAATACATCTTTTCCTAACACACGTTTTGCTTTGAAACGGATGTAAGGTGCAACTCTTGAAGAAGGTTTTACTTCTACCATATCTGCTTTGATTTTTTCGATCATCTTTTGGCGAGAGGTAGCTTGTTTTGATTTACTAGCGTTTGCGGAGAATCTAGAAACAAACTCCTGTAAATCGGCAATTTTTTCTTTTGCTCGTTTGCTATCACTTACAAGTTGTTCGCGGGTTTGTTCAGCAGCGATCATAAAGTCATCGTAGTTTCCTGGGAAAACTCGAATGGTATTATAGTCAAGGTCAGCGATATGCGTGGCAACGGAGTTGATAAAGTGACGGTCGTGGGAAATCACAATGACCACACCTTCATAATTGATGAGAAGTTCTTCTAACCAATGGATGGTTTTGATATCTAAGTGGTTTGTTGGTTCGTCTAGGAGAAGGACATCTGGTTTTAAAAATAATACTTGGGCAAGGAGAACTCGTAATTTGAATCCACCTGTTAAAAAGTTAAGTGGACGGTTGTGAGCGGTGGTAGGGATTCCAAGACCTTCCAAAAGTTCCCCAGCAACCGATTCGGCTTCGTACCCACCCATATCAGCAAATAATTCTTCAATTTCGGAGATCCGGATCCCTTCTTCGTCTGTCATGTCCTCTTTGGCATAAATGGCGTCTCGTTCTGCCATTAGGTTCCAAAGTTCAGGATTCCCTCGTAAAACAGTGCCAAGTACGGTCTCATTTTCGTATTCATAGTGGTCCTGCTTCAAATACCCCACTTTTACGTCCTTGTCGAGGACCACAGTGCCTGCAGAGGGTTGTAGAATGCCCGCAAGAACCTTCATAAAGGTCGATTTTCCCGAACCATTGGCTCCAATCAGCCCATAACGGCACTCCGGTTTGAATTTAATGGAAACGTTTTCAAAAAGGGGTTTTTTCCCGAAGGAGACTGTAATGCCGCTAGCTTGGATCATAGGTCAATTTTCTAAGGGAATCAGAGGTTTCAACCGACATTTCGTATGGTATGGCACGGATTCTACTCATCATTCTCTTCCTTTTTGGGAGCGGACTCACCAGTTCGCAAAGTATAAAAAATGGAATCCAGGTTTTGGAGGGAGACCTCATCAATACTGGCCATCTTTTGCGAACAGAAAAACAAGTATTCCGTATCACAGGTTCAACCTTACAAGAAGAACTCGCTTATTTGAGTGGGAAAAAGGTACGGATGTTATGCGATGTACAAGGGGACGGATGTTCTCCCATTCGTTATGAAATAGAACCATTTGAAACGGGAAAAACTCCTGATTGGACCTTAAAAAAAATCCCTAGGTATGTCACACAAGGTTTGTTCTCCTTTAATCCTCAATGTACTTCTGATGGGAAAATTCTATTTTGGACTGCCCTTGTGAGGGAAGGGGGAAGGTCCACTCAGAAAATTTGGGCATCGAAACGAGACCAATTTGGGTTTTGGATGGCAGGAGAACAATTGCCATCACCATTAAACAACCGTTATCCTTCTGCTGTGATTTCCGCATTGCCAGGTGGGAATGAACTTTTTGTGTTTGGAAACTTTGGTGAAGATGAGTTACTCGATCAGCTCAAACGTGAGATGACCCAAAAATCACAACTAGCAACAAGAGAAGCAGCCAATGCCAAAGAATTTCATATTGTACTCACTAAATTAGAAAACGAATACAAAGAACGTTCCGAAAAAATCCAAAATAGAGCTCCCTTGTATAAAACACGTAAAACGGAAACAGGTTGGTCTTTACCAAGTCCAATTCATTTCCCAAGTTTTTATAATTGGTATAAAAAGGCAGATAATCCCAACCAACAAGTATTTGGTGGATCAGCATTGTCATCTAGTGGAAGGACTGTAATTTATTCTGCACAACAAAAGAAAAATTATGGTAAACTCGATTTATATGTAAGTTTACAAAATGAAGCGGGAATTTTTGAAGAAGGAATGAATTTAGGAAGTACATTGAATACGGGAGAAGAGGAAATGGCTCCTTTTCTTGCACCCGATGATCGTACATTGTATTTCTCGTCCTCCGGAAGAAAAGAAGGGATTTCCATTTTTATAGCAAGGAGAAATGGTGATTCTTGGACATCATGGTCAGAACCACAGGAATTGTCACCTAACCTAAGAGGTGTTAACTTTTTTAGTATCCCAGCTGTTGGGAACTGGGCCTATGTTTCTAGAGAAGGTGAGTTGTTTATGGCAGCAATCCCACAACATTTCCAACCAGATCCTGTTATGGTGATCAAAGGGAAAGTTGTTGATGAAGAGGGAAAACCACTTTCTGCATTTGTCCAATACGAATCACTTTTAAAGAAAAAAACCATTGGTTCCACCATCAGCGATCCAACAACTGGAGAGTTTAGTCTGATTTTACCTTATGATGAAAATTATGGATTTTACGGTGAAAAAGAAGGTTATTTACCTGTTTCACAAAACCTAAATTTGGTGGGAAAAGAAAAGGAAGATAAGGAAAAAACCGTACTACTTGTTTTACCGAAACTAAGGAAGGGAAATCAAATTGTGATGAACAATTTGTTTTTTGCCTTTCGTTCTGCTGACTTCGCCAAAGAGTCCGAACCCGAACTTGACAGATTGGCAGGAATATTGAAAAAAACTTCCAATTTAAAGGTACTCATCGAAGGCCATACGGATAATGTTGGTACAAAAGTCGCTAACCAAAAGTTATCCATGGAACGTGCAAATTCAGTTGCAGTTTATTTGAAGTCTAAACATAAAATAGAAGAAGCGCGGATTTCTGTGGTTGGTCTCGGGCCGAGTGCCCCCATAGCAGACAATACAACGGAAGAAGGCCGAGCGGTAAACCGACGGGTAGTTTTTAAAATATTGGAAGAGTGAATTTGTGGACATCAAGAATATCAATATACCCAAAGTCAATGTAGACACACAAAAAATGATGGGGGCTGTCGATGGCCTAGTGGATAAAATCCCCCCGCAAGTCCAAGATTTACTCAAAAAAATCGCCATTGCTCTTTTTGTTTTTTTTCTGATCATGGCGATTTACATTGGATGGTCCCACGGATGGGAAAATGCCAAACCACAAGGACAACAGTTAGCACAAGACACTCGCAGTTTGTTCATCATGGAAATTGAAAGGGATTACAATCGCAAACGGAAAGATGTTCGTATGTCTGACCCTGAAGATTTAAAATATGAATCCAATCGCCGGATGCAATTTGATTTTCTCAGTGAAAGAGAATCAAATGGATACACACACGATACCATTCCCGAAGAACAAGAATTCCTTGGCAAAGAATATGATTTTCGAAATCGAAAATCGGAAGATACATCAGTCCCTCCCATTTATACTCCGTCAGGTGATGGTTTAATCCCTTCGCCTATTGATGTACAACCCGTATCTCCAAAAGATACGATGGAACCATCGCAAGGCTCTGATGATGAAGTTCGGATGCAAAAAATGTTAACTCGTGTTTCTGAATTGGAAAAAAAAGTGAAGGAAAAAAACGAAGAGAAAAATTTAGAAACTTTGAAACTCCCAAAACCACCTGAATCAAAAGAAGGTTTGGGAAAACCAAGAAGTTTAGAACGGATTCCAAAAGACCTCCGATGAATCATCTCACCAAAACTTTTGACTGGATTGCAAAACGATGGTTTGTTTTGACCATACCATTCTTCCTTTATCCTCTTTGTTTTTTTCAAACAATCACGGCAGAAACGCCTGAGATCTTTTTACCTTTCCCTGAAACTTGGAAAGAAACAAATCCTAGTGTTATAGAAGGAAATACGGTACCAGCTACTGTTAGCCTTCAGACAAAATCAAAAGATTCTCTGACTCCATCTGAGCAAAATGGAAACAATACACAAACTCCCACAAATACGGGTGTGGTTCTTTCCAATCCCAAAGACCAAGTTTCCATAGACACTTCCTTACCAACATCTGGACCAATTCAAAATACTAAGGTTTCAGACAAAAAGAAAAAAAAGAAAGAAGTGATCGATCCTTCCAAAGCTTCGTATCAAAAAGGGAAGGCATACCTTTCCAGAGATCAGAAAAAATCAGCAGAACAAGAATTCGCTGATTCTTATAATAAAGAAGGTGATTCTGCAAAATACTCTCGCACTGAGAATACCAACTTATTTGGGTTAGATGGAAAAGATAAAGAATCTTCCACTTTAGTCGAAAAACAAGAAGATCCCGATTTAAAAATTAAAACTCAATTTGAGTTAGCCAGATCTTTGGATCGAATTGGAAATCCAGAATCCGAAGAAAAAGCTTACAAAGAATATTTGAAGTTGGTGACTGATTTTCCAAAACACCCAGAACTCACACCTAGGGCACATTATGCGATGGCGATTTTACTAATTCGTAAAAAAGAATTTCGATCAGCTGCCCATCAATTGGTGAATGTGATCAAAAACTTCAAAGAGTCTGAAGAATTTCTGCCATCACATTATTATTTGGGTAAAATTTACGAGAGTAGTTGGGAAGAAAGAGATTTGGAACGTTCCTTAAAATACTACCAATTGTATTTAAATGGGATCGAAGGGAAAAATCCAAAACCTGGTTATGACTTTCGAAAGGAAACCCGAGAAAGACTGCGAGTCCTTGGTTCTTCTATTTAATCAGAGTGACTTAATTTAAAGAAAATTAGAGATGTTTTGCCATCATGCGATGGCAACGTTTACTTCGATCCTTCCAAACTTGGAGTATAAGTTGATGGAAAGAGTGGGCTTTTTGTTGAATCGAACAGATGTACTTTGTGTTTCTTGGATATTTGGTGTTGTGATCTCCACCGATTGACCAGCAGAAGTAAAGATGTTCATCGCATTCCCTGTTGTCATGTTCGCAATCTCACCGAGGATGTCTTTGTATTCGTTTTTTACATCTTCATCTGACAAACCTGGCACGAGTTTGCGTGAAATTTTATAAGCCGCATCATAATTCATACTGTAAACGACTTCACCACTGAAGGATCCAACAACTCCAATCACTATGGCGATTTCATGGCTCGGAGCTGGGGAATCTTTGATCCCAATTTTTCCACGGATTAGGTCCTGTTGTAAAACATCGCGGAATACGATGGTGGCTGCTTCCAGGAAAGGGTTGATGAAGTCGGCTTTGATTTGCATTATTCTAAAGAGAGAAGGCCTTTTTTCTCTACGTTGTATTCTGCTGCTAAGGACTGGTTTATTTCAAGAAAAAAGCTTAGAAGTTGTCTTTGTTTCAAAAAATCTGTCGCTTGGTCTTTTGCTGGCGTAGCTGTGGGTTGTCCGTAGGTTAAGGCACTAAATTCCACATACACTTGTTTGTCATTGTCAGAAAAAGGTCCCACAACTGTCTTCTTGCTAAATGGGTCGTTTGCTAGAGACTCCCAAAATTTGCTTGAGTTTGCCAATCGGTAACTGTTCCCACGGTTCGATGTGACGAGTTTTAAATCCGACAAAGATACTGCCGTCACTGTTTCGATGGGTTGGCCTGATTCACTCGCAATGGCATCCAGCGCATTTGGTTCAGAAATTTTTTGACTGATACGGGTTTTCCATACTTCCGCTTCTTTCCGTTTGCGGTCAAATTTGAGTTTGGAAAGGAGGAGTGGTTTTCTCACTTCGAAGCTAACAAAATTCCCAGAAGGGTCTTTGGAAAGAGTACCTTCTTTTTTTTCTTTCTCATATTCCTTTTGTAATTCAGCATCAGTGATGTTGATTTTGGACTCAACAGCATTGAGTAAATTGACTTCAGAAATTGCTACCAAACGGAATGAAATTTTCGCACGTTTGGCTTCACTTTCAATCTCCGCTTCGTTTTCGGAAGGAGTGAGAGGTTGGTCTAAAAAATTAGGAAACAAAGCAAACCCAGTTGCCGAATCAATTCGGTAGTTCATGGGTGCGGAACGGTAAATCTGTTGGTAAATTTCAGTGAGAGAGCGAGAATCCTCTTCTCCGTAACCTGCCTGGCTTACCGATTCTTTATGGATTTCTCGGGCTTGTTTGGACATTTCTCGTTTGATGCTGATTTCTGAAACTTGGAACCCAACTGCTGATGCGATGTCATTGGCAATGTAAATTTCTCGCACAGTGGAATAGGCACAGGAATTGAGAAGTTCCGGATTTTGAGCGGTTTCTCTTCCGTACTGTTGGTAACGGTAATAACAATCACGTTTTGCAGCATTGAAATAGTCCACAGGGATACTACGTCCTGCAATTGAGCCAGCTTTTGTGGAATTTTGACCTGTTATGGCTCCGATGAGGCTTTGTTCTGCATCACCTGGTAAAAAAGTGATGATAAGAGTTCCTACCAAGACGAATAAAAAGAGAGCAATGATGGTACGATAAATTTTTTCTTTGAGAGTAGAGGGTTCATCTTCGAACATAAAGGAAAGGTTTCCGTTTCTAAAACCCTTGTAAAGAAAAAATGTAATCAAGGGATTTGTACTTTGGCAAGATAATATAGGTAGTATGTTGTTTGCCGCATTCGCAATGATTCTCGTGGGAGTTCTGTGCTTTATTTACGTAGCCCTGTCTCCTGGGAAATCGAAACAAACAACCTACCAACCTCGAAAACCCCTAAACCAAGGGCAATTTCGGATGCCAGAAAGGCCACAAGTCCCACCGGAACTTGATGAACGAATCCGAAGAGAACGTACGATTTTGGAAGACCGTCATCTTTCTTTTTCAAAAAAGGAAGAACACACTCCATCTGTTGTAGAAAAATCAGAGGTTCTTCGGCCAAACGAATTAGGAAACTTAGAATCAGAGCCCATTCCTTCAAAAGAGAGTCTTTTTGAGATTGAAGGTACATTGTATTTGGATCATTCTGGGAAACTGTCGTTCGGTGAGGATTCAATTGATTTGGATGTGATGGAAGATGGACTTCGCAATTTCAAACGAGTGGGAAATGGAAATTTAAGAGAAGAAAACGGTAAGTTTTTATTCCACTCAGGGAACGTAACGTATACGTACACTCCTGAAGAACTTGACCAAGTGGTCTTACACAACCAAGGGATTGTTTTTATATTAAAAGAATCTAAATCACCAAGGCCTGTCTTTTTTACCAAGGAAATTGATACATTTAAAGAATTTTTAAAACAAGCTGCACTCACCTAATCCAAGTAACAATTTGAGATGCCTGTTTTTTCCGTAGTTCCAAGTTTTACTTCTCAATCTTAAGTCTTGTAATCAATTCCATTTCTTTTTCTCCAGAACGCAATCGGATATAGGCTTCTAGTTTTTCGAGTTCGTCCTTGGTTGGGAGTTTTTTCCATTCGGAATCAAATAGATTTGTGTCTTTATAAACGTTCTCATTCATATCAAACTTTTTTGTTTTGGCAAAACTTGCCGTAAGCAAATTTGGGAAAAATATTTTTAATTCCTTTGCAATTTTCTCAGTATTTACATTGCCAATGTCCATTTGGTTTTGGTAAATCTCGGAAAGGATTTCGAATTTTAATTTATCCAATCCTGTTGTCGAAAGATCTTGCAGTAATACAAGTTCTGTTCCTTCTAGGGAATAGTATTTTAATTTGTTTTTGAGCTCGTCTTCTTGGGATTGGTCAATTTTAGAACCGAGCAGTGTGATTTCAATTTTGGATTGATTCCCGTACACAATGTTCTTTTCCAAAACCCTTCTTCCATTTGTAATGATTTCTCTACGAATGAATTCTTCAGCCTTACCTTTAAAAAACGAGGAACGAACAATTTGGTAAGCAGTCAATACAGAAGAGATGATGACAATAAAGGCAAATACTGATAAATAAACTTTCACCTTGGTTTCTTTTTCTTTGTACAAACCCCAATCCACTTTTGGAAATTCCATGTAACGAACGAATATGAAGGTAGCGATTGCAATGAAGATAGAATTGATGAGGTATAAATAAATGGCTCCAAAAAAATAGTACCAATTTCCTTGAGAAAGTCCAAATCCTGCAGTACACAGAGGTGGCATGAGGGCAGTGGCAATCGCAACTCCAGCGATTGCAGTTCCTTTTTCTTTTCTCGTATTCGCAATTATCCCTGTGGCACCACCAAAGAGAGCAATGAGTGCATCATATATCGTTGGCGTTGTGCGTGCTAAGAGTTCCGACTGTGCTTCGCTAATCGGAGATAGAGAAAAATAGATAAAGGAAGTGATGATACTCACAATCGTTGCAATGGTAAGGGTTCGTAAAAACCGTTTCAATTGGTTGAAGTCATTTGTCGCTGCTGCAAATCCAACCCCAACAATTGGACCCATCAGAGGGGAGATGAGCATAGCTCCAATGATTACCGCTGTGGAATTCACATTGAGTCCTATACTTGCAATGAGAATCGCAAAGATGAGTGTCCAAAGATTAGAACCAACAAGTTCCGCACCTTTTTGGATGGATTCGATTGTACCTGGTTTGTCTAAGTCATCGAGGAGGTGGAATCGGGGAGTTAACCATTGGAAAAAAGTGACTATAGGATTTTCTTTGGATGCCATGACGTATTAGACATCCAAAGAATGGAAATTTGGATAGAGTTTTTAGACTCCTCCTACCATCACATGTTTTGTGATGAGGTAATCACCTACCGATTCAATCGATAGATCTTTACCAAATCCTGATTGTTTGAAACCACCATGAGGAGTTTCGGATGCAAGCGGTAGGTGATCATTCACCCATACCGTTCCAAACTCTAATTGTTTTGCAACTCGCATAGCACGCGCTACATCTTTTGTCCAAATGGAAGAAGCAAGACCATAATTGACATCATTGGCAAGTTTGATTGCTTCTTCTTCTTTGTCATAAGATTGGATGGTGAGGACTGGTCCAAAAATTTCATTTTGTACGATATCAAAGTTTTGTTTCACATCTGTTACAACTGTTGGCTCAAAAAAGTATCCTTTGTCTAATCCTTTTGGAATTCCGCCACCCGTGAGGATTTTAGCACCTTGTTTTTTGGCCCTGTCCATAAATCCCATCACACGTTCTCTATGAATGGCTGAAATGAGTGGTCCCATTTCTGTTTTGTCGTTGAAGGGATCACCCACTTTCACTGCTTTCATAGTTTCCACTACCGCATCCGTGATCTTTTTTTGGAGTGTTTTGGGAACAAGGATCCTTGTAGCGGCAGTGCAGTCTTGGCCAGAGTTACAAGTTGCACCAAACGTTGCTTTTGCGGCAAACAAATTGACATCAACATCATCAAACACAACTAGTGGTGCTTTTCCCCCGAGTTCTAAGTGCACTCGTTTTAAGGAATCCGAAGCAGACTTCATGATGTTTTTCCCAGTGCCTGTGGAACCTGTAAGAGATACCATACGAACAAGTGGGTGGTCCACGATGGCTTGGCCAGTGGCATTACCACCTGTTACTACGTTGAATACACCATCAGGAATCCCTGCTTTTTTGGTTAGTTCAGCTAACATAAGTGTTGTGATCGGAGTTCCTGGTGCCGGTTTTAAGATGAGGGTACAACCTGCGGCAAGTGCTGGGCCAAACTTCCAAACAGCCATAAGGAGTGGGTAGTTCCAAGGAGCAATTTGGCCGACAACACCTACTGGTTCTCTACGTAAAATGGATGTATAACCAGGTTGGTATTCATTAGCACGGCTTCCATGAACATCACGTGCAGCGGTTGCAAAAAAACGAATGTTATCAATGGCAAAAGGAATGTCTCCCGCCAAACTTAAGTTTTTGTATGGTTTTCCAGCGTTGAGAGATTCCCATTTTGCAAACTCTTTTGTTTTTTCTTCCAAAAGGTCTGCCAATTTCCAAATTGCCTTGGAACGTTCACTTGGTGTCAGTCCAGACCATCTGCCGTCATAAAAGGCTTTGTGTGCGGCCTTAACTGCTTTGTCTACATCGGACACACTTGCATCAATTACAGTTGCTATTTTTTTTCCAGTGGCAGGATCTTCGATATCCATTGGTTTTCCGCCAGTAGAGTTTGCCCATTTCCCATCAATCCAAAGTTTATACTGTTTCATACCTGGGTTAGATTTCCTTTAATGATTTTGCTATGATGTTTAGACCTTCTTTCACGACTGATTCCTCTGCTGTGATGGGAACTAAAATTCGAATTACGTTTCCGTAAACACCACAAGAAAGTAAAACAAGTCCATGTTCTAAGGCTTTTGTTGTTAATTTTTTTGCCATATCAGCAGAAGGTTTATTGGCATCACCGTTTTCAACAAGTTCAAAGGCAACCATCCCACCTAATCCACGTATTTCGCCAATGTTTGTGTTGGATTTTTTAATTTCATTTAGTTCCTTCACTAACATGGATCCCAATTGAGTTGATTTTTCCAAAATCCCTTCTTCTTCGATGAGGTCCATGACCGCAATTCCTGCTGCACATGCGACCGGATTTCCGGCATAGGTTCCGCCAAGTCCACCTGGTTCTACAGAATCCATAATGGATGTTTTTCCAATCACAGCTGAGAGTGGCATACCCGCTGCAAGAGATTTGGCGGTTGTGATGAGGTCTGGTTTAACACCCGAATGTTCGATGGCAAAAAGTTTCCCTGTCCTTGCAAAACCTGACTGCACCTCATCGGCAATCAGTAAAATTCCGTGTTCATCACAAATCGCTCTAAGTTTTTTTAAAAAACCAGGAGATGCAATGTAAAATCCACCTTCACCTTGCACTGGTTCAATGGCAATGGCTGCTACGCGGGACGGGTCAATGTCTGCTTTGAATAAATTGTTCAGAGCTTTGATGGAATCGTCTTCTGTGACTCCATGGTATTCCATGGGGAAAGGAATGTGATACACATCACTCGAGAAAGGTCCAAATCCTTTTTTATAGGGAACTACTTTTCCTGTTAAGGCAAGAGCCATCATTGTTCTACCATGAAATCCTCCGAGAAAACTAATGATCCCTGGTCTTCCTGTAGCTGCCCTTGCAATTTTGACCGCATTTTCTAATGCTTCCGCACCAGATGAAAACAAAATCGTTTTCGCTTCTCCTTCAATCGGAGCTTTGGCATTTAGTTTTTCACAGAGATCAATGTACGGTTCATATGGCATAATTTGAAACGCAGTGTGGAGCACCTTGTCCACTTGTTTGTGGATGGCAGAGACTACTTTTGGATGGCAATGCCCCGTATTTTGAACTCCAATCCCACCACCAAAATCAATGAATCGTTTCCCTTCAATATCCCAAATTTCTGCATTTTTTGCTTTTTCAGCAAACACAGGGTAGGCGGTAGTGACTCCTCGAGGAACGTTTTTTAATCTTCTTTCCCATAGAGTTTTGTTTGTTTGTTTTTGATTGCCCGTCATTTGATTCCTCCAAGGCAGAGATATTTGGTTACTGTATAATCATCGAGACCGTATTTGGAGCCTTCTCGTCCCATACCTGAGAATTTGACTCCCCCAAAAGGGACTTGTTCTGAGGAAATGATCCCTTCGTTAATGCCTACCATTCCATATTCTAGCTGTTCGGCGACTCTAAAAATACGGGCCATGTCTTTCGTGTAAAAATAGGATGCGAGGCCAAAGTCTGTGTCGTTTGCGAGTTTGATGGCTTCTTCTTCTGTTTGGAAGGTTTGGATACAAGATACTGGGCCAAAAGTTTCTTCCTTAGTCACCATCATGGATGAGTTCACTGGATACAAAACGGTTGGCTCAAAAAAGTTTCCACCTAATTGGTGTGTGTTCCCTCCGATCAAAACTTTTGCACCTTTGTTGACTGCATCTTGGATATGAGTTTTTACTTTTTCCACTGCGGCTTCATTGATAAGTGGGCCTTGGCTTGCGTTAGGTTCCATACCGTTGGCAACAACCAACTCTTTTGTTTTTTCAGCAAGTTTTTTCGAAAATGACTCTGCAACAGATGAATGCACTAAAAAACGATTCACACAAACACAGGTTTGTCCTGTATTTCTGTATTTGGATAACATAGCACCTTTCACTGCTTCATCTAAGTCTGCGTCTTCAAAAACGATAAAAGGAGCATTACCACCTAACTCAAGTGAAAGCTTTTTTAATGTGGCGGCCGATTTTTCCATTAAATAAATGCCTGTTTTTGTGGAACCAGTAAAACTAAGTTTTCGAACCTCTTTACTTTCCAAAATCGTTTTGCCAATGAGGATAGGATCCCCAACTAACACATTCCATACTCCTTTTGGGAGTCCTGCTCGTTCTGCAAGAACTGCCATTGCGAGAGCTGAATAGGGAGTGAGTTCTGATGGTTTTGAGACAACCGTACAACCTGCGGCTAGTGCTGGAGCCACTTTCCTTGCAAGCATTGCCGCAGGAAAATTCCAAGGTGTGATAGTTCCCACAACTCCAATCGGTTCTTTGAGTACAAGTATCCTTGTATCCCTTCTGTGAGAAGGGATCAGATCTCCATAAGAACGTTTTGCTTCTTCACCGAACCATTCAATGTACGAGGCTGCATAAGCAATTTCTCCCCTAGCTTCCGTTAGAGGTTTTCCTTGTTCTTGTGTCATTATGAGAGCTAGGTCTTCTTGGTGGTCCATCATGAGTTGGAACCATTTGCGGAGGATCCCAGCACGTTCTTTGGCAGGTCTCGTTCTCCAATCAACAAACGCATCTTTGGCTGAACGAATTGCGAGAACCGTGTCTTTTTCTGTCGCATGTGGGATGTTCCCGATGGTTTCCCCTGTGGCAGGGTTATGTACTAAAATTTCTTTTTTGTTTTCTGCAGGGCACCAAACCCCACCGATGAAATTTTCCTGGCGAAAAAGGTCTTTGTCTTTGATGTATTTCATGAGAAACCTACGCTTTCACAGAAACCGTGCCTCATAAAAATTCCTACCTTTTTTTTGAAAACTTCAGAATTGGTTGCTTAATTTTGAATTTTTGGTATCTAATGCCTGACATAAGTAAAACCAGGAGCACATAGGTTTATGAAATTCGATTCATACAAACGAGTGGTTTTTTTTACAGCAGTTCTTTCGATCGCTTTAGCGGTAACCTGCGGTAAAAAAGAAACAAAGGTTTCAGAAATTGGACAAGGCGAGGGAGAAGTTTCCATCGTTGCTTGGCCAGGTTACATTGAACGTGGTGAGACAGACAAAGGATATGACTGGGTCACTGAATTTGAAAAAAATACAGGCTGTAAAGTAAATGTAAAAACTGCCGCTACATCTGATGAGATGGTAGCACTTATGAATGAAGGTGGATTTGACTTGGTAACTGCTTCAGGTGACGCATCACTTCGATTAGTTGCAGGTGGAAAAGTCCAAGAGATTAACATTGATTTGATCCCAAGTTGGAAAAACGTAGACTCACGTTTACAAAATGCTCCTTGGCATACTGTAGATGGTAAACATTTCGGCGTTCCTTACCAATGGGGACCAAACGTACTTATGTACAACACAAAAGTTTTCAAAAAAGCTCCAACAAGTTGGAATGTTGTATTTGAAGAACAAGTTTTACCTGATGGAAAGTCTAACAAAGGAAGAGTACAAGCATTTGATGGTCCAATTTACATCGCTGACGCTGCACTCTATTTAAAAGTAGCAAAACCAGAACTCGGAATCCAAGATCCTTACGAATTGGATGAAAAACAATATACAGCTGTCATTGAGTTATTAAAAAAACAAAGACAACTCGTTCCAAAATACTGGCACGATGCAATGGTCCAAGTGGATGATTTCAAAAAAGAAGGTTTAGTTGCTTCTTCCACATGGCCATTCCAAGTCAATTTACTAGTGAGTGAAAAACAACCTGTATCATCCATCGTTCCTGTGGAAGGGGCTACTGGTTGGGCAGATAGTACAATGTTACATAAAGATTCTAAACATGTAAACTGTGCTTATAAATGGATGGAACACTCTCTTTCTCCAAAAGTGCAAGGTGATTTAGCATCTTGGTTTGGATCTGTTCCTTCTGTTCCTGCTGCTTGTAAAGGAAATGCTTTACTTGGGGACACTGGTTGTGCAGTGAATGGATTCAATAACTTTGAAAAAATCTCTTTTTGGAGAACTCCAAAAGAAGATTGTTCCGGTGGAAGAAAATGTGTGCCTTATAAAAAATGGGCAGAAGATTATATTTCCATTATTGGAAGTAAATAAAATCCTAACATCATAAGAGTTCTAAAGGAGATAGAATGGACCAAGTTTACGATGTTGAGTTTCAAAATGTAACAAGGAAATTCGACCAATTCATAGCGGTAGATGATGTCTCCTTTGGGATTAAAAAAGGTGAGTTTTTTTCGATGTTAGGCCCTTCTGGGTCTGGTAAAACAACCTGCCTTCGAATGGTGGCGGGTTTTCAAGATACTAGTTCAGGAAGGGTTCTTTTGGAAGGAGTTGATGTCACGGGCATCCCTCCTTACAAAAGAAATGTCAATACAGTCTTCCAAGATTATGCTTTGTTCCCACATATGTCTGTTGCGGAAAACGTGGGGTATGGTTTAAAAATTAAAAAACTTCCAAGTGCCGAGATAACAAAACGTGTTTCTGAAATGCTCGCGATGGTTCGCCTCCCCGATGTCGGAAATCGAAAACCATCAGAATTATCGGGAGGTCAGAGACAGAGGATTGCACTCGCAAGGGCACTCATCAACCGACCAGGTGTATTGTTACTCGATGAACCATTGGGAGCTCTTGATCTAAAACTGCGGGAAGAAATGCAGTTGGAGCTTAAAGCCATTCAAAAAGAAGTAGGTATCACATTTATTTTTGTGACCCACGACCAAGAAGAAGCACTTTCGATGTCAGATCGTATCGCTGTCTTTAACAAAGGTAAGGTGGAGCAAATTGCAACTCCTGAAGAATTGTACAACCGCCCTAAAACGGAGTTTGTTGCCAACTTTGTTGGAACTTCGAATATCTTATCATTAGAGGAAACAAAACGACTCACAGGCCATGAAGGTAAGATGATGATCCGTCCAGAACGAGTCCATGTTTTTGCAAATGCAAAAGAAGATAACCATTCTTCTGGATATAGAACCTTTAAAGCAATTTTAAAAAGCCAAGTGTACTCTGGTGCAACTTCCAAAATGCACTTTGAAACTCCTAATGGATCTCGGATCATTGCATCCACTCAAAACTTAAAAATTTCTGCAGACCATATTGCAGTTGGTTCAGAAGTTTTAGTAGGTTGGAAAGATTCCGACATGCATTTGTTATAAGGGAATCAAAATGACAAATGTTATTGATAGATTCGTCACCTTTTTGTTTTACAGGAAGAGTTTGGCACTTTTTTTGTTATTATCACCTCTACTTATTTGGCTTGGTGTAGTATACTTAGGTTCTTTGTTTACACTCCTCATCCAAAGTTTTTTCTCTGTTGATTCATTCTCGGGTGTCATCAAACGAGAATTTACATTAGAATCCTATTATGATTTATTCCGGCAAAGTACCAATTGGGATATTATCATTCGGACAACAACAATGGCATTTACAGTCACTGTTGTAAGTGCGATCATTGCTTTCCCAATTGCTTATTATATGGCAATGAATGCAGGACCCAAATTAAAACCAATTTTATATTTGGGTGTTATGTTGCCTTTATGGTCCAGTTACCTTGTAAAAGTGTATTCGTGGAAACTGATTATGGCCAAAGAAGGTATCCTTACATGGTGTTTGGACCAACTGGGATTATTACACTTGTTAGATGTTGTGCTTTCCATCCCTGTTATCGGAGGCAGTTCCTTATCATTCTCTTATATAGGAATGTTTTTGGTATTCGTATACATTTGGTTACCGTACATGATTTTACCCATTCAGGCATCTTTAGAAAGAATTCCAAAAACACTATTAGAAGCTTCTTCTGATTTAGGAGGAGGGCCGGCACAAACCTTTCGAAAAGTCATTTTACCTTTGGCATTTCCTGGAGTCGTTGCAGGCTCTATTTTTACGTTTTCATTAACACTCGGTGATTATATCATTCCTACAATTATTGGGAATTCGAGTTATTTTATCGGGATGGCTGTTTACACCCACCAAGGAACTGCGGGGAACATTCCACTTGCCGCTGCATTTTCTGTAGTTCCCATTGTAATTATGATGGTGTATTTAACAATCGCTAAACGGTTAGGAGCTTTTGATGCGCTCTAAATGGAACTTAGGATCAATTGGATTAAAAACAGCAACTATCTTCGGTTTTTTATTCATTCATATACCGATTCTCATCATCATCATGTATGCATTTTCGACGGATGAAAAAACGTTTCAATTTCCTCTACCAGGATTCACGACGAAGTGGTTTGGTGTTGCATGGGAACGTAATGATATCTGGGAAGCAATCATACTCTCTTCCCAAGTTGCCTTAATTTCAACATTCATTGCAATTTTACTAGGAACACTGGCAAGCCTTGCAGTCTACCGAAGCCAATTTTTTGGAAAAGAAATCATTTCCTTTCTTGTGATTTTACCTATTGCTCTCCCAGGCATTGTGACAGGAATTTCCCTTCGGTCGGCTATGTCTCTCTTTGGAATTCCATTTAGCACTTGGACGATTGTCATTGCACATGCTACCTTTTGTATCGTAACTGTTTATAATAATGTTCTAGCAAGATTACGAAGGAGTTCTCATTCTATGGTGGAAGCATCTATGGATTTAGGTGCAAATCCATGGCAAACGTTTCGTTTTGTGATACTTCCAAATATCGCAACTGCATTACTTGCGGGAGGGATGTTATCCTTTGCGTTGTCATTTGATGAAGTAATTGTAACAACGTTTACAGCAGGCCAACAATCCACTGTCCCCATTTGGATGTTAACTGAGTTCATTCGTCCAAGGCAAAGGCCAGTGACCAATGTGGTGGCTGTGTTTGTGATTTTAGTCACAACCATTCCCATCCTCGTTGCTTATTATCTCACAAAAGAAGATGACGGTCGGAAAAAATAATTTCACTCTTTTCGAATTGGATGTTCTATGCGATATGATTCTCGAGTTCTGAAGGAACACACATATCGATATGATAATTATCAAAGGAATTTCTCTTTCTTATCTTCACGGATCGTGGTAGGATTTACGTATGGAAAAATTAATACAAAAACTGATCATCCCCATCGATGGTTCACCAAGT
The DNA here is from genome assembly GCF_002812085.1 of Leptospira levettii. Lineage (NCBI taxonomy): Bacteria > Pseudomonadati > Spirochaetota > Leptospiria > Leptospirales > Leptospiraceae > Leptospira > Leptospira levettii. The sequence goes on from NZ_NPDM01000003.1 coordinate 176,441, forward strand.
TCGGCAAAGGCTTTAGAATTTGGATTGGCATTAGCCAAGGCTAGTAATGCAATCTGTTATGTAGTAGAAGTCATCGAGGATTTCGGACCACTCCCTGGTTATTACGATGCAGCACCGCCGGGAAAGGATCGAGTCAAATGGATTTCGGAACAACGATTTGAAAAAATCCATCCAATTTTAGACGAGACAACTGTAAAATGGAATCGTGTTGTATTAGAAGGATACCCTGCTGAAGAAATTTGCAAATTAGCAGAAAAAGAAAAAGTTGATTTGATTGTGATTGGAAGCCGTGGCCATGGAATTTTAGGCAGATTCATCATGGGAAGTGTCTCTGATCGAGTTGTACATTACGCACCATGTTCCGTAACTGTCGTTAGGTGAAATTGCCATAATTTTGACAAATCGATGTTAAATTACTTGCCTTGAAAGGTATCCCATTGGAATCTACGGACTAATCCTAAAGTAGATTCCTGGTTGATACAAATGAAGGTTTCCGAAAAAGAAGAACTCCCCACTGTTTTACCTCTCGATAAACGTTACACTCGCACTTATTACCAAGAAGATAGTTTTGTTTCCAATATAAGAAGAGCACTGCCACGGATGATTTTGGCAGATCTCATGGAAAATGTTGTTTTACCAAAACTGAAAGATGAAGAAAAGGAATTTCTTTTATTCTATTATATAAAAAGAAGTGATGCGTCCGGAAGTTATTATCAATTAAAAACAATTCCTTCTAGGATTCGCAAAGAATCTGCAGATCGTATTTTAAATGAAGCGAATATAGATGATTCAGGTAGAGAATTCTTAAGCCAATTTTATCATTTTGATACAGAAATCGAACAATATGTACTCAATGACCAAGTGACAGAAGCTGATGAGATTAAAATCTTACAACTTGTCAAACGTAGAGATTATTATGTAGGCAATGTAGAAAAATCGATGATCTCTGCCATCTTTGAAAGATTCCCAGAGATTCCAAAGAGGGACACATTTTTTGCAAATTTGTATGTCCCTTCAACTCATAAATATTATTCACCACCCAATTTAAAACACATTTCAGGTATGCAGATTGTAGAAGCAGCAAGGCAATTGGGAATTGCATGTAATCATATGTTTGGGAAAGTCCCTTTCGAAGATATCACCTTTTTATTGTTATATTTAAATTCTGAATTTTTGCAATATGCAAAAATGAATATGCCCATCAAACTTAGGGTGAAAGCAAAAGAAGTTAAATATAGTAAATCTGGGTATTGGAACTACTCAAAACTCGCCATTACAGCCTACCAAGAGAACCAAGAAATTACGAAAATTGAAATGGCCGCGAGTATTTTGCCTCTAAAGGTATACAAACGCTTAAAAAGCACACAGGAAGAAGTATATGAAATTGATCCAAGGTTTCGGATTTTGGATCGTTTTAAGAACAACATTTCCATTCGAGAAAATGGAAGGAATATTGTCTCAACAATCGAAAATATATCAAATTCTGGCTTTATGGTGCGCTGCTCAGGAACCCATCCGGGAACATTGTCCACAGAGCAACAACTAGAATTTTTCATGCATTTTGATATTGTTGGTTTCGTACACGGAACTTGTATTTTATTATGGGTAAAAGAAGACGATAATAATGAAGACATGTTTTTTGCTGGATTTCGTTTTGAAGAAATATCTGATCTAGACAGGGCAAATGTAAAGGAAGCAATCAATCGGTATGGAAGATTGATAGAAGATAGGGAAATCCAATGAAAAAGAAAAAAGTTGCCTTAGTTACTGGTGGAACTTCCGGATTAGGTAGAGCGATTGTTTTAGAATATGCAAACGCTGGTTATGTGGTTGGTTTTTGTGGTCGCAGAAAACAAGAAGGGGAAGATACTCTCGCCTTACTGGAAAAACAAGGTGGGGAAGGTATCTTTTTCAAATGTGATGTCACACAATCGGAAGCAGTTCGTAATTTTGTAGAAACTATCATAGAAAAATATGGCCAAATCGATGTAGCAGTCAATAATGCAGGAATTTCAGGAGTCCTTAAAACGACAGCTGATTATCCATTAGATATTTTTGATTCTGTAATGGATGTAAATCTGAAAGGTACTTTTTTATCAATGCAATTTGAATTAAAACAGTTTATCAAACAAGGAAATGGTGGTGTGATCATCAATGTTTCTTCTGCATTGGGTTTACGTGGAAAAGAAAAAGCAGGCCCTTATTCGATGTCAAAACATGGAATCATAGGACTGACTAAATCTGCAGCTTTAGAATATGGTGCCCAAGGAATTCGAGTCATTGCGCTTTGTCCAGGCGGAATTCAAACTGAAATGGATGATGTATTTTATGCCAATGTACCAAATCCAGAAGAAGTTAAAAAAGAAAGAATGAAATCTTATGCCTTAGGTCGGATGGCTACTCCTGAGGAAGTTGCTAAAACTTGTGTATGGTTGTCTGGTGATGGAGCTGCTTTCATCACTGGTGCTGTCATCCCAGTAGATGGCGGAAAAACGGCTAGATAAGGATTTTATTTGTTTACGATTGGAAAATACAAAGTAACAAAAGAACTCCATTTAGGAAAAAGGAGTTCTGTTTATATTGGAGAAGATGATAAAAAATCTCCAGTTGTTGTGAAACTATTAAATAGAGATTATCCGGATAATCACGAAATTACAAAATTTAAAAATGAATTTGAAATTCTTAAATCAATAGATTCAAACTACACCTTAAAACCTTTAAGTTTTGAATCTTACCAAAACACAGTTGCAATCGTTTTTCCTCATATCGAATACACTGATCTCGCTAAACTTCAATTAAGTGGAAAATATAGCAATCTCCATACATTTTTAAATATCTCAATCGAGATTTGTCGTGCACTTTCAGACATTCATAAAGCGAAAGTGGTTCATAACGATATCAAAGCACAGAATATCATATATCATCCTGAAACTGGCGAATTGAAGATTATTGATTTTGGTTCCGCAACGATGTTAACTCATAGAAGTTTTTATCTTCCGATGAACCAAAATTTAACAGGAACACTGGCACATATTTCTCCAGAACAAACTGGGAGAATGAACCGGACTGTTGATTACCGCACAGACTTTTATTCGTTAGGTGTAACCTTATACCAACTCATCACTGGTGAACTTCCATTTTTATACACTGATAGTTTGGAAATGGTCCATGCACATTTGGCTAGAATCCCATTACCTCCAAAGGAAAGGAGTAATGCTCCAAAAATCTTATCAGATCTAATCATGAAACTTTTGGAAAAAAATCCAGAAGATCGTTACCAAACTGCGACTGGATTACTTTCTGATTTAATCACAATTCAATCTGTCTTGTTAGAAAATGGAAAAGAAGATTTAGATTCCTTTCAAATGGAGTTGGCAAAAAATGATAAATCTTCTCGTTTCCAAATTCCAAAAAAGTTATATGGTAGGGAGTCACAACTTAAAACTTTTGAAGAAAAATTTCTAAATGCAACGGAAGGTAAAATAGAAACCTTCTTAATTTCAGGACGTTCAGGGATTGGAAAGTCGGCTTTAATAAACGAAATCCAAAAACCAGTTACAATAGAACGTGCTTACTTTACGACAGGTAAATTTGATTTATATAAAAAATCGATTCCTTATCGTGCCATCAATCTTGCATTACAAGGATTGGTGAAACAGTTGTTATCTGAAAATGAAACTTCTGTAAAAGAATGGAAAAAAATCCTAACCCAAACCTTAGGTGCAAACGCTAAGTTAATCATCGATGTAGTGCCTGAGCTTGCTCAATTATTGGGAGACGTAGAAACTCCACCAGAATTGGATACGGTAGAAACAGAAAATCGATTTCATTTGGTTTTTAGAAAATTTTTGCGAACAGTGTGTACAAAGGAACATCCTGTGGTGATGTTTTTAGATGATTTACAGTGGGCAGATTCTTCTAGTATACTTTTATTAAAAGAAGCAATCACCGATCCTGAAATCTCGTATTTTTTTATCATCTTATCGTACCGAGATAATGAAGTAAGTCCCACGGATCCATTTTTTCGAATGTTGGAAGAACTTCGGGAAACAAAAACTTCCATCACTGAAATTCGATTAGAACCACTAACAGAATCTGATATTTCGATACTTGTTTCCGATACATTGTCATTACCTGAATCAGAAATTAAAGGGATTTCTGAAATCATTTGGAAAAAAACAAAGGGAAATCCTTTCCACGTAAATGAAATGTTTAAGAATCTTTATGAAAGATCTTATATCCAATTTTCTGAAAATCGATGGGTTTGGGATAAGGAAAAAATCAATACAGTCAATATTTCTGAGAATGTAATTGATTTGATCATCGATAAAATTTACCTGCAACCACCAGAATTAATCGAAGCATTAAAATTAACTGCATGTATAGGAAACTGGTTTCGACATGATATTTATGCGACGATTGCGGAGAGACCTTTTCATTTGGCATCGATGGATTTGGTTGCATTAGCAAACGAAGAATTCCTGATATTAGGTTTAGATGATGCCAATTTTACTCATGATAAAATCAGAGAAGCGATTTATAAAATCATTTCTCCGGAAGAAAAATCGAAGTTACATTATAAAATTGGAAAAACGTATTTATCAATACTTTATAAATTCAAATTAGACGATCATATATTCACGATTGTAAACCAACTCAATTTAGGTGCTTCAGAAATTACACAAGATCAAGAGTTGGTCCAATTGCGCACCTTAAACGAAAGAGCAGGTTTTAAAGCACTCAATTCATCTGCATATGATGCAGCATTCAGTTTTTTTGAACGTATGGTTGGATTGATGTTAGAAGATGAGTGGAATCATCAATACGAAAACACACTCAAACTTCATTTAGCTTATGCAAGATCAGCTTATCTGTCTAAAAATTTTGAAAAAGCTGAAAATAGTTTCAATCATATTGTGAAACATGCAAAAACAGATTTAGATAAAATTTTAGTTTATGAGTTACAAACTTCAATGCTTGTCACTCAAAACAAAATGAAAGAAGTATTGGTTACATTGAAGCAAGCGCTTCGATTATTGGGTGTTAGGTTGCCGAAAAATGCTTCTGCACTGTCACCATTAAAAGAAATCGTAAAATTCAAATTTCGATTAGGAAGAAAACCAATTGAAGAATTGGAATTTTTGCCAATTGCAACAGACCCAAAATATCTGGCAATCATGCGGTTACTCAATGCTTGTATCGCACCATCTTTTTTAGCAGATCCAAACCTATTCCCAGTGATTGTTCTCAAAATGGTCAATTATACATTGTTATATGGGCTTTGTGAACTAAGTGCATTTGGTTTTTCAGCGATGGGCATGATCCAAGGATCTGGGCTTGGTGATTATGATTCTGGGTATAAGTTTGGTAAGTTAGGAATCAAATTAATTGATGTACTGGATGCCAAATCATTCAAATGTAGAACCTTATTTATGTATGCTTGTATGATTCTTCCTTGGAAAAATCATGCAAAAGAAGGTAAAAGTATTTTTTGGGATAGTTTCCTTGCGGGCATGGAAACAGGTGATCTACAATATGCATCTTATTCTTTAAATAACATCCATTTCCAAGGATTATTATACCGAGAAAACTTGGATGATTTATACAAAAGCCAACTTCGTTATGATGCCTCACTCCTAAGTTTGAGGCAACACCATGCTTACCAAGTTCATCGTTTGAATATGCAAATTGTTGAAAATATGCGAGGTGAAACATCTGATCCTTTGAGTTTGGAAGGTCGATATTTTTTAGAATCAGAAAACGTTAAAGAATGGGAAACATATGGTAACGCAAATGCTTTATTTGATTATTATTTATGTAAACTGAGGTTAGAATACTTTTTAGGAGATATACAAAAAGCATATCAATTTTCTCTCAAATTAGATGGATTAGAGGGTGGGGTTTTTGCAATGATGTTTTTTCCTGAACATGTTTTTTTTGGAGCACTCGTCGTTTACGAATTGTTATCAAATCCAAAATACACGGAATCAATCAACCGAAAAGATTTATTGAAACGCCTAAATACATTTTCAAAACGATTGAAGGTTTGGGCAAAAAATTCTCCAGATAATTTTGGTCATAAATATGAGATTATTTCTGCAATTGAATTATATTTGAGAAATAAAAAATCGGAAGCTGTTGTTGCTTGTAAAGCAGCAATTACTTCGGCAAGAGAATCTGCATATATTCTAGAAGAAGCAATTGCAAATGAGATTTTGGTCCGAATGTGGAGAGAAACTGGTTTTGATCAATATAGTAATCTACACCTTGTGGAAGCACATTATCGTTATGGCAAATACGGTTTTATTTCTAAGGTAAAACAGTTAGAAGCAGATCATATCTCTTTAAAGAAATACATTGGAAGGAATTTTAGAACAGATTCTACGGATAATGTTTCCTTGTTTAGTACAACAAAAGATATTTTTGGAGATGGTGGATCAAATTTAGATATCAATACAGTCATCAAAGCATCTCAAACGATTTCAGGTGAAATACAATTGAATCGTTTACTAGAAAAAATGATGAAGATTATCCTTGAGAATGCTGGTGCAGAACGTGGGTATTTTATTCTGAATTTTGATTCAAAATGGCAAGTGATTGCCGAATCCAATTTAGAAACAGAATCAGTTTCTGTTTATTCGGATTCTCCATTTGAATTGGATTTTTCTCAAGCGATTACAACAATTCACGAAAATAAAATTCCAACACAAATCATTGGTTATGTGGTTCGTACGGGGGTTGTTGTCATTTGTGGTGATGCAGCCAGAGAAGGGGAATTTAAAAATGATCCATATGTGAAATCATATTTACCAAAATCTTTATTATGTTATCCAATTTTGAGTCATGGCACTGTAGTTGGAATTGTATATCTAGAAAATAATTTAACTACGGATGCATTTACGCCAGGGAGAGTAGAAATTCTAAAAATTCTTTCTTCGCAAATTGCGGTTTCTATTGAGAACTCTTTACTTTACACCAACTTGGAGCAAAAAGTTGATGAAAGGACAAAAGAGCTAAACTCTGCTTTAACGGAAGTTAAGGGGTTAAAAGAACAGCAGGATGGTGATTATTTTCTTGCTTCTTTGTTGATTGAACCTTTGACACAAAATCATGCTGAATCTTCGAATATGAATATCCAGTTCTTAACGGAACAAAAGAAAAAGTTTAGTTATAAACAATGGAATTCTGAAATTGGCGGGGATTTATGTGTCTCTTCTTCCATTCAATTGCAAAATAAAAAATACATCGTTGTTTTGAACGGAGATGCAATGGGCAAGTCTATGCAGGGAGCAAGTGGTGCCCTTGTCATTGGTTCAGTATTTGAAGCAATCATCAAACGAAATGGACAATCTGAAGAATCAAAGGATATGACTCCTGAAAAGTGGGTGAGTAGTGCTTACTTTGAATTGCACAATACCTTAGTAACGTTTGATGGTTCCATGTTGATCTCGATGTTTCTTTGTTTGATTGATGATGAAACAGGATTTTTCTATTTTTTGAACGCGGAACACCCTCGTCCAGTTATCTATAGAAATGATAAAACGTTTTTCCTCCCACATAACTATGTATGTGCGAAACTTGGCTTACTTGCTTCAAAGAAAAATCTTCAAATCAATACTTTCCAAATGGAAAAGGGAGATATCCTGCTCATTGGCTCAGACGGAAGAGATGATATTCTCATTGGCTCTGAACAAGAAATGGAAGTGAATGAAGATGATGAATTATTTCTAAAAACTGCCAAAGAAGGGATGGGGGATTTAAATTTAATTCGAGATGCGATTAAAAAACAAGGAGAGTTAATCGACGACCTTTCATTGATACGTGTAGAGTATACTGGCGTCGGTTCAGAAATTAACATACCAAAATCCCATCCAAAACACATTGTTTATTTGCGAGCTCTGACTTTGTATAAACAAAAACTTTGGGTCGAAGTTGAAAAAATGATTTCATCTCATTATCCAAATATCCACGAAGCCCCGCTCTCCTTTCAAAAAATCTATCTATACACAGAGCATAGGATGTCTGTTTTCCCACTACAGTTTGCAGTTACATACATCCAAAAAAATCCATCTGATAGTTTGACTTTGTTTTATATCGCCGAAGCCTTATTTGCCAATGGTGATTTTGGGGCTGCCTTTGATTATTCGGAGCGAGTGAAGTTGAGACGGCCTTACCACAAGGAAAACAACCGATTATTTGCTCGACTCATGGAACTTCGGCGTAAATAAATCTACTTATGTTATCAGTCGGGAACGACATTGTCGAAAACGAACGAATTCGAGAATTATTACAAAAACATGGGGATCGGTTTTTGAAACGAGTTTTCACCGATGATGAGGTCGAATATTGTCACAAACACAAAGACCCGGTGCCTTTTTTAGCTGGAAGATTTGCGTGCAAAGAAGCGGTCATCAAAGCCCTGAACTTGGAACCTGGTGAGGTTGCCGATATGCGCGAGATTGAGCTAGCTGGAACCAATTTTGGGAAAAAAACGCTAGTCATCCATGGGAAAACTGAGAAGTTTTTCCGTGAGAAAGGATTTACAGGTAGTTCGGTGTCCATTAGCCATGCTGACCACTATTCAACCGCCGTTGTCGTATTCTATAAGGAGCTCAAATGATCGTTAGTGATAAAATGAAGTCAGTGCTTGTACATTATAACCAAGGACTTACTTTGTACAAATCTCGTAAATTTGCAGAAGCAAAAGAAGAATTCAAAAAAGCATTAGCGATCCATCCTGGAGACGGTCCTTCCAAACTTTATATTGAACGTTGTGATGATTACATCGCAGATCCTCCTCCTGAAGATTGGGATGGGGTGTATAACATGAAAACAAAATAGGAACTATGTCAAAAAAAGAAATGCAACCTACCATCACAGAACACGGAGTCATTGCCACCATCTTAGGAAAGGAAACTGCTTTTAGCGGAACCTTAGCTTTTAAAAAACCACTTCAAATTTCTGGTGATTTCACTGGTGAAATCATTTCAGATGGATACTTGGTGATCAGCGAAGGTGCTCGTGTAAAAGCAAACATCAAAGCGGGAACCGTTGTTGTTGGTGGAACCATCATTGGAAATGTGACGGCAACTCAAAGATTAGAGATGTTATCAACAGGAAAAGTCCAAGGCAACATTCGCACTGCAAAATTACAAATAGCAGATGGAGTTATTTTTGATGGTAACTGCGAAATGTTGAGTAACGACGAGACTTAGTTTGTGGCAATTCCATCCATATAGTGTACTTCTTTTCCTAGCATTTGGCTTCAATCTTGGATTGGGGCTATTTGTATTAAAATCCTTTCGACTCAATTTAGTTAAATATTTATTAATCTTGGTTTTCGGTTCTATGATTTGGACTGGATTCTATGGACTTGATTTTGTTTACATCAGTACAAACTTACACCGAACATTCATTAGTTTGTTGTACATAGGTGTTGCCATTGCCAATGTTGGTATGGTATTAGTCTCAATTGAGTTTACAAACAACCAACATTTACTCACAAAACGTTTCTGGGTACTATTATTTCTTCAGCCTCTATTTACTGTGGCTGTATGTGTATTAGATCCTATCTTTAAAACTTTAACACTCGATACCTATCTCATTAATGTGGGAGGCCGTATCCAATGGATTCAAGAAACAAATATAGGTGGTTTCATTGCCTCTTATTTACTTTCTTTTTTTTGGTCAGTATTTGTCGCATTACTCCTCATTAGAGGGATTTTTCAATCCAAATCGACAGAACGTAACCGTTACTTACTAATTCTTGTTTCCTTTTTGTTTATTTGGATCGCAGCAGCTTTACATAAAATGGGGATTCGTCCTTTGCCTGGAATGAATATAACGGGCGTTATGTGCACAATGCAGGCAATCATGATATTCTTTGCAATTGGATACTATCGAATGTTTGATTTGGTACCACTTGTGAGAAGTGAAATTGTAGATGAACTTGATGAAGCAGTTGTCATTTTAGATTTTAATCATCGCGTAGTCGATTGGAATAGTTCGGCTGAAAATTTATTTTGTGTAAAAGATAAGAATGTAGCCTTACTCCCTCACCAAGCTTTTTTCCATCATACACCAGAACTCATTACAAAATTGGACAATTTATCCATTAAAAAGACAATCACCAAATGGATATGGGAAAAAGATTCGAAGTATTGGGAAGTCACAGCAAAACAGATTCGAGATTCGAATCGGAAAAAAATCGGTATGGTTCTTGTATTCCGTGATAATACAGAGCAAAGAAATTTAGAAAAACAAATGGCAAACGTGAACCGTGAGCTTCTTGTTGCCAATGGAACCAAAGATCGATTTTTATCGATCATCTCACATGATTTACGTGGTCCTTTGGCTGGCATAAAAATGTTACTCAAAGTATTAAACGAGGATATGAAGAAAAAAGAAGATGCGTTAGCAGGTATGACACAGTCTTTACTTGATGCAACAGAATCTGTTTTTTCTCTCTTGGAAAATCTTTTAGAATGGTCTAAGTTACAACGAGGACAAGAAGAATTTAGACCAAATTTTTACCGATTGGATTCAATCGTTTTAGAATGCCTTGATTTGTTTGCTTTAAGTGCAAAAAATAAAGACATTCATTTTGAGACCAAAATCCCAAATCATGCGATGGTGTATTGTGATGATCGAATGATCATCACTGTGATTCGAAATTTAATCTCCAATGCATTGAAATTTAGTCATCAAAATGGTAAAATTGAGATTTCTGCAATTGATACCGGATACCATTGGATGGTTTCTGTTAAAGATTTTGGTGTTGGAATGTCTAAAACTACGATCGATAAATTATTTAAACCTGGCGAAGTGATTAAATCAGTTGGGACACAAGGAGAAACTGGGAATGGTATTGGACTTCTCTTGTGTTCGGAATTTGTAACGGTGAATGGTGGTACATTAACAGCTGATAGTGATGGAATGTCAGGGTCTATTTTTCAATTTAGTCTCCCAAAAAAGGAAAACGAGGAAATTCTTATATGAGTCAAATTATTTTAGTAACAGGTGCAACCGATGGAATCGGTAGAGTTTGTGCACATTCATTTGCAAAATCTCAGAATGAATTGATATTGGTTGGTCGAAATCCAGAAAAATTATCAGCTCTCGTATATAGTCTACAAGTTCATGGTGTGAAAGTTCATTCCTATGTTTGTGATTTGTCTCTGGCAAAAGAAACTTTTGTTTTGACTGAAAAAATACGAAACAATCATCCTAAAATAGATGTTTTACTCAATAATGCAGGAGCGTATTTTGATAAAAGAACTGTCACTAACGAAGGATTGGAATCCACTTTTGCTTTAAACCACTTAAATTATTTTATCATGGCTCTTGGATTATTGCCTTCACTTAAGAATGCAAGCCAAGCACGTATTATCAATGTTGCCTCTCGTGCTCATGAAGGTGTAACCTTAGATTTTAAAGATATATTTGGTGAATCCAACTATTCTGGATGGAAACAATACCAAAGATCCAAATTGATGAATATTTATTTCACGTATGAACTAGCCGAAAGACTAAACCAAACAAAAATTAAAGTGAACTGTTTGCACCCTGGTTTTGTGAAAACAAAATTTGGACAAAATAATGAAGGGCTTGCGAAAGTGCTAATCACCTTTGCACAGAATATTTTTGCTATTTCGGAAGAGAAAGGTGCAGAAACTTCCATTTACCTTGCAACAGAACCAAGTATAAGTAATGTTTCAGGGAAGTACTTTGTAAAAAAGAAGGCAAAGAATAGTTCTCCTGTTTCCTATGATAAAACAATCAGAAGGAATTTGTGGACTTATACAGAAGACCTTCTGAAACATAAATTTTCCTTTCGGTTCCCTGGAAATTAGTATGGGTTATTTTCATCAAAAAAATCCAATGATTATCCCTGTCCCTGGGAATAAAACAATTGAGGAACATTTTGGAATCCCATCTACAAATACTAAGGAAGTATCCATTGCACATATGATTGCACCTCCTGGTTGGGGTGAACCCTTCCAGACACCTAACTTCGATGAGTGGACACTGATGGTAAGAGGTAAAAAACAAATTGAAGTTGATGGCGAAGTATTAATTTTATCAGCTGGGGAATCAATCTTGATCCAAAAAGGATCAAGAGTTCGTTATTCAAATCCATTTTCGGAAGATGCAGAGTATTGGTCTCTTTGTAACCTGCTTTTACCATAGAAGCTGTCAATCGAGAAGAAGAATAGAACTCGAATTGTATGAGTCCTGAAGAAAAACCAAATGTCGATTTAAGTTTCCTAAAGAAGGAAATGAAAAAAGTAGAGTTTGGGCCTGATACTTTGGTGATCGAACAATATTCGTTAGGTGATTCATTTTATTTTATTGAATCTGGACGAGTAGAGGTTTGGAAATACTTAGACGAAACGAAACAAGAAATTTTAGTAATAGGGGATTTGAACGCCGGTGATTATTTTGGAGAGATTTCACTCATCGATTCTGCTCCTAGGACAGTAAACATAACAACAAAAGAAAAATCTACTTTATACACCTTAACTCGTGTGGATTTTCACAGACTGATCCAAACAAGTCCAGAAATGACTTTAACTCTTCTAAAGTTATTAACTGCAAGAATACGTAATGCGGAACAAAGGGAAAACCAAGTTCTCATTCAGAAAAATAAAGAGTTACGTTTACAAAATGAAACATTGGAGATGATGGTTAAAGAAAGAACTGCTAAACTCACTCAATCGTTAAAAATCATCCAAGAAGATTTAGAAACTGCCAAAACCATTCAGCGAAATATTCTACCACTTGGCTTAAGACACATCGCACATTTAGATTTTGCCTCAAAGTTTGAGCCGATGGCTGAGGTAGGTGGAGACATATTTGATGTCATTCGTTTGGAAAAATCCAAAATCAGATTGTTTTTGGCTGATGCGATTGGGCATGGAGTGCAAGCAGCACTGATTACGATGGCAATCAAAGCAGAGTATGATCATATCAAACACAATGTTTCAAACCCATCCGATGTATTGTATGCATTGAACCAGATTTTCATTGATCGTTACGGAAAAAAATCGAATCAATTTACTGCTGTCATTGTTGATTTGAATTTGGAAGAAAGTAAACTTGTTTATTCCTCAGCTGGTCATAACGAACCATATGTTCTCAATCAATCAGAGATATTGGCATTAAGTGAATCTGGTTTAATGTTAGGTCTCGAAAAGGATGTAGAATATACAGACAATTCAGTGCCATTTGGGCTTGGAGATCGATTGTTTATGATTTCTGATGGGTATTTGGAACAAGAAAATGAAGTTGGAAATTTTCTCGGAGAATCCAAATTGCTTTCCAGTTTTTTAACTGCTAGGAGTTTGGGATTAAGTTTAGTCGATACTGTAAATTTGCTGATGGAACATTTTCATAACTTTAGGGGAAATACCCCTATGATGGATGATGTTACCATTTTGGGCATCGGCACTTCGTTTGATTTAGGAGTTTAAATTGGGATTAATCATTGCATACATTTTGTTTCTATTAAATTTACTGTGGATCATTCCTACAATGTATCCGCTTTATATTTGGAAACTATTGACCTCTGGATCTGTAAGAAGATTTGGGGATCGTCTGCTTGTGAAAGTAGGAGAGGCTTGGATCGAAAATAATTACCGAATCTCTCGTTTTTTATATGGTGTCCAATTCGAAGTAGTTGGTGAAAATTTTCAAAGCTTGAAACCAAACGGAAGTTATATGATCATTTGTAACCACCAATCTTGGTCGGATATTTATATCATTCAATCAGTTTTAAACAGGAAAATCCCCCTCATTCGTTTTTTCATCAAAGATTCTTTAAAATATGTTCCTGTTCTCGGGCACGCATGGCTTGCATTAGATTTTCCTTTTGTCAAACGAAGTAGCCGTGAACAATTGAAAAAAAATCCAGAACTAGCCACAAAAGATTTGGAGAATGTTAAAAAAGTTTGTGAAAAGTTCAATGGAATGCCTTTTTCGATTTTGAACTTTTTGGAAGGACACAGGCGCACACCTGAGCGTATGGCAAAGTTATTGAAGAAAAATCCTTATAAACATTTACTTCGTCCGCATAGTGGTGGGATTTCAGTTGTTTCCACTTCATTAAGAAATTCGCTTGATGCTTTTATTGATTTAACTATTGTTTATCCTACTGAAAACCCAAGTTTTTTGGATTTGATGTCTGGTAAAATTCGAAAGTTAAAAGTTTTTATTGATGTGATTCCACGAGAACAAGTGCCCATCGAAGAAAACGAACAATTTGCACCTATGTCGAAGAAAATGAAACGTTGGGTAGATGAACGTTGGGCATTAAAGGATGCTTTGATTGAAAAGGAGATGAGTTCTAAATGAAACTATTACAAATCAAAATTATATTTTTGTTGGGATTTATTTCCTGCCGTACTTTTTCTCCTGTGGCGTATGAACCGCCCATCAAACCAGAACCAGTTGGGATTTATGAGCCAAATACAGAGTTACAAAAAGCAATTCTTCTCGCCATTGGAAAAGTGAAAGGACTTGAGTCATTAGATGTTGACTCTGATGGGAATATTTATGGTGGAGACAAAGATGGTCGCATCATCAGAATAACTCTCAAAGGGGAAATCAAAGCGATTGCGAAAACTTCAGGTAGACCTCTCGGAGTTCAATTTGATAAAGCAGGAAACTTAATCATTGCAGATGCTTATAAAGGATTATTATCAATGGATAAGTCCGGTAAAATTACTACTTTAGTTTCCGAGTACAAAGGAGTCCCTTTCAAGTTTACAGACGATTTGGATATTGCACAAGACGGAAAAATTTATTTTACAGATGCATCAATTTACGAACAGAAAGAATACCTATACGATTTACTAGAAGCAAGACCTTATGGTCGTGTTTTTGTTTATGATCCAAAAACAAAGGAAACACAGTTATTACTCCAAGATTTGTATTTTGCAAATGGGATTACTTTGTCAAAAAATGAAGATTTCCTTTTGGTGAATGAAACATATCGGTATCGCATCACTAAACTTTGGTTAAAGGGTCCTAAGAAAGGAACTTCAGAAGTAATCATTGAAAATTTACCTGGTTTCCCAGATAACATCACTCGAAACGAAAACGGAGAGTTCTGGGTTGCATTGTTTACAGTAAGGAATGACAGAATGGACAATATGCACCCATCTCCTGTTGTGAAAAAAATGATTTATTTTTTGCCGAAATTTTTATGGCCCAAAGCCCAACCATATGGTTACGCAATGAAGATAGACGGGAATGGAAAAGTTTTAATGACCGTCCAAGATCCTACTGGTGACCATTTAAAAGATGTAACAAGTGTCATTGAAAAGAAACGCCAATTGTACATTGGAAGTTTGTACAATGATCGAGTGGGAATTTACGTACTACCTTAGTGAAAACTATGGTGTGCAAGTTAAATTGTATTCAATAGCACCTAAGGAGACAAATCCGTCTCCTCCTGGCCTTGTCCCAACTCCATTATAACTATCAGCAATAATGTTGTTCGTAGATTTTGTAATGAGGCAAGAAGTCGCAGTTGTTGGGATATAATTCGCAACGACACCAAAATTTAATCCTAAATTTGGATCCAAGGTCAAATTGTCTCCAAAATTAGAACTCAGTCCTAATGGAGTGATACAACCCAAACTTCCAGGTACTCCTCCTGCACACAAATCTGTATAATACAACGGAGTTTTGTAAACAAGGTTGGAACAATTATACAATACATTGAACCTAATAGAGGTTTGTGGGCCAACAAGGTCTACGATGCATGCATTATTTCCCGCATTATCATTAAGTAAAAATATATTATTTTCAACTAACACAGATGAGTTTGAGTTAATTTGTAGTACAGCTTCATTTCCAGAAACAGAAGATGTTCCACTACTCACAGTATTATGATAAATTTTCAGTGGACTAAATACTCCCGTGATATCGATCCCCCTAGCATACACATTGCTTGAACCATTTTGGATCCAATTATTTGCAATTAAGAATCCATTCGGAGACTGGAGGTAAATTCCGGAAACCATCGATGCACCTGTTCCATTCGCACTTCCCAATCGAATGTAATTTCCAGAAATGGATGAAGTGGCAGTGAATGAAGTTGCATTGATACCATACAAAGTTGCCTTTGCACCGCTTGTTGCATTTCCTCCAATAATAGTATTACGTTCAATGATTGCTGTGACACCACCTGAAGAAATTTCGATACCATTGGTTGCGGTTGGAAAACTTGCATTCGTTGCGGAACCAAGGTAGATATAATTGTTACGAATGGTGTGTCCTGAATTTAATAACATACCATTCGACTTAAACGATGCTGCAGAACCAGTCGTGATACTATTTCCCTGAACAGCAGAGCCAATCTGAATTCCTGTAGGTGATTGGATTCGAATTCCAATGGAAGTATTGGCTGTACCAGCAACCAATTGATTCCCAGCGAAAACTCCTGTGGACGAATTACTTAACGATGAAATGTCAAAAGCGATGGATAAAGTCGTAACTCCAGGAATGGCATTTTCCAATGGTAAAGATGTAATCTGGTTAAGTCGGATATTGGTGACATCTAAACCTACACTTCCATTATAAAAAATACCACGCGAAGTGACTTGTGTACCCGCACCTTTTCCACTATCAATTGTATTTCCTACAATAAAGGGAGCGATTAAGGCAGCAGATGTCATATACACACCTGAAGAGTTACAATTATTTGCGGTACAAATCCCACCTTCAATTTGATTTCGTATTAAAATGGGTGTACTATTGATCGCATAGATACCACTGGATACACTCGTGCCAGTACCACCATTAATAGTATTATCGATGATCCGAACACTATTTGTGGAATCCAGGAACACTCCTGTCATATAAGGAGCATTATCACCCGATAAAATTTTAAAGCCAGAAATGATTGTTGTCGCTGTCACCGAAGAATCAGCAGCAATCGAAGCACAAGGATTGATACTATTTGCTGTAGCACAAAAAGCAGGGACCATATCCATTAGGATCGTCGAATCTTTGTCAGTTGGTTTCCATTGTGTAAATCCTGGTTCATAACTTCCAAAGAGGGAAATTCCAGATACCAATTGGATTCTTGCGCTGACTGCTGCAGGGTCATAGGAGCCTTGTGTGACAAGTACGGCGCAATCATTTGAAGGGCATCCTCCAAAACTATCTATTGCCGGTTGGATATTCCTTTTGGGAGTTGCTGGAGTTAATCCATCGTTTAAATCGTTTCCACTCGCATCTGAAACATAACGTAAGGTAGATGGAACTAAATAGGTTAGGGTTACGCTTGTTGAAAGTGGATTGGAACCGACATTGGAAAGGCAATTTAGGACTAATGACCGATTGCCTGTTACCCAACTATCTGTTGGTGCAGGAGTCACTACGAGAGTGTCGTTTGTAAAATTGGTAGTTGCGAGTGCAAAATTGATGGGAAATGACAAATTGGTGTTGAGTGTCCCCGAAGAACCCGCACAACTTCCTGTATTCACCTCTGCAGAAAAAACCAATCGTAAGGATTCCGTTGTCTGCAAGATACCACCATTACGAGGAGTATAATCTAATACACTAAAACAATTAGCTTGTATGGAAACGGTACCTGCAACGGTTCCAGATGTTGAGGATAACACACATTGGTGGTTTGTTGGAACGGATACAATTTGTAAGTTGTATGTACTACTAGGTGGTAAATCAGTTGCAAATCGATTTATACCATTGGTTGTAATCGATATAGTTTCACTTCCATTATTACTTAAAATCAAAGTACCAGAACCTATACCAAAGGAAGTGATTTCAATTGGGTAAGCAGTCGAAGTGCAACTGATGGCAATATTTGTGATATTTGCCGAAGCGATGGTGCCTGAAGGATTTGTCACTACACAATTCTGTACTGGATGGTTTGGTTGTGTTGTCACTGATACATTGTAAGTACTCCCGCTAACATACGTTTGTGTGAAAGCAAATGTTCCAGAAGCAACTGCAACAGACAATGTAGACCCATCAAATGAATTTGTGAGAACTAAACCTGTAACTCCATCAAGACCAGAGATGGTTCCACCTATACTGTACCGAAGTGGATCACAATTAACGATGATAGTTGCGATGTTTCCAAAACCTACAACTCCCATTCCACCATTGATGGAACAAGTTTGGTTTGGTAATATTGGTTGGTTAGTGATCGTAACATTAAAATTTTCACCAGTGAGTAATTTAGGTCCAAACTGGTAGTCACCATCCGAATTGACTGTGATGGTTGCTTGTCCTGAATTCAGAGAAAGTGTAAGTCCTGAACCAAGCAGTCCCGATACTTTGACAGAGATAGTGTAAGGTCCCGTGTTTAAAATGCTTTTGAGTTGCAAATAGTCAGAAACTGACTGCATGATACTTTTGGAAATTGTAGGGATACAAGCTTGGAAAAGGAAAAATAGAATGAAAACAGATTTCCTAAAGGATTTGCAAATCATAAAAAGGATACTCTACTAATGATAACAATTGAGAGGGTAACTGATTGTCATTTTATTTCCGTCTAAAATGAGAAAATTAGATTATTTTTATGGATTTTAGCTTTTCTTATTACATTGGACTTGCAGGTATCATGGTTTTTGCGATATCCGGAGCAGTTGCCGCCTTAGAACACAAAGAACACCACCATGATGTTTTTAGCGTATTTTTTACAGGTTTTATCACTGCAATCGGTGGAGGGACGTTACGAGACATCACACTCGGAAATTATCCCGTTTCTTGGGTAAAAGATGAGAACATTTTGTGGGCAATTTTTCTAGGTTTTTTACTCGTTATCTTTTTTCCAAAACGATTGACCAAACTCCGAAGTGAACTCTTTTTATTTGATACCTTAGGAATTGGAATTTATACTGTGCTTGGAACAAGAATTGCTCTAGACCATGGTGTGAATTTTTTTGCCTCCGCTTTACTCGGAATGATATCGGCAATCTTTGGTGGAGTGATTCGAGACACACTCATGAACGAAGTGCCATTTATTTTCCGAAAAGAAATATACGCTACTGCTTGTTTGGCGGGAGCCATCTTATATCTTATTTTACATTCATTCCAATTTGATGGTAATCTTAATTTAAGTATTTCTGCAAGTGTAGTGGTGATCATCCGAATCATTGCAGTGAAATATAATCTAGGGTTACCTAAGATTAAAATTTTTTGAATCACTGCCCAAAAATGTAGCAATTTTAGTGAAGGAACGAATCTTTTTTTCAGTACTTGTCACAAATATAGGAGCACCATCTTTTTCCTGTTAAACGCTTGCTTTTCTAAAATCATTGCATTCGATGGAGAGGGAACATATACAGTTCTGAGAGGATTAGGGGATTCCCTACGTCCCTGTTTCAAGAGGTTTTATGGCTAGTCCAAAAGCTGTTTCATTAGAATTCAAACGTGAATTGGGCCTTCATACCAATATTGAAGATATCAATCATCCTATAGTTGAAAATACTCCGTTTCATTTTAAATTTTTCCAAATCACAGATGAAGTAGAAAATACTTTATACCAAACTCTTGATCGATTTTTGTTACAATTAGACCTAATCATTGTTAGAGATTCTGTTCTCGCAGCAATGAAAGAAACTGTTACCAATGCTATCAAAGCGAATGCTAAACGAGTATTTTTTAAAAATAACTCAACAGACATTACAGACGAAAAGGAATACGAATCTATTATCAATGAATTCAAATCTACTTATATTGAAAACAGAGATGAAATAGAAGAATCACTTCAAAAAAACAATTACGGTGTATTCGTATCTTTCATTCATAATAGAAGTTTAATGCGCATTCGAATTATGAATAATGTACAGTTAACACCTATCGAAGCTGAGAGAATCAAAGAAAGAATCTCTAAGGCAAAAACGTATAATGATTTAGCGGATGCCTTTATGGATATGTCAAACGATCAGGAAGGTGCAGGCCTTGGTCTTATCATGACACTTATGATGTTAAAAAATGATGGGCTTGGTGAATCAGCATTTAAGTTCGAATCTGGCGAAAACAAAACAGTATTTATGATCGATATTCCTGCGAAAGTCTCCAAGGAGAATCAGCAGTTAGAAAAAATAGATCATATAGTTTCTCAAATCGACAATCTTCCCACGTTTCCAAAATCAATCAAAGACATTCAGGATGCAATCGACAAACCAAATTCAAGCATTGGAACCATTGCTGAAATGATCAAACGTGATATTGCTTTATCTGCAAATATTTTAAAACTCTCCAATTCAGCTGCTTTCAGAAGAGGAGGAAGAGTAGAAAGTTTAGATCGTGCTATTCAGTTGATTGGTCTAAAAGAACTTCAAACTCTTTTATATAGTTTGGCAACGAAACAAATGTTAGAAGATAAGTTCCCTGCGTTCACTGCTATCTGGGAAAAATCAAATGAATCAGCATTTTATTGTAAGTCAATTGGCCAAAGGATGGATTTAAACAAGTCTGATCTTAGTAACTTAATTGCTGCATCACTCCTTCATGACATTGGTGAAATTTTATTGTTATCGTTTGACAAACACCACATGAACAAAATCAAAACATTTTCAACAACACGTGAAATTGCTTCTACAATTAGTATGGAAGAGTCTGCCATTGGGATTACTCATTCTAAATTAGGTGCAATGGTTGGTGAAAAATGGGGTTTCCCTATCCTTTATACAAAAGCGATGGAATACCACCATCGACCACTACTGGTAGATGATGTGTATATTGATATTATTTATCCAATTTATCTAAGTGATATGATGATCGCTATCAATGCAAAGGAAGCTAAGTCCTCTGAAATACCTGCGGAAATTCTCAAGGTATGTAAGTTCCAATCAAAATCAGAGTTTGATTCGTTTCGTACAAAAATTAAAGAACAATACTCTGCAGACTAAAAAAGTAGAATTCTAATACCAAAAAAGTTTTATTTTATAAAGAAACGATCCTTAGAGTTACTTATGGTAAAGGATTCACCTTCAAAGTTTTTTGATAATTTTGGTATCGTTTTTCAAATTCATTAAATCTTGGAATGGATACTGCCAAAACATAAGATTGGTTCGGATTGTTTTGAATAAAATCTTGGTGATAACCTTCGGCACGATAAAAATGTTTTAACATTTGAAATTCTGTTACAAAATTTCCTTTCCAAATGTTCTTAGATTGGATCTCTTTTTGGATTTCCTTTGCTGTTTTGAATTCTTCATCATTGGAATAAAAAAGTATGGAACGGTAAGAAGAACCAATATCTGGGCCTTGCCTGTCTTTTGTTGTTGGGTCATGTGAGAGAAAAAATACCCTGCATAATTCCGCATAACTTACTTTTGTGGGATCATATACGACGAGTACAGATTCCGCATGACCTGTTGTCTCTGTATTCACAGATTCGTAGGTTGGGTTGTTTGTGTGTCCACCTGCATAACCTGAAGTCACATCGATGACACCAGGAATGGATTCAAAAATATGTTCTGAACACCAAAAACAACCTTCCGCAAAAACGGCAATTTTTTGGCCTGGTTTTGTGACCAGTGGTACTGACTCTACCTTCGCAGTTTCAGTGACAGGACCACAAAACAAATAAAAAGCTACCAAAACAAGAATGTGGAAGTATCGGAAAGGATGGATGGATCGATTGGGAACAAGGAAGGACATATTGGTTAGATGGTTCCCATTGGAATTTAGTCGTAAAATCTTTTCAAAAGCCGACTGAATGAGTATTAGGGAGGTGTGACATCTTTTTCATATGGGAAATTGTCTCTGGAATTTGGTGAATCCATTCCATTTTGATAAATGAAAATTCGATTGTTTCCTGAGAATTGTGCCAAGGGTTTGTGGAATTTTTGTTTTAGATAATAACCTAAAAGAATAAGACTTAAACAGAAGAAAAGAATCGTTTGGTCATTGTCTTTGGAATGGAGAAAATAAAAGGATCCAACTAAAACGAATGTTTGGCTCAGAAGCCAAATGAAAGTTCGGTTCTTTAAAAAAGAAATCCAACCAATTTCTGCTACTTGGTTTCGTATGCCCTGTACGAGGATTCCTAAAATGGGAATTCGAAGTAAGACTCCCAAAAAGCCAATCACCACAATCAGAATTAATAAGAGCCAAAGGGAAGTGAATACCAAATTCCACCAAAACAGAAATGTAATGGGTGGGATGAACACTTCAGGAAAACTAATTCCATAAAAAAGAAATCGAATTAAGAACCAAAAAAGTGCAATATAAAATCCGAACACCATTGAATGAAAAATAGATTCAGATCTTCCTGCAACGATATTTTATGAATTTTATTTCGGGAAAAATACCATTTTAAGCCCAACAATCACTGTGAAGATTCCAAAAAATCGAGAAAGTACACTCGTATCAATTTTTGAAGCAGCTCCTGCACCAAAGATACTCCCTAATATAAATCCAACACTAATGAGAGCTGCTGCAAATAAATTTGTTTCTCCTCTCGTATAATATATGTAAGCTGCAACTATACCAATTGGTGGTACCATCGCTGCTAGCGTTGTCCCTTGTGCTAATTTTTGATTGAAGTCAAAAAAATAAACTAGTGCCGGAACTAGTAAAATACCACCACCAATTCCAACGAGTCCTCCGAGAACGCCCGCACCAATCCCTAATAGTAAAAATAAGATTCCGATACTCATACAACTTTCCCACAAGCACGATTGGCAGGTACTGCTTCGTGAATTTTTTTTGGTTCTGGTAAATTCAAATTGTCCATAATTGATTTAAATTCCTCTAACGATTTTTTTGCGATTCTAGGATTCCAATTTTTTTCCTCACCAATTGTTGTGGAAACAAACCCTTTGTAATCATGTCCAGGAAATACAATGGTATCATTCGGCAGTTGGAATAATTTATTGGTAATCGAATTGTATAATTCTTCTGCGCTTCCACCTTGGAAATCTGTTCGACCACA
Source organism: Leptospira levettii (assembly GCF_002812085.1). NCBI lineage: Bacteria > Pseudomonadati > Spirochaetota > Leptospiria > Leptospirales > Leptospiraceae > Leptospira > Leptospira levettii. The sequence continues at coordinate 199,365 of NZ_NPDM01000003.1, forward strand.
CCCTCTAACAAAGAGAGCATCTCCAGTAAAAACATATTTTCCATTCAGGAGTAATGAAATGGAACAAGGTGTATGACCTGGAGTGTGGATCACTTCTAGATGGAGTTTCCCAATTTGTAACAAATCTTTGTCCTTTAAAAAATGAGTCGCACATTCAGCACCAGACAAGTGGGGAGCATAGGCTTCACAACCAGTTTTTTCCCGTAATTCACCTGCAGCCGTTATATGGTCTGCATGCATATGTGTCTCGATGGTCGCAACCAATTGGAATCCCATCGAAACTAAATAATCTAAATCTCTTCCTAACTTCTCAAGAACTGGGTCAATGAGGACAGCTTGCTTCGTAGACTTGTCGAGTAATAAATAAGTCCAAGTCCCTGATTCTATATCATAAAGTGGTTTGATTTCAATTTCATTATTCAAGTCAGTAGTCACCATGGTTTGATTATCCTCACTCTGATCGTTCGTTCAACTCCAATTTTTGGAAGGAGATGGTTGTCAGGGGTAATACCATACCCCCTATGGTATATAGTTTTTCTTGACTCAAACCATGGCAACTAAAAAATGGAAAAAAGAGGTAATTATGAAGGGATTTGTAATCGTAGGAGTGATCATTGGATTCCTCTTCGTTTTTGTAAAAAAAATTCAATCAAAAGGAGATAAACAAATGGTGCAAGAATGGATTCAGGAAGGGGCAGTGGTTGTTGATGTAAGGACTAAGTCTGAATTTGCAGAAGGTCATTTCCCAGGAGCTATCAATATACCTGTTGATGTATTACCTATGGAACTAGGTACTTTCAAAAACAAACAATCTAAAATTGTTGTTTATTGTCGATCTGGTGCAAGAAGTGAAAGAGCAAAACAAATATTATCGGCGAGTGGATTTCCCTCTGTCATCAATGCAGGCGGATTATCAGATATGCCTAACTCACGTTAATTACTTTAAGTACCTACACCAATTGGGCTTTTTGCTTTAAATTGGTGTAGTGAATAAAGATCTGCTAATTTCGATTGTGATTCATTTGATAAATCGATAAATTCTGCTCCAACACTGTAATTGTTTTCACCGATTTTTTGTTTACGAACTACTTTGATTTTTGCGCTGATTTCATGTTTGGAATCGGACTCACGTAAAAATACGGAGATGGGTTCATTGATAAGTAGATCATCTTCAGTTTCAAAAGCAATTCCTGTAATTGAAATATTTTTTGAAATAGAACGGATGGTTCTATTCGGTAAAACACAAAACAATTCCAAGTTTGCTTCAAATCGTAAACTACTTCTTTTTTCATTGGAATAAACAACAATTTGATTTTTTCCGGATTCTTTAGCTGTATACAATGCTCTATCAGCAAAATCATACATATCTTCACATCGTTTGACTTTTTCAGGAAAAGAAACAAGCCCACCGCTGATGGTAACAGGTTTACCGCTGATTTGAATGGTTCTGCATGCTTCTAATAATTTTTCGGAAGCAATCATTGCTTGCGATTCATTTGATTGTGGGAATATGATTGCAAACTCCTCACCACCGATACGACAAGCTGTATCTTCCATTCGTAAACTCGTTGCAATTTTATTGGCAACTTGTTTCAGGATTTCATCTCCCATCAAATGACCATATGTATCATTGATTTTTTTGAAATCGTCAATATCAATCACGAGTAAGGAAAGATTTTGATTGTAACGTGTGGATTGTTTGAATTCGCGAACGAGTGCGGTTTCAAAATGACGGCGATTGTATAACCTTGTTAATTCATCCACTAGGATGAGCTTTTCAGTTTCAGCAAATAAACGAAGTTCGATGATTTTTGGATTTTTAATTTTATGGTTCTGATTGATAAAATAATCGAGTAGTGCAACTCGGAATCCAACAGGACGTTTTAAACAGTTTGAGAGTTTGTTTTTGTTTTCTAAAACTTCGTTCCAAATTTTTTTAGAATCCGATTCTGGAATGTCCAGAGAGGTTAACACTTTCAAAACAGCAGAGTAAATCTGCGATTGGTCTTTATTTTGGAATTGGTTTTTTTGTAAAATTTGAATGAGTAATTCTTCATTATATGGATCTTCTTCGAGAAGGTCCATTATCGTATCTTCGATACGTTGGCCACTCCTAGGTCTAAGGGATGTATGGGATTTGATCATTTCCGATTTCACTTCTGCGAGAAATATATTGCCAATATCCCAAAAATCTAGAAGGATTCGAAGTTGTAAAGACAGGTTTTAGTTACGAACTGAATTCAATTCATCTAAATCCCTAAACCAAATTCAATTGTTTTGCCTGTGTGTGGATTTCATTGATCTCTTCATAGAGGAGTTCAACAGAATCTGCAAGTTTTTGTGTCGTTTCATCGATGACAGAAATCGCACGGTTGATCTCTTTACTACCGGTCATTTGTTCCTGGGCAATGATTCCAATTTGTTCGGATAGAACATGGAGTTCTGAGAATGTGTTTCTGAGTTTTAGGTTCAGGACTTCTTGTTCTGTTACATGTCCTTCTAAACCTAAAATTTCACTTTCAATCCTTAACAATTCATTGTTTTGATTTTCCACTTGTGATTTCACTTCTTTGGAAAATCGAGTGCCTTCGTTAATTTTTAATCCAGCGTCCTTTACGATTTTTGCAATTGTTCCTGCATTGGATTGCGAACGTTCGGCTAATTTTGCGACTTCTTGAGCAACAACGGCGAAACCTCTACCATGTTCCCCTGCACGTGCAGCTTCTATTGAAGCGTTTAGCGCTAGTAAGTTGGTTTGATCTGCAATTTCTGACATCATTTGGTTGATTTCTTCCACTTTCGAAAATGCTTGGTTGAGTTCTGAATAGATGCTGTTTAATTCTTCTGAAGAAATTTTTACTTTTTTACTATAATCAGCAGAAATACTGACATCCTTTGCAATTTGCATTGTTTTTGTTTTCACACTCTCACTTATATTTTGGAGTGATAAAAAGTTTTGATCCACAATTTTGACACGTGTGACTTGGTCTTCCACCAAGTTTGCAGAACTGATCGCCGATGAAGAAAGTTCTTCAACGGATGCGGAAATTTCTTCCACTGATGCTGCTTGGTTTTGCGATTGGTTGTGGAGTTCGTCAGACATGGACTGTAATTTTCCAACGGACAAGGCGAGAGTGTTTGCTGATTTTTCTAACTGATGTGATTTGTTTGTGATGATTGATTGTTTGTCTAAACTTTCTTTTAACTTAGATTTTAGATCATTTTGCATTTCTCTCATCAAAGAAACAACAAAACGTAAACTAAAAATAACGCCAAAATAGAAAATAATCTTCTGAACTTCGGTGGTGACAATGATATGATTTGCTCGTAACATTTCAGGGAATGGTTTTGGAATAAAAACAGAACCTAATGAATGGGACAAATAAATCCCACCGATATACAAAAAAGTTGATAGTATACCGATCGTCATCACCAATTTAGTATCAAATAAAAAGCTGGAATAGATAGCGATAAAGATGAAGATAATGTAAAATATTCCCGTACTTAATGTATTACTAGCATCTGCTTTTGTATAATTATTATAAATATCTAAATAGAAAAAACACACGATGATGATCAAATCGATAAATACTACGGATGCCGCCATTCGTTTTGAAATTTCTTTTTCTTTTTTGAGTAAATAACCTGGTATGATGGCATTGACTAAATAAATTAGGGATCCTATCAAATTAGGTAAAAAACTTTTAGTCGCATAATTAGAGGCGACACCTAAAAGGAAAATAATTCCTAACCCATACTTAGTAAAAACGATGAGTGAAACACCTTTTCGGAATAACGTTCTTTCAAATTTCTGAATTTCATCTGTTTCTATAGCCATGTTCCTTCCTCAATGTAAGAGACGAAAATTAACGTAGAATTCTGAGATCCCTTTGTTTGTACAGGTGGAAATGAAATTCTGTCCAGAAAGAAAAGATTACGATGCCTAAAATGCTTCGTAGTACTCCTGAAATTTCGAGTGAAGACTTCCTTTTTTTTGCGGATTCAAAATGAATCCAGGGATTTCCGACATAAATCTCCTGGAGGTTCGTAAAGAATGTATGAGTAGAATTTTATATTCCTTGTGAAAACAAAGTTTCTAAAACCATTGTTTCGACTACTTGGCCACCACGTTCATTCAAATGGATAGCATCAGTGAGATAATAATATCCGTTAGCCTCTCCTAAATCATTCCAAGTCGAAGTAGTGGAATAATACTTCAAAATTGTCCAATACATCTTCCAAGTATTTTTAACATAAGGTGTTTTCGGAAGATTTTGATTCGATAACAAACCAGTTGTTAGGGTTTCATGGAGTGGTTTATAAATCACTTTTTGTTTTGTTGCGACTTCTTTGGTAAGTTCTGCAAAACGTTTGGATCTTAGAAATGGAATGGAATTTGGATCTTCTCCTAAAATGGGAGGAGAAAAAAGAATGATCTTTGTTTTGGTTTCATTTTGAATCCTACGAACTATGGTTGTAAGATTTTGAACAAAACTATTTTCAGTGACTGGTTCCTTTAGTTTCCATAAATTTGCATACTGTTCATATTCTTCTTTCGATAATGTTGCTTTTAAATCATTGGTCCCAATCATGATAAAAACATAATCTGGTTGTAATTTGATTACGGAATCCAACTGCTCAAGGATTTGTACCGTCAATCGACTGTTGATCCCTTCATTGACAACTAACGCATTTGTCAATTTTGGGTTCTTTCGGATTGATTCGACATAGTCATAACTCACTCGTCCATGGGTAATACTATCACCTAAAAAAACAATTTTGGGAGATTTAGAAACATCTCCCTCTAATGTTCCTTTTAGATTATTAGAAGGTACCTTGGTTGCTTGGAAAACAACACATGATTGGAAGACAAGAAAAGAGAATATAACAATAAATCGAAAATGTTTCATGATTACGATGATACCTGAAAAATTCAAAAATAAAAAGAAGAAAATCATTGAATCAATGTTATTTCTTAAGTGTTTCTAAAAACAACTCTAACCATGGTCTAAGATCAGTAAAAATAGGTTTTTTGTGTTTCAGCAAAAGGCGGAAGTACAAAGTACCATAGAGTATGTCCATACAAACTTCTATGTCTTCATCGCTTAATGGCCTAATTTGTTTTGTTTTAATTGCATTTTCAAAAAAAACTTTTGCAGCCAATCTTCTTGGTAATAAATATTCTTTTAGGACGGACTCAGAAAGTTCATGATCTTGTTGTCCCGCACCTATCAAAGTTGAGATTACTTTTCCAAATTTTCCATTAAATAAATTCGATAAGGATTCCATTTGGTTGATAAGGGCTTTGTTAAATGGTTCGTTTGTAGGAAATTCTAAAAAAGGTGAGATGAGATGAGATACAGAACTCATTGCTAATTTTGCCTTATTCGGCCATCTTCTGTAAATGGTAGTTTTTGCTATGCCAGTTGTTGCGACAATTTCATCTAAAGAAAAACCATAATACCCTTTTTTTGCTAACATTTCATAGGTAACTTTTAAAACGATTGGCTCCAAATCTTCCGATCTGGGTCTACCTTGGGATTTGAATGAATTTTTTTTCTGAACCATAGGGAAATATTATAAAAAAATAGATTGACGTCAATTCTATTTCGATACTATCAGTATTCATATACGATACTAGTAGTATCGTAAATAGAGGGGTATGTATGAAACCTGTATTGTTGTTGGCAACATTGGTGTTAGGGAGTGTAGGGGTATTCGCTAAAACAAGTCGAATTTCCAGTGATAAAGTCTTGGGAACGTTTTTTAACGAGTTTGGGAAAGGAAATATGGCAGGAGTGATCGCTTGTTTTCATGAGAATGCTGTCATCACAGCGGTTCGGAATGGAAGTCGAAACGATGGTCAGTTATATGGATCATACGAAGGATTAAAAGGTGTGGAAGATTTTCTTTCCAATATGGGAAAAGAATTTGATACAAAACAATTCCAAGTAGAACACATTGTTGGAAAAGGGAATGTCGCATATGCTAGTGGATCATTCCTTCATATCATAAAAGAAACCGGTAAACCATTTCAAAGTGATTGGGCACTAAAGGTTGAATTAAAAGATGGAAAAATTATTTCCTATCACTTTTATGAAGACAGTGCTTCCTATGTTTTGGCTTCTAAAAAATAAGAATCTATGAATGGAAATACCAACCCCTCACCTGTGAATTGAACACATTTTAGTGGTTGGTATTCAGATTTAACCTTTCTCATTTAAGTTTGCATCGGTTGCTCATGATTTTTCCAATGATCTCCGCATTTTCACATTGAAAATCAAACTGATTTGCTACTTTTAAAATTTCCTGATAAATATCATGTTCGTTTTCAATGTATTTTGTAGATTTAGCTACCGTTAGAACTGAAAATTCTCGAACAGAATTTGTTTTAGAATTTTCAAAAAAATAATTAACTAAATTTTGATTTCGGATACAGACTACTTTTGATTCAATCAGTTTTAAACCAAACGCTCCAGATATAAATTCATTTGTGGTAACAACAAGTGGAGATTCGATTTTTTTGACATCAGCTTGTACTTTTCTCAGTTCTTTGCTTGTGAAATAAAATATTGCTAATACAATGATAGTTGCCAAAACATTCCAAAATAACAGGATATAATATGTGATTTTTTTTTGTTCCAGTTCGATCAACTTTTCGTTTAAGATGAATGCGAGAGGAGTGAGAGATAGTAAAAAGTATCTTCCCGTTAAAGTGATTCCATCATTCGGGGAAGTCATTCCAACAATGAAAAAAAAGATGCAAGTAACCATGGAATGAAAAGAAATATTAACTTCTTTGAATTTATTTTTGAATGAATACAGCAAAGAAAATAGAAGTATGGGGCTAATCAAAAAAAAGCCTACCGAAAATCCATTTTCCCTTGGGTAAGTGAAAATCATTGATAAAAAGATTGGAAGTTGTGTGAAAATAGACTTTCCAGTATTAGAGTAAGTTGCTAGATAACGTGGGCCTAAAGGATGAGAGTAACTGTATTGATTCCATGACAAAAATAAAATTAATAACAATGTGAAAACAATATATCTTTCTATTCTAAATAAGTTTTTTATCTGAAAACTTTTGTTTTTGAGTTCAAGAAATAGGATAGTAATATGGATCGATGCAAAAAATAAAATTCCTTCTAATCGGAACCATAACGACAATCCGAGCAATAAATTTCCTAATATCCAATCACTCGTTTTTTCTTTTTGAAAGGCTTTCCATAAAAATACATATCCATAACTTCCTAGAACTAAAAAGAATCCATTTTCAGAAAAATCTAACAGAAGTGGGAAAATGACTGAACCTAGTACAATGATAACAATAGATTTAACTTGAATGTTGTTTTTATAAAGTAAGAGGATAAATAAAAACAAAAATAGCACATTGAAGTAGGGCAGGAATGTAAATGGAATAAAACCAATTAAAGAATACAAAAAAGTAAATGCAATTGGATAATTCCCAATCAATCGATCATTATTCTTAAATATGAATCCATCGTTAAACGGACTTAATAGGAAATCTGGATCAATTGAAATTGCTGGATAAATAATCCCCTCAGTCGACCATTTATTTTCCCATAATGACATGACTTGGATCATTTTGATTAATGGATCTGATACAAAAAAAGTACGAATGTTGATGATGTATTGAAAGAAAACTAAAAATAGAAGTAAAAAAAGAAGCACAAAATTTGAGCGGAGGATACTTTTCATTAAAACGAATGTAAATGTTAATAAAAAAAAATGCAATAATGAAAAATACCCATAAGCCCAATTGGTAATTGTCCCAAAGATGCTTAGTTCATTGATTGTTTTCACCAAAACATCGACGTAATAAAAAGGAAGATGACTTTAGTTTGGTGTAACGAATTCTCATCATTCTGTAACCAATCTGAGTCAATTGAAACAGATATGGTGATTAACTGGCGTTCCTCTATGGATTGGTACGAGGATTTGAATCCTGGCAAATTCTAACCTTAAAACGAAAAAAATGTAAAAAAAAGTTTGACGGGGATATGGCTGCACCCTCAATGTTGGCAATGTAAACAATGTTGTCACTGGCAACAAAGGGGTGATGGAATGCAGTTGGTCAAAGGATTATTGGGGATATTTTTCTTTTTCCCTTTTTTTTCGTTAATCGCAGGTGATTTGGAAGTGGAGATACTCAATCGTAAATCCAATCAATCAGTGATTTTGTGTGCACTGTATGAAACTGCAAATGGATTCCTTTCCGATGAAAAACAGGCAAGTTATAAGATTGTGGGAGTGGAAACAAACCATCAGAAAACAACCTGCCTCTTTAAAGGAATCCCTGATAAACAGTATGCAGTTTCTGTATTAGAGGATCTAAATCGAAATGGTAAGATGGATACAACCTTCATTGGTTTACCAAAAGAACCTTGGGGGGTATCTAGGAACCCACCTATGCATGCGTTTGGACCACCTTCTTTCGATGAGGCGGTCGTGAACGTAAAATCAAAACTTTTGATCCAAATCAAACTCAATCATAAGGATTCAAGATGAATCCCTATTTACAATACAATCATTTAGCATTGGTTACAGGTGCAAGCAGTGGAATTGGAAAAGATTTTGCCTATGGATTGGTCAAAAATGGATTTTCTCTCTATCTAGTTGCAAGGGATTTGCAAAAGTTAAATTAGATCAGACATATGCTGCTACAAAAGCATTTATTCAAAGTTTTGCGGAAGGACTCTATTGGGAATATAAAAAGAGTGGGGTTGATGTAATATCAGTTGCTCCTGGACCTGTTCAATCAGGTTTTGGTGAACGCGCTGGAATGTTAATGGGAAACGCACAGGAAACTCGGGGGATTGCGAAAAAAGTATTAAAAAATCTTGGTAAATCTATAACGATAAGGCCTGGGTTTTTATCAAAATTTCTGGGTTATTCACTTATACTCTTACCTAGATATTTGCGAACCTTACTTTTAAAACAAATTATGGGTAAGATGATATTTGGAGACAAAAAATGAATCAAACAAATACAATGATAATGATTTTGTTTAGTTGGTTAATTCATTGTAAGATTGCAACTCCATTCCAAAGGAATGAGTCAGTAAATAAAGATTTATATGAGAATGAAACCGAAGTTGTAATCGCAATCACGGAAGTTGAAATATCAGGATCGTATTCTCTTCGTTCAATTTTTTGGAATCGTGTATCATCAGTTCGATCAAAATTGAATCAAAATGAAGGGTATTTGGGTGGGGCAATCCGTAGAGAAATATTTGGAAATAGAGCTTGGACGATGACAGTTTGGAAAAATGAAAGTGCATTGGATCAATTTGTTTATTCCAAAGAACATGAAAGAGCAATGAAAGAAGGTGGGCCGGCTGTAAAAAAAAGTAAATTTTATAGAGGGTTTGTGAAATGGAAAGAACTTCCCATTTCATGGGAGAGAGCAGAAAAGTTAATTGATGAAGAAGGTAGAACCGAGTGAATCATTATTTATAGTGAAATCCATTCAAATTTTTTAGTTTGGAATTTCTTTAAATAAGCGGAAAAAATACATCTCAACAAATGCTTTGATCACGAGTGTGATAATTGGGCCTGATACTGGAAGTTTGATCATTAGAATGAGTGCACCGAAATAAAAAAATAAGAATCCAAAATAGAACAAAGGTGTATATTCCCAAATTTCAGATGGATTTTTATCTGCACCTATTAATACTCTGAATGATTGTAACATTTTTTGGAATTGGTTATGTTTTGGAATTTTAGGAGTACCCATCACCACCCAAGCCCAAGATTCATTGTATTTTTTATATGCTTTTGATTCAAAAAAATCAAAAAGTTTTGGTAAATAACGATACAATGTAAATAAAAAGATCCCCCAAATATAATACTGCTCTTTGGCGTTGAGTGATTGGTAAAGAGTTAAAAAATTAAAATTAGTTTCCAATGCACCTGTGGTTGCGACACTCAAAAAGAGTTCAATCATCATATAAAAGAAAAAATTAAAACCAATGAGTAAACTAATCATGCAGAGGAGTGCAATGAATAAGATGGCACCAAAAAATGGTATAAAGATAAAATAAAAAATTTTCCCAATGACTGGTTTTGGGATTTCCAAATCTTGTAAACCTGCTTCTTTACCCTGTTGGATGGCAGCAAAAATAGCGCAGGAAATGAGTCTTAACATTCCAAAACCAAAAACAAAATAAAGTTCGGGATATAGTGCGATCATGATATTTCTAGGTTCTGATGAAAAAATAAATAAACCCAGAAGAGGAGCTAAATCGGCAAAAAAATCAGACCATTCTTTTTTTGTCCATGGGAGTAAGCTGAGAAGAAAATGCAACATTGTGCAAAGGAGTTTATGAGAATTTTATCGATTTCAATCTAAATTTTGAAAGATTTCTCAATTTTTATATTGGAAGAGAAACTTTAAAAGTTGTTTTGCCAGGTATGGAATCAACAATAACTTGCCCATTGTGTTTGAAGATCACTCGTTTTACAATGTCGAGTCCTAATCCGCTAGCCTCACCTAACTCTCTTGTGGTGAAAAATGGTTCGAATATCCTATCTTTTATTTCTTCTTTGATCCCACAACCTGTATCTTCAATCAGTACACTGATCTAATTGGTTCCATCAGATATTATCCATATGTTGGTTTGACCTTTTGCGTAATGTGGATATATGATTTTATTTTAGGTGATTGAATCTTGAGTCGAAAAGAAGGTCTCTAAAGTGTAGTATAACAAGTGTCACTGCATTGAAATTTTATGAAAAATTTGAATCGATAAATCTTAGTTGAGAATGGAAAAGGATTTGGGTTTATACCTTGGAGAGGTACTTTTTTAAGTTCTGCTATCTCCTACCGAATTTGTTCTTTAGTTTTTTTTGACTAAAAAATAGGTTTCCATGATTCCTTTCCCTTTGACTTGGATTTCACGTTTTGTTTCAAAAGTAAAATTTGATTTTAATTTTTGGTATACTTCTTTGGAGACATGAATTTTTCCTTCGGTTCCATGGGATTCCATTCGACTTGCTGTGTTGACACTATCCCCCCAAAGGTCATAAATAAATTTACTTTTCCCAATGACTCCCGCAACTACAGGACCTGTGTGGATTCCGATTCGAATTTTGAAAGGTTTTGAATCTTGTGTAATACCATTCTCAATGGATGATAACATGTCAAGTGCACATAAAGCAACAGCTTCGCAGTGATCTTCTCTTGCCTCAGGGATTCCGGAAGCCACCATATAAGCATCACCAATGGTTTTAATTTTTTCTAAATTATGGTTTTGGACGATGGTATCAAATTCTGAAAATATTTCATTTAGAATGGAAACAATCTTTTCTGGTTCCATAGTTTGAGACAAAACTGTAAAGTCCACAATATCAGCGAATAGAATTGTTGCTTCACTGGATTTATCTGCAATAATCTCATTTTTTGATTTGAGGCGATCCGCAATCGAGGCGGGAAGAATATTAAGGAGAAGGCTTTCCGATTTTTGGTGTTCTAATTCCAGTAAGTCTTGTGCTTTGTGAAGAGTTTTGTAATTAAATAATGTGACTATGTATACTAATATGCATAAAGCAACAAGAGTGATCAGTCTCCCTAGTTGAAAAAATTCTGGGGGAGCTTGGATGATTGGACCTTTATTTGTTAAATAAAATTCTACAGAGATAAATAAGATAAGAGCAGATATTGATACACGAGTGATATAACGTAGCTGTTTTGGAGGGAAAGTATAAAAAGCCATGATGCTGATAAGTAACAAAAAAAGATGATTGTCGGACTCCCTACCTGCTTGTAATGAATTGAATACAACACACAACATCGCAGTGTATAAGAAGAATAATTTTGCAAATGTATACCATCCTTTGTAGTTAAAGTATAAGACAAATAACCAAAGGACTGGGAAAAAAATAGAATTAAAAATGATATATTGGCTCGAAGGATAATAGGGAAGTAGAGACGGGATAATTGAAAAAAGCCATACCCCGACAATAATGGACAAAGCGTTCGTCAAACGAATGAATTTGGCATCCTTTTCTTTTAAATCATTCGTGACTCCAATGTTTAGAATCTTTGTCCAAAATTGTTTCAAGAATTTCATTTCAGGAAAATGAGAGTAAAATGGAAGTGATGTCAATAGAATTTCGGACTTATATGGCAATATACAATAGTATGATCATGTAAATGATTCCAATACGAGTATTTAGGGGGAAATGATGGGAGGCAGAAGCAAATGTCATTGGTTAGAAGGCAAATGACTGGATTACAAACTTTTTTCCTGCGCACCGGATCGACTGAGCGCCCTCGCCGAGGGAGAGCCGGAAATGTGCGCCCGTGCTTTTCCTTTCCCCTTGACAATCTGCCCAAATTCCAAATTCTGACAGGAAAGCTTGATAAAGGTGCTTTTGGATGAACAAAACCCAGATGGGGAACCTGCTTTTGGTGCTTTTTTTGGGACTGATGGCGGGAGCTGTGGCAGGAGTGGTCTTAGATCGCCTCTTTGGCACAAACACTCTCTCTCGGTTTTTGTTCGAATCACCAGTATCGTTTGAGCTTTATATAATTAAAGTCGAGTTCCAGCTAACCCCTGCAAGTATCGTTGGTCTTGTAGCGTCTGGATATCTCGCACTAAAAAAGGGGTAAGTATGTCAGTAATTTCCATGAAAAGTCTGCTAGAAGCAGGCGTACACTTCGGTCACCAAACACGTCGTTGGAACCCAAAAATGAGTCCTTATGTTTATACGGCTCGTAACGGGATCCACATCATCGACCTCCAAAAGACAGTTCAAAAAACAAAAGAAGCTTATGATGCTTTAAAAAAGTTAACTGGCCAAGGAAAAAAAGTTCTCTTTGTAGGAACTAAAAAACAAGCTCGCGGTGCCATCGAAAGAGCAGCACAGGCGTGCAGTATGTACTATGTATCTAACCGTTGGTTAGGTGGACTTCTCACAAACTGGAACACAGTTAAGAAGTCAATTGCTCGTTTGAAACGACTTGAGCAAATGGAAGAGAACAACTCTTTCGAACAAGAAGCTCGTACAAAAAAAGAAGCATTATCACTCAAACGTGAGTTAGAAAAACTCCGCCAAACACTTGGTGGGATTAAGGATATGGCAGTTGTGCCTGAGATCCTTTTTGTGATCGATCCTAAAAAAGAAGAAATTGCTGTCAAAGAAGCGAAAAAACTTGGTTTAAAAGTGTTCGCTGTGATTGATACAAACTGTGATCCAGAGCCAATCGATTACCCAATTCCAGGTAATGATGATGCGATTCGTGCAATTTCTTTATTCCTTGATACTATGGCAAATGCAGTTCTTGAAGGAACTGGTGGCGAAGTCATCCAAACTAATTTTGCGGAAGATATGGACGCAGAACAACTTGCACTTGAATACCAAGGTGAGTACGATGAGTCCGGAAAATTCATTATGGACGATGAACTTCCTCCAGTCGCAAAAGACATCCCTGTGGATGCTGATGCAGCAAAAAAAGCAGAAGTAAAAGTTGAAGCTACAGAAGGTAAAGAGTAATGGCAGTTAGCTCCGAACAAATCAAAGACCTCCGCGAACGTACAGGCGCGGGGATGATGGACTGCAAAAAAGCCCTCGAAGAAAAGGGTGGCGACATTGAAAAAGCAGTTACATATCTCAGAGAAAAAGGTTTAGCGAAAGCTGCAAAACGTGCAGGTCGCGAAACTGGTGAAGGAAAAATCATCGCTTATGTTCACGGAACAGGAAAAACAGGAGTTCTTGTTGAGCTCAACTGTGAAACTGATTTCGTTGCAAACAACGAAGCGTTTGAAGCTCTTGGAAAAGAGATCGCTCTTCAAATCACTGCGATGAATCCTTTGTATGTAAACGAAGAATCCATTCCTAAATCTGAAATTGAGAACGAAATGAACGTACAAAAAGCTCTTCTTGAAAAAGAAGGGAAAAAAGCGGATCAAATCGAAAAAATCCTTCCTGGTAAAATGAAAAAGTTCTACGAAGAGATTTGTCTCATCCACCAAAAATCAATTCGTGACAACTCCAAAACCATCAATGACCTTCTCCAAGAAGCCATTGCAAAATTTGGAGAGAACATTACTGTTGGTAGGTTCTCGAGGTTCCAAGTAGGTGGGAACTAGTCCGCGTTTTAAACGTATCCTCATTAAAATCTCCGGCGAGGCTCTCGCCGGTGAGGGTGAACTTGGTATTGATACCAATAAAACATTCTCACTTGCCGGACAAATCAAAGAAGTTCATGACTTAGGTCTAGAAGTGGCTGTGGTTGTTGGCGGTGGGAATATGATCCGTGGCGAAACCTTAGCAAAATCTGGAATGGACCGTGCCACTGCCGATTATATGGGTATGCTTGGTACCATTATGAATGGACTCGCCTTACAAGATGCATGCGAAAAACAAGGGATGTTTACCCGAGTTCTTTCCGCCATCGAAATGAAATCCGTTGCAGAACCTTATATTCGAAGACGTGCCGTTCGCCATTTAGAAAAAAATCGCGTGATTATTTTTGCTGGTGGAACTGGGAATCCTTATTTCACGACAGATACAACTGCATCGTTACGCGCTGTAGAAGTAGGTTGCGAAGTCATTCTTAAGGCAACCAAAGTGGATGGTGTTTACACTGCGGATCCAAAAAAAGATCCAAACGCACAAAGGTATTTACAAGTTTCTTTTATGGAGTCCATTAAACACAGGTTAAAGGTGATGGATTCAACAGCACTCAGTCTATGTATGGATAATAATATGCCGATCATAGTGTTTGATATTTTTAAAGCTGGTAATTTAAGAAAATTAATCGATGGGGAACCAATTGGTACATTGATTTCCAATACAGAGGAAGTGATTCTAGATGGTAGATGAAATTATAAAATCCATGCAGTCCAAAATGGACAAAACGGTTGATGCATTAAAAAAAGACTTTGGAACCATTCGTACGGGAAAAGCAAATCCGATGATGGTGGAAGATGTAAGAGTGGACTACTATGGAACCCTCACTCCCTTAAATCAACTTGGGAAAATTGCCTGTCCAGAGCCACGTGTGATTCTCATCACTCCTTTTGAAAAAGGAATGTTAAAAGACATTGAAAAAGCAATTTTTGCAGCAAGTCTTGGGCTCACACCAAATAACGACGGTTCAAGCATTCGGATCAATATCCCTGAACTAACAGGGGAAAGACGAAAAGAACTGGCAAAAGTGGTCAAACAAAAAGCGGAGGAAAAAAAAGTTGCGATTCGTAACATCCGCCGTGATGCCAATGATGAATTAAAAAAACACCAATCAGAAATGTCCCAAGATGAAGTCAAAGGCCATCAAGATAAAATCCAAAAAATTACGGATTCTTATATTGCAAAATTGGGAGATTTAGAAAAGGAAAAAGAAAAAGAGATCACTACTCTTTAATTTCCTATGAAGTTGAATACCATCCCTTCCCACATTGCTGTCATCATGGACGGAAATGGTAGGTGGGCGGAAAACCAAGGGAAAAAAAGAACCGAAGGCCACAGAGAAGGGGCAAATGCAATTGATCGCCTTTTGGATGTGGCTTTGGAATACAAAATCCCAAACATCTCCCTCTATGCTTTCTCTACAGAAAACTGGAAACGTCCCATCACGGAAATCCAAGCCATCTTTGGTCTGTTAGTCGAGTTTATCGAAACTCGCCTTGATACGATCCACGAGAAAGGAATTCGTATCCACCATAGTGGGGCAAGGAACAAACTTTCCAAAACAGTTTTATCCAAAATTGACCACGCCATGGCCGTGACTAAAAAAAATAAAAAACTCACAGCTAACTTTTGTTTGAACTATGGTGGACACGAAGAGATTTTAAGTAATTTTTCGCGTGTGATGGCAGCACGTAAGGCCAAAAAAGAACCTTTGGACAAAGCCATTTCCTCCAAAGAATTTGAAAAATATTTGTATACATCACCTTTGCCACCCGTAGATTTATTGATCAGAACTGCGGGAGAACAAAGGATTTCAAACTTTCTATTATGGCAAAGTGCATACGCAGAAATGTATTTTACGAGTACACTTTGGCCGGACTTTGGAAGGACCTCACTTGAGGAAGCTCTTCAGTTTTTTGATTCCCGAAAACGAAAATTTGGTGGTTTGTTATGAGTGAAACGACACTCCGTATTTTGTCTGCAATTGTTTTGTCTTTTATCTATGTCTTCATGATCTTTCATAGCTCATGGTATTTCATCGAATTTTATCTTTTTGGTGTAGTGATGATTTACCTTGGACTAAAAGAGTTGTATGCCTTTTGCAAAACCGAAGAATCAAAACCATTTTTTGGGACAGGGTTACTTTTTTCTCTTTTGATTTTTACAGTCTATTACATCCAATTTTTGGGATTACAATTTGAAGTGACACCTCCTGGTTTTGTTTTGGAACTTTCGAAACTTTTCCGAGAAGGATTCCATCCTATTCCTTTTTTACTCGTGGCACTTTCTATCACCGTTTGGATTTTGCAAATTCTAAAACGCCCGTTAGATGGAGCTTTGTTTTCCGTCGGTGGAACCATGCTTGGTCCCATCTACATCGCCATCCCGATTGGTCATTTTTTACTCCTCCTTGCCCTTCCGTTTGGAACTTACTATATTTTCCTCGTTTCTGTGATCACGTTTATGAGTGATGCGGGTGCGTATTTCGGTGGTAGATGGTTTGGAAAACACCCAGCAGGTTTAAAAATCTCTCCGAAAAAAACTTGGGAAGGATATGTAACAGGGAACCTAACGGCTGTCATCGGAGCGCAAGTTCTCAATGTGGTGTGGGAACACTTTAGTGGTGTGAAATTGCCGGTGGGAATTGTGGAAACTATTGTTTTATCCTTCGTGATCTCTGTGATTTCTGTGATGGGAGATTTGGCTGAGTCTGCGATGAAACGTGATGCCAAAATCAAAGATTCTGGAAGTCTCATCCCTGGTCATGGTGGGGTATTGGATCTAGCGGATGCACTTCTTTTCACAGTGCCTGCCATCTATTATTACTTTCTTTTCAAAGGTTTCCTCGGATTCCCTGTCTGATCATTCGACTAAGGATCTGTCTAAACAGTATATGGTAGGTGTCTCGGTATTAGGAATTTCAGGTTCTGTTGGGTCTTCCACCGTGAAGGTGCTCCGGCAATTCCGAGACCAATTTTCGTTACGTAGTTTTTCGGTTCACTCCAATTGGGAAACGGCGAAGGTCCTTATTGCTGAATTTTCTCCCGAAGTGGTTTGTCTCACCGATCCCAAGTTAGTGGGTCAGTTTGGGGATCGTTTTGGTTCCACAAAGATTTTATATGGAGACAATACTCTTACTGACTTAGTCAAATTGCCATCAGTGGATGTGGTAGTTACCGCAGTGGTTGGGGCAAGGGGAGTCCTTCCTACCATCGCGGCCATTGAAGCTGGCAAAAAAATTGCCATTGCCAATAAAGAAACACTCGTTACCTTTGGCCCTCTCATTAATCGTTTGGTGGCAAAACACAAAACCTTAATGGTTCCCGTGGATTCCGAACACAATGCACTCTTCCAACTCATTGAAAGGGAAACCCGTTCCAATATCCGAGCAATTACCCTCACTGCATCGGGCGGGAGTTTTCGCACACTTCCCATCGAAGAGTTGGAACATGTTTCCGTGAAACAGGCGCTAAACCATCCTACATGGTCGATGGGTCCGAAAATCACTGTGGACTCGGCAGGGCTTATCAATAAGGGTCTCGAAGTCATCGAAGCGCATTTTCTCTTTGGGTTTTCGTATGACGAGATTGAGGTGGTGATCCATCCGCAGTCTCTCACTCATGGCATCATTGAAACGAGAGACGGCGCTTGTTTGCAATACACAAGCCACCCCGATATGGTGTATCCCATTGCACATTCCTTATTTTATCCAAATCCAACACCGCAAATGCTCATCGAACGAAAACCTTCCACTTGGAAAACCTTGGAATTTTTTCCACCAGATACCAAACGTTATCCGGGACTGACTCTTGCATACCAAGCAGGAAAAGCAGGTGGTGTGGCACCTTGTATTTTTAATGCAGCAAACGAAGAAGCTGTGGCGTTATTTTTAGAAGAAAAAATATCTTTTACTACAATTCCTAGGCTCATTGAGTCTGCCTTAAACCATGTCAAAAATGAATTTCCAGATACCTTAGAAGGGTATTTGGAAAAAGACAAGGAAACACGTAATTTGATCCAATCTGAATTTTTAAAAGGGGGAGTGACTACATGATCGTATTAATACTCGGCGCTGTATTCATGTTAGCTGTATCGATTTTTATCCATGAATTGGGGCACCTCTTATGTGGGAAATTGGTAGGTGTGGAAGCACGTATTTTTTCGTTAGGTTATGGGAAAGGGATTTGGAAAAAACGGATTGGCAAAACCATCTACCAAATCACAGCCATACCCATCGGTGGTTATGTTTTATTTCGTGGTGATGATTATAGCAAAACTAAAAAGCCAAAACAAGGCGATTTACTTGCGACTCCACCACTTCGTCGTATGGTTCCAGTCCTTGGAGGTCCATTCGCCAATTTAGTGTTAGGGTTTTTGTTATTATTTGTTTTGGAACTATCGGGAGATAGTCCCTCATCGAACCGCATCTTTATTGAAGATGCAAATAAAGTATCAAGCCCTGCTTACAATGCAGGTCTCCGCACCGGTGACAAAATTCTATCCATCAATGGAAAACCCACTGAAAGTTTCGAAGATATTTTTACTAATGTGAGTTTAACTTCTGGTGATCCGATCCAAGTGACTTACAAACGGGAAAACGAAACTAAGACAGTCGAAATTGTTCCCAACTTATACTCTGCTGGTGGGCATCCTACGATTGGGGTCATGCCATACGGCGAGAGAAGAGTGGTTGCCACGTTTACATACGGAGAACAGATCAGTCACTTTATGGCAAATGTTTTAGATAAAGAAGATAAATCTTCCGTTTACTTCCAAGAAAAAATTGAAGAACGAAAAGAAGAAATTCCAGAAGAACTTCTGAAACAACATGAAATTGCAGAACGGGAAAAATCACTCAGACGACGTGCTCTCTCTTTTTTGAAAGATGGAGATATGATTTTAACTGTTGCAGGTGTGGATGTTCATACCGTTCCTGAATTACAAACGGAACTTGGAAAACACCAAGGAAAAACCATTCCTGTCGAAGTGGAACGTAAAACCTATCCACTTCTCACACCTTGGGCAACGGAAAAAGTAACCATCCAAATTCCTGTGTTAGGTGCCAATGTATTTGAATTTTGGAACATCGAACACCCCAAATTCCCTGAATTAGGAATTCCTTATTTTCGATTGGATAGTTATGATGCAGAAATTGAAAATCGACTTTCCAATTTAAAAATAGAGAACCAATCTTTTGAAACAGCGGATGCTTTTACCTCCTATTTGAAAACAAATGCGGGCAAAAAAGAAATCTGGATCGGCAATATGAAATACTTTGCTGATGTGAATTTGAAACCCATTGGTCTCCTCGGGTTTCGTGCTTCGATGAAATTTGAAGCCGAAAAATTACAAAAAGAAACCACAGTGTATTCTTCGCTTTTGGGCGCTGGGAACAAAGTGTATGAGAATGTTTCCACTACCTTAAAAGGGATAGGCATGTTGTTTTCGGGACTACTCTCTCCAAAGGAAAATCTCTCTGGTCCCATTGGGATTGTACAGATCGCAGGGATTAGTTTGGAGTATGGATGGGTTACTTACCTTGACTTTGTTGCTAAGATATCACTCGCTCTTATGGTGATGAACTTACTTCCCATTCCTATGGCAGATGGTGGACATATTGTACTCTATGCATATGAAGCAATTACAGGAAGGCCACTTCCAAGAAAGGCAATTGAAGCTATCTTCCGTTTGGGATTTTTCTTTCTCATTGGACTTGGGCTTTATGTTTCCTTCAATGATGTGATGCGTATTTTTTAAAATCAAACTTTGTATTATTAGATTGTTAACCATAAAGAGAAAAATGAAATGAAAGCTAGTTCCTATTTAATCCCTACTGCGAAAGAAGACCCACAAGATGCGGTAGTTGCTTCACATAAATTAATGATGCGTGCAGGCCTTATTCGTAAATCAGCTGCGGGACTGTATTCCTATTTACCACTTGGGTTACGAGTACTTCGTAAGATTGAAGGTATTGTCAGAAAAGAAATGGATGCGGCTGGTGCCTTGGAATTCCAACTTCCGATTCTAACTCCGAGTGAAATTTGGAAAGAATCAGGTCGTTGGGACAAAATGGGAAAAGAGATGTTTCGTTTGAAAGACCGCCATGACAACGAAAGTTGCCTTGGTCCCACACATGAAGAATCGTTTTGTGTGCTTGTAAAACCAATGGTTCGCTCTTATAAAGACCTTCCGATCAATATATACCAAATTCACACAAAGTTCCGTGATGAAATCCGCCCACGCTTTGGTGTGATTCGCTCTCGTGAATTTACAATGAAAGATGCATATTCCTTTCATCTAGATGATGAGTCTTTAGACAAAACCTACCAAACGATGCGTAAAACCTATCGTAGGATTTTTGCAGGCATGGGCCTCTCAACGATTCCCGTGCAAGCAGACTCTGGCAATATGGGTGGTTCGGCATCAGAAGAGTTTATGGTCGTGTCACCGATTGGGGAAGAAACACTCACAATTTGTCCTTCCTGCCATTATTCAGGGAATATTGAAAAAACTCCTGTGATCGCCAAAAAAAAGACAGCCAAACAAGCGTTCAATGGCAACGGTAAATTACATACTCCTGCAAAAAAATCCATCACAGAAGTCGCAGAGTTTTTAAACACAAAAGAAGAGAACCTTTTAAAAGCAGTGGCACTTGTTGCCGATGGACAGTATGTCCTCGTTTTTTTAGAAGGGGATCGGGAACTAAACGAAAATAAATTAAAAAACCATTTGGGTTGTAATGAACTTAGACCGATGGGCCCAGCGGAAATGGAAAAACTAGGTCTTGTTCCTGGATTCATCGGGCCAGGTTTTCCAAAATCAGAATCACTTAAAATTTACATTGATGCTCTTATCGATTGGAATTTTACCTATATTGCTGGTGCAAACGAGATGGATCACCACATAGCGGGCGTTCAGCTCACATCTTATTTCCAAGAAGAGGAAGTGACTAAGATTGATGTTTCGCAAGCAAAAGTAGGAGACCCTTGTCCTTCGTGCGGAACTGGACTCACCGCAGAGAAGGGGATTGAAGTCGGTCATATTTTTAAATTAGGCCAAAAGTATTCCAAAGCATTTGATATAACAGTTCTCAATGACAAAGGAAAGGCAACTACCACTACCATGGGTTGTTACGGGATTGGTGTGAATCGTTGTATGGCCACTGTTATCGAACAATGTAATGATGACAAAGGGATTTTTTGGCCTGTCTCTATCGCACCATTTACTGTTTGTTTGGTGAGTATTGCAAAAAATCCAGAAGACATTGCTAAAATTGAATCCATTTACAAAGCGCTTGTTGCTTCTGGAATTGAAGTGTTGTGGGATGACCGTGACCTCGGCCCTGGATTCAAATTCAAAGATTCGGAACTCATCGGATTCCCCATTCGAATCACTTTAGGAAAAGGGTTCTTGGAAAAAAATGAAATCACGATTCTGGATCGTAAATCAATGGCGGAAGAGACCATTCCTTTTACGACAAACGAAGATCTCGTCAAGAACCTACAGAAAAAAATCGCAATCCTTGAAGAATCCATCCAAAAGGACGTTACGCAAGCGGGAACATGAACTTTTCCTAAGAATTTTTTTGAGGATCTCCGGATTTTATCGATAAAAAAGGCCTTTGTGATAAACAGAGGCCATTGGGTGGCGGGTGGATAACCCCACCCAGTTCGATACGGGCGGGGATCTCTACCAAAAAATCCCCCACCTCCCCTATAAGAAGCAGTTTTCATTTCCACCTATCCCTCTATCTTAGGATATATGGGCAAAAACCAACCTGGATATTTTGGAGAATTTGGCGGTCGATACGCACCAGAAATTCTAACAGAAGCTCTTGAAGAGCTTGAATCCACCTATCACAAGTTAAAGAAAAGTAAAAAGTTCAAAAAAGAATTGGAATTTTACTTAAGCAATTACGTCGGAAGACCTAGTCCTTTAACTTTTGCAGAACGTCTCACCAAACATTGGGGAGGTGCACGTATTTGGTTAAAACGTGAAGATCTAAATCATACTGGTGCTCATAAAATTAATAATGCCATCGGACAAGCGTTAATTGCAAAATTCATGGGCAAAAAACGAATCATTGCAGAGACTGGCGCTGGTCAACATGGCCTTGCTACAGCTACTGTTGGTGCTATGTTTGGTATGGAAACAGTTGTGTATATGGGAGCAGTTGATGTCGAAAGACAAAATCTGAATGCCAAAAAGATTGAGATGTTAGGTGCTAAAATATTGCCAGTTACTGCTGGGGAAGCCACTCTCAAAGAAGCCACAAGCGAAGCCATGCGTGATTGGGCACTCAATGTTTCAACAACTCATTATATTGTTGGATCTGCGATTGGTCCTCATCCATTCCCTACAATCGTACGTGATTTACAAGCTGTGATTGGAAAGGAAGCTAGGTCACAATTTAAAAAACAGAATCATAAACTCCCTCATGCAATTGTTGCCTGTGTTGGAGGTGGATCAAATGCGATCGGGATGTTCACTGCATTTTTAAAAGACAAACATGTAGCCATTTATGGTGCAGAAGCAGGAGGACTTGGTCCAAATCCTGGTGAACATTCTGCCACTTTAACCTATGGTAAAACTGGGTTTTTACATGGAACAAAAACTCTTATCATCCAAGATGATGCAGGTCAAATTGTACCCGCACATTCTGTATCAGCCGGTTTAGACTATCCTGGTGTTGGTCCCGAACATGCTTTTTTGTCTCAATCAAAACGAGTGGATTATCGAATGGTTACCGATGAACAGGCATTAGATTGTTTTTTGGAAGTGACAAGGATTGAAGGGATTATACCTGCTCTCGAAACAGCACATGCGTTTCATGTCGCAAGAGACGTAGCTAAAGATTTAGGAAAAAAGAAAGATCTTATCATTTGTCTATCGGGTCGTGGTGATAAAGATGTTACGGAAGTACTCCGTTTGTTAGGTGAAAAGAGTAAATGAGTAAAATAAAAGATCTTTTTGAAAGTGGAAAAATTAAATCTGCGTTTATTCCCTACTTTACGTTAGGAGACCCAAATTATAACGATTCCATCGAATTTGGGAAAACAATTTTAGACAATGGTGCTGATATCTTAGAATTGGGGATTCCCTTTTCTGATCCAGTCGCAGATGGCCCTGTAATCCAAAGAGCAGTTGCAAGATCTTTGAAAAATAAATTTTCCTTCTCCGAAATCTTTCGAGTGACGAAAGAAATTCACTTACACAAAAAAGAAGTGCCTCTTGTTTACTTAACTTACTTCAATCCAATCTTTCACTGCGGGATCGAAGAGTTTTTAAACCAAGCAAAAGATTCTGGGATTGTTGGCCTTGTGATCCCTGATTTACCTTTTGATACCAAAGAAAGTGAATTTTTATTCCAAGAACTTAGAAAAAGAGATATGGATTTAATCCACTTAGTCACACCAGCTTCGACTAAAAAACGAATTGAAGCATTGAAAAAAACTTCTACTGGTTTTATTTACTATGTTACTTCCTTTGGTGTGACTGGTGAACGTCGCGAGTTCTCTGTCGATTTGAAAGAAAGGATTCGGTTTCTAAAGGAAACCATTCAATTGCCAATTTGTGCTGGGTTTGGTATCTCCACGCCAGACCAAGCAGGTCAAATTTCTGGCTATGCGGATGGAATCATCATCGGATCTGCCATCCAAAGGATCATTGAAGAAAATGGACATGAATTTCCCAAGGCCAAACAAGCTTTGGCAGATTACATAGCCAAGATTCGGGTTGCCATTCCCTAAATTTTTTTCACAAATCACTCAAAAACATTTGAGTCTCTTTAAAAAATCCGAGAAAATGGTCGGAAATTCCTAAACGAATAAAGAGGCTCTATGTCCGACAAAGAATCAAAATCGCTTTCGATTTTGGATTACCTCAGCATTGCTGTTGCCACCCTTGGGTCACTCGGTGTGATCGTATCTGTTGTCATGACAGGATGGGTATATGAATATTCCTTCCTGATTGGTGGGATGCTTTTACTCCTCACTTCTTCCTATTTTGTTTACAAAATCATTGAAAAGGTTTCCAAAGACAAACAAAAGTCAGGCGCCATCTGGTTATCCTATGTAATTGCCATCTTTATGTATACGATGGTAAATACATTCCAACCTCTCAAAGAGTTAGAAGAAAATTCCATTTCATTTCGTTTCCAGTTTTTACGTGGATCCAATACAAAAACAGAAAGTGAGGGAGATACTGGCCGAATTGAATACATTCAGTACAACCCTCCTGCAAAAGCAAGAAAGGATATCAACATCATTGGTATCACAACTGAATCACTTGAAAAATTACAAGGTACTTGGCCACTTCCTTGGAGTTATTATGCTGATATCATCGAAACATTTAAAGACTCCAACAACATTCTCATGTTCGATATTTTCTTCGTGGATTACAAACCCGGCCAAACAGAAGAGATGGTCACTGCATTGCAAAAGAATCGCAATGTTTTATTTGACTACCCTATGGAAGTCAGTGCGGAATCCAAGGAAGCAGTTCTCAATCTAGAAAAACGGATTGATATCTTACGTAAGTTTCAATTAAAGAATGTCATCGATGAAAATGATGGTGGAATATCCTGGGTAAAATTTCCGCAACCTCCAATCGAACCAATCGGTGAATTATCGGCTGGTCTCGGTTTTGCGAATGTCAAAAAAGATGAATCAGGATTAAACCGCAAAATGCCTCTTGTGGTGAAAGTTTATAATTCAGGACGAGATAGAGAAACAGAATACTTCCCATCCATTGACTTACTCATTGTTTGCCAATACTATGGTATCAATGTTCAAAATGATGTAGAAGTGAACATGGGACATTACGTAAAATTAAAAAATATCCCAAACAAAATCATCCGCGAATTCAATGTGAAAGCTCGTAAGTTTGAAGAACGTGATGTAATGCACATTCCAAACGAAAAAAGAGAAGTAGTCATCCCAATTGATTGGGAAGGTCAAATGGAAATCAATTATGTGGGAGGAAGATACTCATTCAAACAAAATGAAATCTTTGAAGTCACAAATGATTGGAATCCAGAATTACTCGAAGCAAACCAAATTAACAATAAAATTTTCCTAGTTGCGATGTACTATGCAACTGGTCGTGGAGCATCGAAAGACTCCCACTTATCTCCGTTTGGTGATATGTCGGGAATTGAACACCACGCTCACGCAGTTAATACAATCTTAAACCAGGACTTTTTGTCCACAATGCCAAACTGGGGAATCTTTTTGATTTATGTTGGACTTGGTGTGATGATTGGATTTTTGCAACCACGTGTTAAAACTCACATTGGTTTTGCAATTATGTTAACGCAGTTGTTATTGTATGTGATTGCAGCACTTTATATTTTCCAAACTTTTAACCTCATTACAGTCTTACCATCTGTAACTATCGAACAAATTGTTGTTTTTGTGGCCATCATTGGATTTAGAATTTTAACAGAGGAAGAGAACGTAAAATACATTCGTCAAACTTTCTCCAAATTCGTATCCAAAGATGTTGTGGATGAACTCCTCAAACACCCTGACAATTTAGCACTCGGTGGATCCAAACGAGAAATCACCATCTTTTTCTCGGACGTCCGTGGGTTTACAACCATCTCTGAACAATTGGGACCTGAAGATTTGGTGAAGTTACTCAATGAGTATCTTTCTGCCATGACAGACATCATCATCGAATACAAAGGAACCATCGATAAATACATGGGAGATGCAATCATGGCATTCTGGGGTGCTCCCGTTCCTTTGGAAGACCATGCTTATTATGCTTGTGTGGCAGCCCTTGCACAACTCGATCATTTAAAGGTGCTCCAACAAAAATGGGCAGAACGGAATGTTCCAGTGATCGACATCGGTTGTGGTCTCAATTCAGGCCCTGCTGTTGTCGGAAACATGGGATCATCTCATAGGATGGAATACACTTGTATGGGTGATACAATCAACTTAGGATCCCGTTTGGAAGGTTCCAATAAGATGTACACCACAAATATCATCATCTCGGAATACACCTATGAAAAAGTGAAAGACCGAGTTGTGACAAGAGAACTTGATTTGGTGCGTGTAAAAGGAAAAACCCAACCTGTTCGGATTTACGAATTGCTTGGAATCACAAACCCAGAAGATATGGAGAAAATGAAGCGGCCACTCCAAAAGGCGGCAACATGAAGTTTCAATGCCATCGTACCCATATCTCGACAAAATCAATTTCCCCGAAGACCTTAGAAACCTAAAGGAAACAGACCTCCCTGCCGTCTGCCAAGACGTCAGGGAATACATCATCGACACCCTCTCTGACGTGGGAGGGCATTTTGCAAGTAACCTCGGGGTAGTGGAACTCACAGTAGCCCTTCACTACGTCTTCCAAACTCCCAAAGACAAAATCATTTGGGATGTTGGCCACCAAACTTACCCTCATAAAATCCTCACTGGTCGAAAAAAAGAACTACCCACAGTCCGCAAATGGTTAGGGCTCTCTGGATTTCCGAAACGTGAAGAATCCGAATACGATTTATACAACACAGGACATGCAGGTACATCCATTTCCCAAGCGTTAGGAGAAGCATGTGCACGTGATCTTATGGGTGAGAATTACAAAGTTGCCGCTGTCATTGGCGATGCGTCGATAGCAACAGGTATGGCACTCGAAGCTATGAACCATGGTGGTCACATCAAACCGAATATGCTTGTCATCTTAAATGACAATTATATGTCCATTTCCAAAAATGTTGGTTCTATTTCTAATTATCTCAATCGGATTATCTCATCTCAAGTATACAATCGTGGGAAAACTGCATTTTATGGTTTCTTAAAATGGATCCCTTTGATTGGCCCAGCCTTACAGGCATTAGCTCATAATATGGAAACTTCGTTTAAACATTTTATGATGCGACCAGGTGGGTTATTTGAAGACCTTGGGTTTACTTACTTTGGCCCCATCGATGGTCATGATGTGAACCGAGTGGTCCAAATGTTACAAAACCTTTCCAAAATCCAAGGGCCAATCCTTCTCCACGTTCTCACACAAAAAGGAAAAGGATACAAACCTGCTGAAGCCGATCCGATCAAATATCATGGTGTGACACCATTTAACAAAGAGTCTGGTAAAATGGCGTCTGCAGATGCCAATAAAATAGGTCTCTCCAAAATCGTTGGAAAAACTCTTATCGATTTAACGAACAAGGACAAACGGATTGCAGTGATTACCCCTGCAATGATTGAAGGTTCGGGCTTACGTGATTATCAAGAAACGTATCCAAACCATACTTTTGATGTAGGTATCGCCGAACAACACTCTGTTGCCTTTGCGGGAGCGATGACAAACGGTGGTGCGATTCCCTTTATGTGCATTTATTCTACGTTTTTAACTAGAGCAATGGACCAATTGGTGGAAGATGTATCCCTTATGAACTTACCCGTGCGGTTTGTTATCGACCGAGCAGGGATTGTGGGGCCCGATGGTGAGACCCACCAAGGTTTGTCTGACTTAGGTTATTTAGCTGGTCTTCCCAATATGGACATTATGGTTCCAAGTTCGGCGCAGGATATCATTGATAGTCTTCATTTTATGAAAGACTATACCGAACATCCGATTGCGATTCGATTCCCTAAAGACAATGGCGACTTACGAGAGTTAAAGTTTGAGGCACCAAACCAAGTCAAAAAAGGCAAAGCAAGGCTTGTCTCCGAAGGAAAAGATTTACTCATTTTATCACTTGGATTTATGTTACCCATTGCCAAACAAGTAGCTGAAATCCTTCAATCAAAAGGGATCACAACAACTGTGATTGATCTTTTTTGGTTACGTCCTTATGATTCAGAATTGGTCCACAAATGTATCGAATCTACCAAACAATTTGTGATTTTGGACGAAAGTTACCTGCACGCAGGTGCATCAGGTTATCTTTTGAACGAAATTCCAAACCATCTCATAGGTAAGTTCTTAAAAACATTTGCCCTTCCTTTAGAACCGATCCACCACGGGGAAAGGAACCAAATTTTAGAGCATTACCGATTGACTGCGTCTCAAATTGTTGATGATTTATTGCCTAGTTTGCAAAAATAAAAAATAAGTTTTCAAGGAGATTTTTAAGGTTTCCGAAAATGAAAGAAAACAGGTGAGGATCTCTTTGTCTTCAAGTTCTTTCCAACTTTCTTTAGATTTAGCAAAAGACCATTTTAAAATCGGTGATTTAGACCGTGCCGAATTCCACCTTCGTTCCAGTTTAGAATTGGAAGAATCAGAGGAAGCCTATTTTTACTTGGGACTTGTCCAAAACGCTCTTGGATCCTGGAGTGATGCCTTGGCTTCGTATTACAAAGCCGTTAGTTTGGACCATGAATATGGAAATCCATGTAACGAAATTGGTGTTTTACTACTTCGTATGGGCAATGACAAAGAAGCAGTGTATTGGTTAAAAAAATCAGTACGATGTGAACGAAACGATGCACCACACATTTCTTATTTTAACCTAGCAACTTTGTATAAACTCTGGAACCGTCCAGAAAGATCCCTTCAATATTTGCACAAAGCTCTTTCATTAAAAAAAGATTTTTTAGAAGCAAATGAACTTTGGCGAGAGTTAAAAGCGGACGAAGAAGCTCCTTCCAATTAATTGTAGTCAGTGGGGAGGGGAACCGTTACCTCTCCCTCATACATTGGAATTTGCATTTTAACCCCTTTCCAATCTAAATAAGTGACTCCATCTTCCTCTATTAGAAGATCAGAAAGTTCTTTTGCAGCATTCCAAGTGAAACGGTATTTGATCCTTTCCTCAAGTGACCTAAGACCTAAGATTCCACCATCCTTCGTTTCATAAATTTCGAATGCACCAAATGGATAACTCCTACCATCATCGGTGAGGAATAGAATTTCTTCTTTGGTAACCTCAACGTGTAAGACATGGCAAGGGAAACCATCAATTTTGATATACCCATGTTCTGAAAGTTCGCCAAAGGTATTTTCAATGTAGACACCTTTTTCATTCCCATGGAGATTATTGCGAAAGTAGGTGAGGATTTCTTCTTTATCAATTGGGTTTCCGCGAAAAATCCATTCGTCGGCTGGTGATATATAGATTTCAGAATCAAATTTTCTTGGCATATGTTTATCGATACCGAAAGGCATACCCTTTCCAATACGGTAAGTTAGATTGTTGGAGGTAAGAGTGCGTAGTCCTTCCTTTTTGGTCCATCGTTTGAACGGAAAGTGTATCAATGGAGGTTTGGTTCTTTTCTGTCATCCACACACCATCAATTTTTCTAGCATACATATCTTTTTTAAGCCTAGGTTCATACTCTTCCCATGTTAAGTCTTCGGTATTACGAATGATGACTTCTCCCACGATTTTAAAGAGTTTTTTGGGCCTTTCTCTTAGGATTTCCACATCTTGCCAGGAAGATACCTTATAACGATGATCATTTGGACGAAAATCAGGTTCTGGGATAAAATCCACGGACGAACATCCCAAAAACACGACGAGGAATAGGATTGGGTAAAAATTGAACCGCATTTTATACCTTAGACAAAAATATGCTATACATTGGTAGAATTGCCATAGGATAAGCAATACAAAGATTTAGGCACCAAGCTTTCATGGAAGAAACAGACATCGGGAAACGCAAACGGGAAAATGTACTCAAAATTGGTTACTCTACCTTAGATGAAATTGAGGAAAAAGTAAAGGCCTTTCGAGTTATGAACCAAAATGCCGTGAAAAAGCGGTATCTCATCACCCGAGACCCCATTTTAGACCCACAGGGAAAGGTGTTACTCGCTAAGGCACAGGAAATTGATGTTTCTGCAGCCAAACTGCTCAGAAGGCACTTCAAAGGTGCTGATATGTTCAAAGTGTTCCAACCAGACGAGGGTCTTGTGATCATTTCTGATATGTCTACCATGGAAGGAGTATCCTTTTCCATGGACATCGTGACCCAAATCATGAACTTGGGTGGTGGTGCTTATGAAGGTTTCATTGACCGAGTGGATAGTTTTGAAGACTTCATTGGCCTTCTCAAAAAAAACCTATTCCCCCGAATGATCATTGTTGGGTATTTGCCAAAAGAAAAAATCCAAACCGAAATCATCAATTTTGTGAAAGTAAAACGATTGGACAATTACCTTCGGGCATTGGAACTCACCCATTCCGTTTTCAAACCAACCGCTTATTTTCCCAAAATCAAACAAGTGAACATCTCACAAGAAGATCCAAAATCTTGGGGACGATTCGTGGTAGAGATCGTCCGCGAATACACAAGACCTTATTTTGTCGAAGAAGTGTAATTAAGACAAAATCATAGCTCGATTTAACATGGCACCTGCAATGTTCCCTGAATGGACAGCATGTGCCACTGATCGAAATATAGATGCCATATCACCAACTGCATAAACTCCTGGAAGATTAGTTTCATAAAAATTGGAAACTTCCAAATGACCACTCGGTAATATTTTACAACCTAAAGATTCTGGTAATGATGAATGTTGTACCATTGGGACACGCGCATAAAGAACATCGAGAGGAGTTTCCTTACCTGATACAAACTGAATTGATGTTAACTGACCTTTATCATGAATGAGTGTTTTGACTTTTTCTGTTATAAAACTGACTCCTTCCTTTTTTAATTTTACTTCTTCTTCCTCCGAAAATTGAATCGGACCATTTGTATAAACTTTTATTTCTTTTGCCCAATGTTTAAGAAATTTAGCATGTTCGAATACGCCGTTTTCATTCATCCATAACCCTGTCGTTTTACCTACAACTTCATATCCATGACAATAAGGACAGTGAAGTATCGATTTGCCCCAAGATTCTGCAAAACCAGGTATTTCAGGTAATACATCCTTAAGTCCAGTAGCAAAAATAATTTTATCAGCTTGGAGAAGGGGAATCCCATTCCCTTTTAATAAAAACCCTTTGTCAGATTTTTCAATGGAATTCACTTCACCATATATGGAATGGAAATTGGGATACTTCGATAAATCGTAAATGGTTTTTTCACGGATTAACTTTGGATTCGTTCCGTCATGTGTAATGAAGTTATGCGATGCAGGTGTATTTTGATTACAAGGATTTCCAGAGTCGATGACGACTATATTTCTAAGGGAACGGACAAGGGATAGGGCAGCGGAGAGTCCAGAAAAACTCCCTCCAATAATGGCAATTTCAAAGGATTGAATGGATTTCATAAATGCAATTATGTTGCATTTATGAAATCTGACAAGGATTAAACTTCGTAGAAAGTTAAATTTTCATACAGTTCTTTTGGTAAGTTACCACTGGTATCCATGTACTTTTTGTACTTGTTTTCAAATTCTTTGTGTTGGCGTGTGCGGATGTTTTTGAAGCGGTTATGGAGTTCTGCATACGCAGGTTGTGATGATATTTTTTCCCGAATATTTTTATGAAATGGGATATGACGGTAAAAAATAGAACGTACCACTCGGTTGACACGTTGTACCCCTTCTGCTTCATACCGGATCCATAAAGAATAATCATAGGCAAATTTATCACGGTCAGTACGGAACCGTTTGAACTCGGATGAAATTTTTTCTTTGAGCTCAGGAGATAGGTCCTTACTTTTCTTATAAAACTGCACATAATCGGTGTAATCGGCTGTGATCGATGGAATCCCAACGTTATTCCAGTCTGGTCCCAGGATATTTTTACAAAGTTCCCAACGGAAAGCAGCGATTGCTTCCAACATAAAGGTTTTGAGGTCACCAGTTACAAAATGTGGGATACAAATCCTACCTCTTGATTCTTTTGATCCCGCTCCACGGAAAATGGAAAGGTCTTGCCACATCATGATTTTGGGACCAATCGATGGAACGAGGATAAAATCAGGAATGATTGACCTTTGGATAAACTCGTTTTTGATTCCAATATCTTCGTTTCTGTAAATGACCTCACGATTGAAGGCAGTATAATCAATCCCTAATATGTATTGTAGTGCTTTTTCTACATCATCTTTGGAAACAAAACATTTTTCAAGAGGGATGGTAATGTGGTATTTTGTGAGAATTGGGAAATGGCTCGCAATATTCCCAGAAGTTAAACGTACGTTAGGTTCATACATGGAAGAAATTTCAGAACCAAGTCTAGCATCCCCAGTATCATAGTCTGGTGGGATGTCTTTTTCGGATTTGATCCCTGAATCTTTGAGATCCATTTTTAATTTTTCAAAAAATGTCTGTCCAAGTTCGTCTACTGAAGTGGGAACTTCCCGTGAGTAAATTTTTTCTAACCAATCGGTACCGTGGTGGATAGGTGCACTTGGATTTCCACCCGGTTGGTACAATCTACCTACTAGTTCTACGATATGACCGTCGTCTAGTAAGGTTTCGTCAAAGTAACCATAACGTAACATGAGTTCAACGGCTTTGGGGGCCTGTTTCCCTGATTGTAACCATTTTGTGAAGGATTTTTTATAAACATCCCAATATGTTTTCGCAATGGTCCTTCGGATTTTTCGATTGTCTGGTTCTGGATCAAGTGGGTTTTTGAAGGACTTTAGTTTTACCATTAAGGTTGAAAACTCTTTGACTGCTTCTGGATCTGCTTGTGAGTAGTTTAGGATTTGGCTCGCAGAGTTAAGAAGTTCCACTTTAAGCGCTTTGGTATCAATGCCAGCTCGGATTGGATCTCCACCTTGTGCAATCGCTTCCTCTTTGTTTTTCTGAGCAGTTAGTTCATGTCCATACTTAGCAGTCAGTTCCGATTGTTTGGATTCGAGTTTGTCCAAACTATTGCCAACACTTGCATAATTAGTTCCAAAAATTTGTTTGTATTCATCCAGAAGAGATTTGGATTTTTTTAATGCCCACTCGGTAATGGGAAGTAAAACTGTGGAAGGAATTGTGGAATAACCAGTGTTAAATAAATCTAATGTAAGATTAAATTTCTCAAGTAGTGCATTTTCTCCAACAAACATGGAATTCATCATTTCTGATAAATCATATGTTTCTTTGCTAAGGAGTTCAAATAATTCGCGGTAAGTTTTTACGTAACTTTCAGCAGCACTTTGTAAAAGAGTTGGATCGGCTTCAAACAAGGCTTGTGAAATTTTCGGATTCACAGATAAAATTTTTCGTATGAAATGGAATTCTGCATCATTCCATTCGATGGATTCACTATAATCTTTTTCAAAAAATTCACCGTGGTCTTCTTCTAAAAAGTTGATAGTTGGTTTGTCAGGTAACATCCCGCCGTGTTCTTGGAAACCAGCCAAATTATTTCGAATCAGTTTCATTACAGGATCAATGATGTTTTCATCTCGAGTGATCATCGCTCCTGGTGTGACATCAGAAAAGATAGATGGATTCAAAATATAATACACAGCACCCAAGTTATCCATCGTTTGTTCAAACTTAGAAGAAAGCCCTTTGATAGATAATACCCGTTTGTAGAGTTCACCAATTTCTTTCAGTAGGGTTCGAACGGCCATGACTCCAACAGATACTTTTGATGTGAGTGTTTTTTTGGCATTGGCTTGGTTCATGACATACGTGGATACAACACATGAAGTTTTAGCGCGAATGGTATAAGGGTAGGGTGTTCCTTCGAGTAAAGCAAAGATGCCTGGTGTTAAATTGGCTCCTTCCAAACTGTACAAAACAATGCTTGTGTCGCCGAGTGTGGTCTCGATTCGCACCGAACCCTCATGGAGGATGTTCATGGAAGTTGAGGCCTTACCACCGATGAAAAGGACTTCACCTGGATTGACTGGGATCTTTTGGTTATTTTTACTGGTATCTAGAGGCATTTGGTTGTTCGTAAAGGAAACTTAGGTTTCCGACAAACGCTAATAAAGAAGCGCCAAATTGCAAAATACTTTTTAGAAAAATACAACATGTTGCAGCCACAATTCAAATTAAATGCGAAAAAAGAAATTTATGTCCCAGGTGATAAGTCGATCTCACATCGTTCTGTGCTTTTTTGCGCCCTCTCCCAAGGGAAATCCGAAATCCATGGCTTTTTAGAAGGGGAAGACCCTCTTCATACCTTACATTGTTTTGAATCGATGGGACTTTCTGTCTCTTCCCTCGGAAAGGGAAGTTACACAGTCATAAGCCCTGGCAAAGAGAATCTCCAGTCTCCCCAAGGGGTTTTGGATTTTGGGAATGCGGGGACAGGGATTCGACTCTCTGCAGGTTTGCTATCAGGTCTCCCACAAATACAAGCAACACTGACAGGAGATGCCTCTCTTTGCAAACGACCTATGGCTCGGATCATGAACCCATTAAAAGAGATGGGAGCTGACATTCGTTCTGTTGAAGGAAACGATAAGGCACCACTTTTTATCCAAGGAAAACAACTAAAAGACTATTCCTATAAGAGTCCTATTGCTTCGGCACAAATTAAAAGTGCTCTTGTCCTTGCCGCTTTATCTTCTGGTATCTCGATTGATTATCAAGAATCAGAAGTATCGAGAGACCATACTGAAAATATGATTCGTTTCCTTGGCGGAAACATCATCCACCATTCCCCGATTCACTTTACAGTCAAACCTCCCTATGTTTTTGAAGGGGCAAAGTATGTGATCCCTGGTGATATTTCGAGTGCTGCATTTTTCATTGTGTTTGGTTTATGTGGGGGAGGGAGTGAACCTCTTCTCATCAAAAATATAGGACTCAATCCATCTCGGATTGGAATCATCACAGTTTTACAAAACATGGGTGGTAAAATTGAAATTGTCGCCAAACGAGTGGAATGTGGGGAAGAAATAGGTGACTTACTCATTTTCCCATCAAAACTCAAACGTACAGTGATTACTGAAGATTTAATTCCTTCCATCATTGATGAAATTCCCATTTTAACCGTTGCTGGGCTTTTTTCAGAAGGTGGATTTCAAATTTCTCATGCAGAAGAACTGAGAGCTAAAGAATCAGACCGGATTCATTCTATGGTTTCCAATTTGGAAAAGTTAGGTATCCATGTGAATGAAGTAAAGGATGGATACGAGTTTGGTGAAGTTACCTCCATCCAAAAAACAAAAATCGAAACCTTTATGGACCACCGCATAGCGATGAGTTTTGCGATCCTTTCTAAACTTACTGGTGTAGATTTGACATTTGATGATACAAGTTGGGTTGACACAAGTTTCCCAGGATTTTTTGAAATACTAAAATCCATGTAAAGTAAGTCTCACGTGAGAAACTTGTATCCTATTGTTGAAACCATTAACAAAAATGGTCTTTAATGAGTATGCGTTTCAGAAATGAAAAGATGAGCTCTCATTGTGATTTCAAATTCATTCCTTTCTAGTTTTGTAAACTCATAAGCGAGAGGGAGCTTGTAATCCTTAAGCAAACGTAACAATCCTAATCCAAAATTTGGAATCCCTTTATGATGTGCTTCGAGTGCTTCGAAATATAAATCATTGATATCATGTGTTTGGATAGTCTGAATTTTGTTTTCAAAAATTGCCTTCATCCATGGAGTGATTTTATTTTTTACTTCGATCCTCAGTTGGTTTCCTAAGTCCTTAACCTCTATTTGGATTTTACTTTCTTCTTTGTCGGAATATTTTGCAGCATTTTCAACTAGTTCATTGATCACCGTTGAAATCGTATTTTTATCAAGTTGTTTTGATTCGAAAGAGTGAAAGTAAAATTGAGAAATGAAATTGGACAAAACATCACATCGTTTCCAGTAAAATACCATGTCAGCTGCAGAAACTGAAATGGAAAGTTGGCTATGGTAATAAATGTTTCCTTGTAATAATAAATTTTTCTCATCATTTGTTTGATTGGAATTCGATTGAGAATTCAAATGAATGGGTGAGAAATCGGTAAGAACGTTAGTTTGAAATATTGGATTGGGTAAACAAACAAATGACATAGGACACCTCTTTATGTTCTAAGGATATAACAATCCAAACGAATCGTCGTCAAAATGGATCAATTCATACTCGTATATTCCTCCGTTTCGATCGAATCGGACAAATTGTGTTGGTCTTTGCCATATCTTTTTTTCGATTCCGATGGAAAAGCAATGTCACTCCAAAAAAAAGGAATGGTCATAACAGATGGCTCTCTTGCATCTTGAGTCTAAAGGTCACTAATTCAGGAATGAAACGGAACCAGTTGGTAAATGAATGGATTTATTTTTTCAGACACATTTTGAATCATTGAACTTTTTTCTCTTATTTTCAACCTTACTTGCCTTTCTTTATGCGGTAGGGGAGTTTTTCAGTTATCATAAAAATCGAAAACAAATCTTACTAGGGATTATATTTTTAGGAACTAGTTACCATTTATTCAATTTATACCTGGTTTCTTCTGGGCACATTGATTCTTTTTATCCTATGTATCTAACCAATTTACCCATGATTGCTTGTTTGGGTGTTTTATTAGATGAATATTTTCTCATCGTATTGGAAGGAAAGTTTCGTTCGTTCAGGCGATTGTCGTATCGCCTCGTACCCATTTTGATATCCTTTCTTTTGATCATTGGCTGGAATCTTTGGAACCACACCAATGATTTGCTCAGGCAAAGTCATGGAGAAAATCCATACTTAGAGAGACCAATTGCCTTGGTTCTAGTTACCATTTTGATTTATTTATGGTGTATGATTCGTATTGTCTGGCGTATTTCTAAAAAAATTCGATGGAGTACGTTTCGCAAAAACTACACACTTCGTATTGGAACAACAATTGTAAGTTTTTGTTTTGCTCTATCATTATATGGACTCAATACAATCGCCACTGGGGATCACACTTCTTTCCAAATTTCAGGGCTTGCGATTGGAATTTTTTTATGCATTTTATATGTGATTCGCCAGAGTTTCCCCGATTTCTTTTTGGAAGTTCGTAAGATTGTAGAGGATGAAAAAAAAGCAAAAATCTCTCAGATCTCAAAATTAGATCATAATCTCATCCGTGATAATCTAAAACAATTATTTGAAGTGGATAAGATTTACCGAGATGAATCACTTAACCTTCGTGATCTAGCAGAAAAAATGGACTTAAGTTCACACCAACTCTCTGAGTTTTTGAATTCAGAGATGAAAAAAAGTTTTTATCAGTTCACTAACTCATACAGAATCAACGAAGCCAAAGACCGGATACAAAATGAACCAGAAAGGTCACTACTTGCCATTGCTTATGATGTTGGTTTTGGATCCAAATCTACCTTTAATGAAGCCTTCAAAAAAGAAACTGGCACCACACCAAGAGAATACAGAGAAAAAATACTAAAAAAACATCCTATTCGATCCAGTCGGACGTAGTTTTCCGCCCAATCCGATCCAGTCAGACGATTTGGAAAACCAAACGCTGTATGATGGAGTCAAGTTTGTGAGAGTGAGTGTGAAACTTCTCTCAAAACAAATTTGTTACAAGGACAAAGCCATGAAAAAGAAAATTAGTTTATTAATAGCGATTGTATTTGCTTCCCAAACCATGTTTGCAACTGAAGCAAACCAAATGAACGTAAAAGAAGCAGCAAAAATTTTAGTGAGCAATGGTATGACCAACAAAGAAGCTCATGAATACTTAAAAGCACATATCACTCCAAGTGAATTTGTAAGAATCAAAAGAGCAATTAAAAATGCTGAATTCGCAGGAACACTAGACCAAGATTTGGATCACATTGTTTCTTCCATTCAATTGAAAGAAGCGACTGGTAACTACCTACATGGAAACAACTTTAAAATCATGGAGAATGTTTTAGCTTCTGTTACTGTTGTAGCCATCGTTGGTATATTAGTACATGCTGGTGGTTTTGGAACAGTTGTGACTGGTGGTATGTATGACTCTGTAGGACTTGGAATCTAATCGATTCTCATAACCTTTCCTGAATCAACCAAATCTTGCTTTTCCAAATGAATCCAGTGGAAAAGCGAGATTCTTTTCTAACCAATATGTATCTTACGGAGGAAATCCATGAATTTGAATCAAATGAAGAAACGATTTTTTGGTTTCTCTTCAATCTTCTTACTGTTTTTGACAACAAACATTGTTGGTATTTCCCAAGTGGAAGATCAAGTTTTGGATTGGGATCAAAATCAAAAACAATTTGTTCAAAAAAAAATACCAAGAGACGACTTAAATCTTAAGTCAACATCTCACTATGTTTTAGAAAACTTTTCCATTCATTCCCAGTTCGAAAAAGATCCAATTCTTTTGGAACAAGTATTTGGAAATCGTAAACTACTCACATTGGGTTACCAACTCCAAAAAATTGAATCTAGATTTCATCATATCTATAAACAGGCCGGATTCAAAAATAGTAAAACAACTTCGAATGAGAAAATCATCATCCGAGTGGATGCCCCTTTTGTGTATTCCCCATTATTGTACTATGATCCCAAGGTAAAACTAAAGAACACTGCACTCACAATCCCTCCTTCCGAAAAACAAGGGCAATGGAATAACGAGATGTGGTTTGCTCCCAAATGGGATTTCCCGATCGTAGATCGATTTGTTTTTGATCGAATCATTGATACTGCTGCTTGTCCTGATGCCATTTACCACGAATATACACACCTTATCACAGGAAAATATTTAGGAAACAATGCAATTGGACGTTCTCTCGCGGAAGGAATTTCTGATTATTATGCTGCTTCCATGATTGATTATCCCGAGTTATATTCTCATAAGACCTGCGAAGGAGTGAAACAACAATTGCTTGTTAGTTCCTTTCGTTTGGACAGAGAAATTGGTTTTTATGATTCAAACATGGAAAGTGATTTTAAAAAGAATTTTACATTCATCCCTTCCATTTTGTGGAAGTACAGGTCAGTGGTAGGCAAAGAATTGGCAGATCTTACGATTTTCCAAGCGATTACCAAAACAAATGTTGGTGATCGATTTTTTCCTGAATTTACTAACACGTTATCAAACTCATTGTATCTAGAATCCAAAAAACAATTTGGTGAAGAGAGAGCCAAAGAATTAGTGAACCAGGTAGAAACAGAAATTTGGATTCCAAAAAGAGTGTTTACGAATTATGGTTTTCAGAAATCTGTTTTTTCGCTTTTGCCAAAAAAGAATCTTCGGCTAACTAATGCAGATGCTAAAACATTTGAATTTTGTCAGAATCAAAACGAATTCGAGTTTTTTTGGCAAGATGTGAATGTGAATGATCCTACTTTGCGTTTTTATTGGAAATGTGACCAAGTAAAACTACCAATGCTAATCCAATTTGACCAATCAAACTCACGCAATTATTTAATATCAAAGGATTTACATTCCTTAAATGGTAAAATGAAGTTTGCAAGCCCGAATGCCTGTAATCCGGATGTGAGTCGAACAGGTATGGATGAAAAATTATACTTACAAATTTGTAATTATGCGAGAGAAAATTATTTCTATTGGAAAACAATGGAAAAAGAGATGCGATTGTCCTGGAATGATCCATCGGATTCTTTTGAGAAAAGGCAGTTTGTATTAGAATTTGCTTATTTAGGGAATGCCAAAAATAAATTTAAATACCAGTTTGAATCAAACTGATCCTGGTTTTTGGTATGGAAATTTGAATTTGTACTCAGTGTGTTTGTCACCATTAAATGATAGATCTCCATGGATTTGTTTTGTTAACATGGTGACTAAACTGAGACCAAACCCTTGGTTTTCGGAATTGGCTAGTTGAAAATTAAATCCATTACCGTTATCGCCAATGAACAAATAAAAATAATCTTCTTCCTGCCATACTTTGATTTGAATTTCGAGTTTGTTTTCCGTATTCCTGGAATATTTCATACTATTGGTTAATAATTCATTTGTGATGATCCCTATCGCACGTAGTTGGTCTGTGGTCAATTTGAGATTTGCGATATTTAGATTTAATTGTACGGGATAAGG
Source organism: Leptospira levettii (assembly GCF_002812085.1). Taxonomy (NCBI): domain Bacteria; kingdom Pseudomonadati; phylum Spirochaetota; class Leptospiria; order Leptospirales; family Leptospiraceae; genus Leptospira; species Leptospira levettii. The sequence goes on from NZ_NPDM01000003.1 coordinate 239,321, forward strand.
GAACAAGGATATGATTTCGTTTGTGAGTGGTTCTAAGTATTCCTTTAATGGTAATTCATTGTTATCTTTTTCCGTATAAAGTTTATCATATAAAACAGACATTGTTTTAATTCGGCTTGTTGCTTCTTTCAGAGATGTTTTGACAGTTTCATTTTCATGGGAGTTTGCTTGTAACTCTAATAAATTGTTCAAAATAGTCATATTGTTTTTGATACGGTGATGAACTTCACGTAGTATCATTTCTTTTTCTGAAAGTAATGCATTTACTTTTTCTTCTGCAATTTTTCGTTCTGTGACATCATGTATGATAGAAAATAAAACAGTGCGGTGGTTGGATTCAATCGGAGTTGAAAAAATCTCAACTTGTTTGATTTTGCCAGATGCTAATTGGTGAGAGAAAGAGGAAGCACTTTTGTTTTGGTCAAACAAATTGATGTTTTTTTCTTCGGAATGATTGTGGTTTGTAAAATTTAAGTCACCCAAATTCATTTGGATGAGTGTATCGTGAGAATAACCATAAAAAGAAGTCGCAGACTCATTTGCATTTAATATCTTTCCTGAAACTGGATCAATGATTAGGATCACCGATGAATTTTTTTCAAAGAAGTCACGGAATCGTTTTTCACTTTCCAAAAGTTTTGTGGAAGTGATAGATTTTTCAATTGCGATACTTACTAAATCAGCCGTTTCCGAAATGATAAAAATATCAAATTCGGTGGGGCTAACAATCTCTCGATGGTACATAGCAAACGTTCCCACAACTTCCTCTGTGTGAGATCGAATTGGTTCAGACCAACAGGAACAAAGTCCAACACTCAGTGCAATGTCCTTGTAATTTTTCCAAAGAGGGCTTTTACTAATATCTTCTACAATGATTCGTTTTCCAGTGTAAGCTGCTGTACCACAAGACCCAACTTCAGGACCAATCGAAAGCCCTTCAATTGCATCGTTATAAATTTTGGGAAGAGAAGGGGCGGCACCAATTTTAATTTTTGAATTTTCAATGAGAACAATGGTACAAATGAGAGAAGGGTTCAGTGTCTCAATCCCTGAGACGATTTCGTTTAAAATTTTTTGTAAGGGTGAATTTTTGACAATTTTTTCCAGAATGCCACTCCGGAAACTTTCAAAGTCAGCAATTCGTTCTGGATCCAGATTACGATTTCGAACTTTCACGAAAACCCCACCTTTTGCCCATGATCCTTCTGACGAAAAAAAACATGTCAATCTTAATACGTATACTCTTGGTTAGCCTATGTTCAGGCAGAAGAATTCCTCTAGACGAAATCAAATCCATTCTTAGAATTTGCCTATCTACTTATGAGTTTACAATCGATTGAAAATGTAATCGCGATTGATGGGCCAGCAGGTTCCGGAAAAAGTACCCTTGCCCGAATGATCGCCACCAAATTGGGATACCATTATTTAGATTCAGGGGCATTCTACCGTGCGCTAACCTTTGCTATTTGGGAAAAATTCCAAACGACTGGTGAAGACGAATCTAAATTTCCATTTTTCACAGAGAAACTAGCTGATGCCTGCCTCTTGGAAAAGGACGAAGTAGAATTCGGATTCTCCGTGTCCCAAATCCCCGTACATTGTGAACTCTCTGCCCAAGGCGAAAACGTCATGTTCCTCGGAGAAAGGGACATAAGCCATGAAATCCGTGATCCCGAGATCACAAAAAAAATCCGTTACATTGCCCCTAGGCGTGCGTTCCGGGAAATCCTAAACCGCCATATCCGTGAATTTGCCAGAACTCACAAACTTGTGATGGATGGGCGGGACATTGGGACCGAAGTGTTCCCAAAGTCCAAATTTAAATTTTTTCTCACTGCCTCTGTGGAAGTCAGGGCCAAACGCCGATACGATGAATTAGTTGCTAAGGGCTTCAAAGCCGACTTAAACCACATCAAAGAGGAAATTGTGGCAAGGGACGAAAGTGACACCACCCGTACTGTTGCTCCACTGAAACAAGCTTCGGACGCAATCCTGATTGACACGAGCACCCTCGACACAGAAACTGTCCTAAATACTATCCTGTCCAAGGTTTCACCCTCTGGGCAAATCTAAGTTTTGTATCCCGGTAACCATTGAATTCAACCAACCCATCCTCCCCCAAAAATGAGACCACTTCCTTCGGCGAATTATTAGAGAAGTGGGAATCGCAGTCACAAGCACAAGAACAAGAGAACTCCGCAGGAAAAGGCACCCTGATTGAAGGGACTGTAGTCGATGTCATCGGTGACACTGTTTTCCTAGATATTGGAGAAAAATTAGAAGCTCGTGTTTCTCGTGAAGACTTCTCTGAAACGCCAAAACGTGGTGAGAAAGTCAGTGCGATCATCAAAAAGCGGGTCGATGGATATTGTGTCCTCTCCAAAAAAGAGGCGGACCAAAGAGTTGGTTGGGAAACCATCAAAGATGCAAGCCAAAACGGATACCCACTCTCCGGCAAAATTGTCGGTGAAGTGAAAAACAAAGGTTACCTCGTAGAAAGTGAAGGAATTCAATTATTCCTACCAGCTTCTCATGTAGGAGTTCGATTTAAGGAATCCACGGAAGGTGGAAAAGAGTTTTCATTCAAAATCATCGAACTCAATGAGAAAACGAGAACAGGTGTTGTGTCTCGTAAAACCCTCCTCGACGAAATCAACGGCGAAAAGTGGGAAGAACTCCTTGGCAAAGTAAAAGTGGGAGACAAGGTAACAGGAAAGGTTGTGAAAATAGCAAACTTTGGTGTTTTCCTCTCGGTTTACGATGTAGTAGGACTTCTTCGCCAAAACGATATCTCTTATAAAAAATTTGCTCCTTTCAAACAATACTTCAACATCGGTGCAGAAGTCGAAGTGATTGTCCTTGAGATTGATAAGGAAAACAACAAACTCTCCCTTGGCATCAAACAATTGTATGAAGATCCATGGGCTTGGGCGAAAAAAGAACTCGAAAAAGGTATGGTGGTACGAGGGATCGTTACTTCTCTTACGAACTTCGGTGCTTTCGTAGAACTCAAAGAAGGTTTAGAAGGTCTTATCCATACAACTGAACTTTCTTGGGCTAAAAAACCACCACATCCAAAAGATGTTTTGAAAAAAGGCCAAGAAGTTGACTCTGAAATTTTAGACATTGATTTCGAAGCTAGACGTTTGTCCCTCGGACTCAAACAACTCCTTCCTAACCCTTGGGAAGCTCTTTCTGCGAATGTTCGTGCAGGAAATGTTCTCGAAGGTAAAATCACTGGTATCACAAAATACGGTGCTTTCGTAGAAGTAGAAAGTGGAATTGAAGGACTGATTCATATCTCTGACATCACTTGGGATGAAAAAGAAAAGAACCCGTTAAACCTCCTCAAAAAAGGCCAATCGGTTCAATACAAAATCCTAGATGTAAACCTAGATGCACAACGCATTAGCTGTGGATTAAAACAACTTTCTGAGCATCCTTATGAAGCTCTTCGCAAAAAATACCCACCAGGTACTCTTGTGGAAGGTCGTGTGAAATCCATCGTTAGTTTTGGGGTGTTTGTGGAAGTAGAACCTGGTTATGAAGGTCTTGTTCACATCTCTGAAATCCCAGATGGTCGTAACATCAAGTTAGAAGACCTTTACAAAGTAGGTGATTCTGTTCGCACTGTTGTGGTAAAAATTGAACCTAACAACAAAAAGATCTCCCTCTCGATCAAAGACTTTGATAAAGCTGTAGAAAGAGAAGAGATGGCTAAATACATGAAGGAAGACAACCAACCTTCACGTGAATCCATCGGATCTTTTATGAATTTAAACCAAAACCGATAGGTCTATGGATAAGTTTCATAAGAAGAACATCATCGAACAAAAAAAACAAGCCGAACTCATCGAAAAGGATGAGTTCGCTGATTTTGAAGGTTCAAAAGCGGAACTTGTTTTTTTAAAGTTCACACATTTTTTATCTAAAAATCGTAAGTCTGTTTTTATCAGCCTCGCATCTGCTATCATTGTGTTAGCTGGTGTGATTGGTTTTTTTGAGTACAGACAATATCTTTTTGAAAAAGAAACGGTTACCTTAGAAGACCTCAAACTCACGCACCAAAAAGCAAATGTTAGTTTGGATGCACAAATCCAAAGTTTGGAAGTATTTTTACAAAACCAAAGTACCGGTAGAATGGAACTTCGAGTTTGGAAAGACCTTTCCAAACTGTATGCAGAAAAAGGTGAGTTTGGTAAGGCAGGTGCTTATTTAGAAGATGCGGCGAAAAAAATCGACACTCCTAAAGAAATCAAAGCACTCTATTTCTATATTGCTGGTAACTACCGGGAACGGGAAAAAAACAACGCAAAGTCTTTAGAAAATTATAAAATCGCTGCAACAGTAGTGGAACCTGCTCGTGAACTCAATGGCTTTAAAGCATGGTCTTATTACCAAGCAGGTAGATTGTCTTATCTAACTGGAGACAAACAAGGAGCAAAACAATTCCTAGAAAAAGCACTCAAACTTGATGGTGCAGAATCTGGTGAAGATGTAAAACTCCTTGCAAGTTATTTACTCCTTAAACTCGGGAAAAACTAACCTATGTTAACTTTGGCTCTCCCGAAAGGTAGGCTTGCCGAAGAAACTGCTCTTCTTTTGAAATCCAAAGGATGGCTAAAAAACCTGCCATCTGAGGGTTCTAAAGAACTTACCTACGTCTCTGAAGACAAAAGAATCCGTCTATTATTTGTTAGATCACAAGATGTCTGCACCTATGTGGAAGAAGCCGCAGCGGATGCTGGGATTGTTGGTTGGGACATTTTAAGGGAAGGTGGATTTGACTTAATTGCACCTGTGGATCTCAAATTAGGTGCTTGTAGGTTATCTCTTGCTTCCTTCCCCGACTTTGACTTATTTGCCAAACGTTCCAAAGTGCGAGTGGCAACCAAATACCCGAATCTCACACGGGAGTATTTTTTTTCCAAAGGTATTTCCTGCGAAATCATCAAATTATATGGGTCGATAGAACTTGCGCCCATTGTTGGACTTTCCGATTGTATTGTCGACCTAGTGTCCACTGGTGGCACCCTAAAAGCCAATGGACTCAAAGAATTTGAGTCCATTTTGTATAGTACAGCCCGTTTGGTCAGCAATCGTTCCTCTTTTTATCACAAACACGCCGAATTACGGTCTCTTATCGAGAGCCTAGAAAATTAAAATATTGTTTTCACATCGGATTTCCAAAACATAGTAAAAACCAGTTATAATTCCATAGAGGATAGCCATGGCAGTCCCAAAGAGACGTAAATCAAAATCGAAAGTTAGAACAAAAAGAGCCCATCATGCGATTGGCAAACCTAACTTAAACCCGTGTTCCAATTGTGGATCATTTGTTCTGTCCCACCGTGTATGCCCTTATTGCGGTTTTTATAAGGGTAAACTCGTAGTCGCTCAAAAAGTTAAAAAAACGACCGAAGATAACTAACCGTCATGTGGGTCGCCGTGGACGCGATGAGCGGAGATTACGGCCCTGAAGGTATCGTCGAGGGCGCGGTACTGGCAGTACGAGAATTCGGACTGTCTGTTTCGCTCGTTGGCGATGAACAAGAGTTACTTGATATCCTGTTAAAATTCGATTATGACACTGAAAAAATCCGTGTCATACATTCTACTGAGATCATCGGTATGAATGATTCTCCATCCATAGCAGTCCGCGCTATGGAGGATTCTTCCGTAGTAAAAGCAGTTCGTTTAGTAGCAGATAAAGAATGTATCGGTGTGTTTTCTCCAGGAAACACTGGCGCTACTATGGCCGCTGCATTATTACACCTTGGTCGCCTACCCGGAGTTTTACGACCTCCCATTGCAGCTCATATCCCAAGAGAGGAAGGCCCCCCCGTACTTCTGTTAGATGCTGGTGCAAATGTTGACTGCAAACCAGAATACTTAGCACAATTCGCAGTAATGGGTGAGATTTATGCAAAAGAACTCTTTGGAATCAAAAGTCCAAAAGTCGGAATCCTATCCAACGGGGAAGAAGACAAAAAAGGAAATACAGTTTCTGTCAAAACCTTTGATCTCCTAAAAAAAATTCCCTTTAACTTTGTCGGTAATGTGGAAGGCCGTGATTTATATGGCAGTGGAAGAGAAGTAGATGTTGTCGTATGCGATGGTTTTATTGGAAACATAGTTCTGAAAGCCACTGAAGGACTTGCAAAATCGATATTTAATGTCTTACGAAATTCGATTAGACAATCTAGTCTTGCCCAAACAGGTGCACTCCTTTTAAAATCTACATTTACTGCAGTGAAAAAACGTTTAGATTATGCTGAATACGGTGGAGCACTTCTGTTAGGTGTGGAAGGGATTTGTATGATTGGACATGGTTCTTCCAATGCACTTGCAGTCAAAAATGCAGTGAGAGTCATTTCAGAGTGTGCCAAACATGGTATCAATGAAAGGATTCGAGAACGTTTGGGAGAATACAAAAATATTTTAGGAGATTCTCACTAAAACGATACTAGAGATAGAAGAGAATCTGGAATTTAGATCATTTGCGAAGAATTACCTTTAAACGAAAGTTAGGTGATTTGGCAATGTGGCTTTGAATTCGTTTGTTATCATTTATTTGATTTGTTTAGTATATTGTTTAGGAATTAGAAAAAAAGAGGAACAAAAAATGATCAGTTTATCAGGGAAAACAGCCATCGTCACAGGTGGTGCAAGAGGAATCGGAAAGGCAACTTGTTTGAAACTCGCATCTCTAGGTGCAAACATTGTTGTCGCAGATATGAACCCAGAAGCAACCAATGCAACTGCGGAAGAACTTAAATCCAAAGGTTACAAAGCGATTGCAGTCGTTGCCAACGTATCTGTGGAAGAAGATGCTCAAAAATTAATTGATACAGCAAAAAAAGAATTTGGATCTGTAGACATCCTTGTGAATAACGCAGGTATCACTCGAGATACTCTCCTTATGAGAATGAAAAAAGAGCAGTGGGATGCGGTGATTGCTGTTAACCTAACAGGGACTTATCTTTGTACACAAGCTGCGATTAAAGTGATGATGAAACAAGAAAATGGTGGATCCATCATTAATTTATCTTCTATCTCTGGTGAAAATGGAAACATTGGACAAACAAACTACTCTGCTTCTAAAGCAGGTGTGATTGGTTTCACAAAAGCTGTGGCTCTTGAGATGGCATCTAGAAAAGTTCGTTGTAATGCAATTGCTCCAGGTTTTATTGCAACAGAAATGACAGAAGCAATTCCAGAAAATATCAGACATGGTATGGTACAAGCGATCCCATTAAAACGTGCTGGTCTTCCTGAAGACATTGCAAACGGAATTGCCTTCCTCGCTTCCGATGCATCTTCCTTTATCACAGGTCATATCCTTGATATCAATGGTGGCGGATTTTTACCAGGTGGCGGTCACTAAAAAACAATCCTTCACTTCCACTTGGGATTTTCTTTCAATCTCAAGTGGTGTCTGATTCATCAAATTTAGAACCAATTTCAAAATATTTCTCCTCTTCAGATGAGAAATAAATAAGAACAGACCAAAAACTATACCAAATCCCTATCGTGGGGGCAACGATTGGTGGTTTAGGTGTTATTGTTTTGCAAATTTATGAACGATTGTTCCGTTGAACGATCAGATTGTTACTGGAATTCGTTTGATTGAGTTCTCTACTTTTGGTTTGACTTTTTTGATTGGTAAGAGAAAGCTCTTGGGATTTCCATCGTATACGCTATCCCTTCAAATTTTTCATCAAAAAATTCTAGTTCATTCAAAACCTCAATGACTTCAGGTAAGTTTTTTTTAGGGATCAGTAAATTCGCAACTTCCCTCGCAGGAGTAAACATACTGTCTGTATTTCCTGTATGTGCCATACGTTTGAGTGAAATTGTAGAACTTGTGACACCCACTTTTCGCAGAGCACTTGTTACAAATTCCATTGATTCTTCTTTACAATTCAAAACGAGGTTTACTCCCTCAAAATAGTTTCGATGCCGAAGTGAAATTCTAAATTGATTCGATTTTTTTCTCCATTCCATATTGCCATATAACTGATCCAATGCGGAAATAATTTGGTCCATACTTGCTGCTTGTTTTGGACCTTCTAAACTTACCTTGGTATTGAGTAATCCATGACCAACTGGGAATTCAAAAATAAAACCCCTACCTGGCAAATCCAAACGACCAACTTCTATCATAAAATCTAAAACATGTTCGATATCGGAAGAGTGGACTATGAGTTTAAGGATTTCCTTTTCTTTTGGGATTGTAATCCGAAGTAATCCCAATCGGTCTCGTAACCCAGTTCCCGTACCATAACTGATGGTGGGAACAGCAATCCCGTTTTGTAAAAGCAATTTAGCAATGGGTTCTGCAGACCCTCTGGGCAAAACACAAAAGATCCCTGTAAGTCCAGTGAATCCAATCGGTTTTTTGATTTCTTTCGAAGAATGAATGTAAAAATTTTGATTGGCCGAAATGAGTTCGATGGATTCTGAATATACACTTCCATGACCAGGTATGTTTAGTTCAGCAGCATCACGAATCATTGAAATTAAAAAATTTTCAGAACTCTCTTCGCATATGATTTCCAAAATAGAAACTGGCATATCAATAATGGCATGATTCTGGTAAAAATCAAAAAACCATAAACCTCGTTTGGCGAGAACAGGGTATCTACCAGCTTCAATTTGATAGTATAAGACACCTTGGTTTTTTAATGATGTGACAACTGATTCTGTTAGGTCTCGATGAACAATCGTTGTGATTCGTGATGTTTTACGTTTCATGATCTTATTTTGTTTTTGATTCTGAATCATTGAGTGAAAGTTTACGTGAGTTTTCTACGATGATACCCATAATGAGTACCGATAAAATAGGAAATGCAGAGGCACATGCTAAAATACCAAATCCATCAATTGTTCCCAATTGATTTCCAATCCCAAGACCCATTGCAATGATGAGAGGGACTGTAATGGGTCCGGTCGTAACTCCCGCACTATCCCATGCAATTTCGATAAACTCTGATTTACTCACTGTATTTAAAATTAGTAAAAAAATATAGATTGGAACCAAAATCCAAATCAGTGGGATTTCTAATACAATTTTTAAAATACCTGTTAGTGTACCAAAACCAACACCAATTGCCACAGATTGGATGAGTAAGGATTTTCGAAACGTTCCAACTGTTGTTTCTTCCACTGCATTTCCTAATGCTGATAAAGCAGGTTCTGCTAGTGTTGCACTATATCCCAATACAAAAGCAAATGCCAATACGATGACATAACCAAGAAGGTTGTCTTCTTTACCAAAAATAGGACCGTGGATAGGTATATACTCATATACCTTGTTAGTTGGATTCCAATTTTCTTCGTGGTATGGAATTCCAGAATATAATTTTCTTTCTTTTAAATAAAAGAATTTTTCCTCTTTTCCTTCTTCATTCACTGCCGTGTATACAGATTTTGGATTAAAGTTTTTGATGAACTTGATTGAGTCTGTGAGTTCAATTGAACGAAATGTGGAAGGAAGTTTTCCACCCACTTGGTCTCCCAATTGATTCAAACCAAACATGATCCCAAAATTAAAAATGGTAAGACCTAAAATGGAAAAGACAATCCCTAGTTGCACTTCTTCCGGATAAGCAATTTTTTCTTTGAGGATGAAGTATAAAAACAAAATCAAAAAAATGGATAATGGTAAAATGGCGCGAAGTGCCAATTGGAATGCAACCACCATTTTTGTTGGAAATTCTTTGAAGGTTGTATTTTGTTTGAATTGAGTTTTACTTTCTAATGTTTGTCGTTTGTACTGTTTGGCATTATTTCCTAACAAAAAATTGGATTGTTCTGTGTGGATGCCATGTTTGAAAAATTCCATTTCTGTCATCGGTTTTGGTACTTTGTTAGAAAAATAGATCCCAACCAAAAACACCGCTAAAATTGGGAATAGGGATGCTAAGGTCACAACACCATAAGCACTACTTTGTTCGTTTTTTTCAGATACTTTGGAGATTCCAATTCCCAATGCGACAACCAGTGGTACGGTTACAGGGCCTGTTGTTACAGCACCTGAATCCCAAGCAAGGCCAGAAATATGTTGTAAGTTTTCATCAAAAAATGCGTAAATACTAACGGCTAACAAAAGTAAAACGGAAGGGACTAAAATTTTCGAAAGTGAAAAACCATATAAAAAACGAAACATCCCAATGACAACAGAGATACCAACTCCAATCGCGATGGATAAATAAAGAGTGTCTGAACCTCCATTGAGGAGATAATAGAGCAGTGGTGCATCCCAAGGGGCAACTTTACTTCCACATGCTTTTAAAATGGCAATCGCTGGTTCTGCTAAGGTTGCCCCCATACCCAAAAGAACCGAAAAAATCAAAATGCTAAACATACCTAATTTTTGCGGCAATTTTAATCCCAAGGCTTCTCCTAGGGGCATCAGTCCTAAAAATAATCCTTCGAGAAAAAAAGTAAGACCTAAGATGACAGCGCAAATTCCAAAACTGATGATCCCAGCTTCTTTAATTGGGATTCGTAAGACCAATAATTGGAAAACGGAAAGGTATAAAACAATCCAAATGACTGATTTAAATTGATTCCAAATTTTTTTTTGGAGGTAAGGTAGTATTAAAGCGAGTGCTTCACGAAATCCAATATGTATTGCTTCTTCCTTTTCATTCCTTGCCATAAAGACAAACTGTCAGACAAAAACTTTTTTGCAAAGGGAATTTAAGTGAGAAAAGAATGTCTCTTGGTTTGAGCCAAGAGACGAAAGTGTAAACTGGGAAAGATTTTAATACTTGTAAGCTTTATCTTCTTGGATGAATTTTTTTGAAGTGGTTGCTTGTAAATTGACTGGAGCAGGTTTTACTCTACTAATTGTACTTCCAACGTTTCCAGAATTTGAAATTTGAGGATTGTAACCAAAGACACTGACTGTTGCCAAATCTGTTCTCCACTTAAAATCACTTGGCACTTGGTTGGTGTTATTGTCTGGATGAGAAGAAACGAGAGCCGTCCATTCCACGAGTGATCCATCATAATAAGCTGTAGGGTATCCAAGGATATTGAGTGAGGCAAAACCATTCACTTGTGCTTCAAAATTAGTTCTACATTGGCTGATGACAGTGGAACCTGCAACATACCCTTTGTTTGCAAAAATGTTTACCAATGCCGATTTTGACTTGTATCGGTAACCATTGTTAAATGCTGTCGCGGTTACACCTGAAGTATTCCCAGAATCAGGGATCCCTTCAAATAGGGCAAGCCATGGAAAACTGACTGCTCCTTTGATATTCCCTTCAAATGGCACATAGGTTTTCCCAGCTGTGTTTGCAGAATTTGTATCCCCACTTGCTCCCCAAACAACAGGAGCACCCGCTGAATCATAACCTGTTGTAATGTACTGAGAGGTATCACCATTCACTCCAGCAGACCTACCAGATCCAAATTGTGTAGAGGGCCTTGCATCAATCAGAAATTGAGTATTTGTAATCCCAAATACATTGGAAGTTGTAAGATTGTTTTTTGCGATTTCATAGACATCTTCTAAACCAAGTGTAATTGCAGTATTGTCCACACGTAATTGGCGTACACTGAAAGTTCCTTTGGTTGTTGGTATTGTCGATTTTGTAGTGCTGGTTTGTGCAGTTTGAACGAAATTGTTTGTGATATTGTAACGTAAATTTCCATTCAAAATCGCTAAATGTTTTACATCCACTCCCCAATACCGTAACCAATAAAATCCTCTCGTAATGTCTTGGATGGCACCCGCAACTGTGGCAGTCGCTGCCCCTGGATCCGCACTGACAGTGGTTCCATTCCCCGTACCAGCAGCGAACACAACTAAATCTTTCGTAGGATCAATATTGTAAGTGTTTAACCAATCATCCACAAATGTTCCATTGGCTTGGTACCGTATGGAATTATTGAATAAACCAGAATCACGAGTTTGGTTAAATCGAAATCCACCAGAGGGAAGGTCTGGTGTTGTGTAATCATTTAACAAATAAACATAAACACCTGAAGATGGATCTGATTTGATGTATGCATTATGACCATCACCTGAAACACGGTTTGCGGCATCTGTTTGTAAGACCACAAGTTTCCCTGTAATCCCAGATGGTCGATTGGATTGCCAGTTGCTCACCCAAGAATTTAAAGTGGATCCTGTGATGAGTCCCCATTTGTTCTCATTATAATCAGCAGAAGATTCATTTGTGAGATCAGTTACAGTGTTTACGCGGATCTGATTGGCAACTAATACGAGTAGGCCTGCGAGTAATGAATCATTATTCTCTTCTTTTTTTTCTGTGCAAAAAACGAAAGAAGAAAGTAGGAAAAGAGATGTGAGAGTTTTTGTCCATTTCCGAATCATGGAAGTCTCCTAAAAAAGTTATTTCTTAGGCTTGATTTCGGATTCCCCTCCTGGTTCGGGAAGTAAGTTCCATTATAGTGGAGTATAATTCTGTTAAAATGGAGCAATTGGCTGGAAATCAGGGCAAGATATTGCCATCTCTTGGAAACTAGGACAGGATGGTTCTTTTTTCCACCATTCTCGTGATAGAAGTCCCTATTAATATATGTTAGGTGATGTTAGAACGATGTCAAAGGTTTCAAGAGGAAAATAATCTATTTAGACTTGCCAAAAATTCCGACAATTTCATTTTAAAAAAACGCTAGGCGTACATATATACCTGGCGGAAAACGATTTAACACTTGCCCCACTGTTCACAGTGGCCTGGAGGATATAAAATGGCAGATTTCGAAAAAATTAAGTCAATCATCGTAGAACAACTTGGTGTTGATGAATCAGAAGTTACACCTGAAGCTCACTTCATCAATGATCTTGGTGCTGACTCTCTTGACACAGTTGAACTCGTGATGGCTCTTGAAGAAGAGTTTGGTGTGGAAATTTCTGATGAAGACGCAGAAAAAATCCAAACCGTAGGCGATGTAATTAAATTCATCGATAAACTTAAGGGGTAATTCCCAATCCAAAAACCGGGTTCCCCGAATAGAGGAACCCGGATCTTTTTCCCTTGTCCCATTCCATTCGCATCAAACTTTCTCCTGAAAGAATCAACTCTCTAAAAGAACTACAATCCCTTACGAATACTAGTTTTAAGGATGTTTCTCTTCTCCACCTAGCTTTTGTTCATAGGTCCTTTGCCAATGAAGACTCAGATCGGTATCTATCTGACAATGAAAGATTGGAATTTTTAGGTGACTCGGTCCTTGGGATCCTTGCTGCTGAATACCTTTATAAATCATTACCCAAAGGCAAAGAAGGGATCTTGGCGAAACTCAAGAGCAAAATGGTATCAGCACCTGCGATTGCAAAATTGGCACGTGTCTACCGGTTCCCTGATTTTTTGTTATTGGGAAAGGGTGAAAAAGAAAAAGGGGAAGTGAACTTAAATCTACAAGCAGACTGTTTTGAAGCCTTCTTAGGTGCTTTGTATCTGGACCAAGGTTTAAACAGTTGTCGGATCTTTTTAACCCCACATTTCCAATCGATGGAAAAAAAAGTAGAGTCGGCGGAAGAAACAAAAGATTACAAAACCATTTTACAGGAATATTGCCAAAAAAAATGGAAAAAATTACCAGAGTATGTTTTATTGAAAGAAGAAGGGCCTGACCACGATAAAGAATTTTCTGTATCAGTTTCCTGTGAAAATCATTTTCAAACGACGGGTGATGGAAAGAATAAACGGAGAGCCGAACAAATGGCCGCAAAAGCAGCTCTGCGTGTTTTGAACTTATTATGATCGATTTTTTACTCAAATCAAAATCCATGAGAGTCCGGGTCGCGGCACTCATCCAAGATCCCAAAGGCAAAATTTTACTCGTCCAACAACAGAAAAAACAATCTGGGTATTGGTTACTTCCTGGTGGGGGAATTGAATTTGGTGAATCGGGTGAAGAAGCTCTCAAACGAGAACTAAGAGAAGAACTGTCTCTCGAAGTAAGTCACACTGAATTTTTATTATTAAATGAATCCATTGATCCCAACAAAAAAAGACACCTGATACAAATTGTATTTTTAACAAAGGTAAAAGAACTTTTGCCAGTACTCAATGCGAAAGAAAAAGCAATATCAGGATTTGGTTATTTCACACCAAAAGAAATTCTATCTATGGATTTAAGACCTGATATAAAACATTTCTTTCGGACCAAAAGCACAAATAAACCTAGATATATTTCAAGCCCATGGGTGAATGAACCATGAAGTTATCAGAACGAGAAGTCGTCGGTTCAGGATTTGTTTACCCTGTCGAGTTACATGAAGACTTTGTTGGTCTTTCTGAAAAACTGAACAACCTCAAAAAAATATCACATGTCTTTGTTCTCACAAGCCGTGAAATCGCAGGCATTTATGAAAAGTATATCATTAGAGAACTCAAAAACAGTTCTCTTCCATTTTCCTTTATTTACTTAAAGTCAGGTGAAAAAAACAAACACATTGACCGTGTCAAAAAAGTATACCACCAACTCATTGAAGCTGATGCCGATCGAAATGCGGTGATCATTGCCTTTGGTGGCGGAGTGGTGGGAGATTTTGCTGGTTTTATCGCTGCTACTTACCAGAGAGGCATTCGGTTCATCCAAGTCCCTACAACCTTACTTGCTTGTGTGGATTCTTCTGTTGGTGGAAAGGTCGCGGTAAATGTTGATTCAGGCAAAAATATGGTGGGTGCTTTTTACCAACCTCAATTTGTTTTTGCTCCACTCTTTACACTTTCAACCTTACCAAAAAAAGAATGGAGTTGTGGTCTTGCAGAGGTGGTAAAACATTCTTTTTTGGATGGTGGGAATTTTTTTGAAACAATTTCCAAGTCCAAACGTTCTGATTTTTTTGAAAAGTCAGATATTCTGCGTTATGCGATCGAAGAATCCGTAAGAGTAAAGTCATCAATTGTTTCCCAAGATGAAAAAGAATCGGGATTACGTGCCGTCCTCAATTTAGGACACACAACTGGCCATGCAATTGAATCACTCACACTTTACAAAAAATATTCACATGGAGAAGCAGTTTCTGTAGGTCTTGTGACTGCATTGTTATTATCAAAAGAATTAGTTGGTTTTTCTGAATCCAACTTCCAAAAAGCCATATCACTCATGTCCCAATTAGAATTACCAACTGTTTTGGAAGAAAAACCGGATTTGGTTTTAAAACACATGGAACATGATAAAAAAAAGGATGGGAATACTTTAAAGTTTGTTCTGTTGGAAGACTTCGGTAAACCAAAGTTTGGTGTTCCGGTCGAAAGAAAACTAATTCTAGATATATTGAAACGCCACAAAGGAATCAAACTCAATGGGTAGTGGAAGTATAAAAGAATTTTATTTAGATCTAAATCCATTAACTCTATTGAGAAGCAATAATAGAGAATTTGCTGAAACACTCATTTTATTTGCCTATATGGTTGTGTTTGCAGTGATTTGTTACAAAATCACAATGTTCCTTGTCGAGAGAATTAAACCTGCTCTCGATCCAGTACATGAATACAATCGTAGAAAAGTAGCTAGGATGGGTTTTTTACTCGTTTTTGCGATAGCCTATTTACCTATCATTTTTTCGAGTTTATCACTCCTTCCAACAGTACTTGGTCTAGCTGGTGCAGGGATTGTGATCTCACTGAAAGAAGTATGGCTCAACATGGTTGGTTGGTTTATGATCATGGGTGCCAATGGATTTAAAGTGGGTGATCGGATCGAAATTGATTCAATCAAGGGTGATGTTGTTAATATTGGATTTTTTAAGTTTACCTTACTTGAAATTGCACAAGACCCAAGATTTGAACAATCGACAAATCGTCTGATTCATTTCCCAAATTATAATATTGTATTACACCGTTTTTTCATCGTATCCGAAACTATGGATTTTGTTTGGGATGAATTTCGTGTATACTTGGAACTTAGATCCAACTGGGAAAAAGCAGAAAAAATTTGTTCTCAAATTTTACATGAAGAGTTGGTGCTCGCTCCGGAACTAGTAGAATCCAAAATTCGAGAAATGTCAAAAAACTATCTCGTCAGACTTGGCAAAACAACACCGATTGTTTACACATCATTGGAACCAGAAGGAACCATTTTAATGTGTTTGCGTTATCTTACACCAATTCGTTCCAAACGATTGAATCGAATCTTAATCTCAAAAGAAATCTTAACAAAATTTAGAGAAGAAAATGACATCTACATCTACACCCATTAAAGACAGTCCTGTTTGGATTTTTATTTCCCTTCTCTTAGTAATTTTCCTTGGTGGATATTTATTTGGACCATGCAAAGGAAAAAGTGAAAGACCAAATACAGTTCCAAAAGATGCAAGTTTTGATAAAAAAACAAATCACTACCAAATGATTGGAGAAGGTTATTTTCGTGAATGGTATGAAAACGGAAATTTGATAACAATTGTCCCAGTAAATGCACTTGGAAAACCAGAAGGGATTGGTAAAAAATTAAACTATATCGATGGAACCACCATTATGGAAGGAAAGATGGTGAATGGAGAGAGAGATGGACTTTGGAAATTCTATTTCTCAGATGGCAAAATTTATATAGAACAAAACTATAAAGCTGGTTATCGAAAAAAACAACTTTGGATCCAAACTGCTGAAATTGGAAATGAAAACGGAGCTTACTTTCGTTATTACCGCAATGGACGTTTGAATGAAAAGGGATTTTATGACGGAGGACTTCGAACAGGTGATTGGGTGAGGTATTACCCAGATACAAAAGTAGAAGCTAAGGGCAGTTATTCAGAAGACAAAAAAATTGGTGAGTGGTTTTATTATTACCCAACGGGTGTTAAAGAAGCATCCGAAGTGTATTCCGATTCTGGGGAGCTTATTTCACGTAACACGTATTATCCGAATGGGAACCCATGGTGTATTGTAAAACAAAACAAAACACCTGAATGTAATTGATTTTAAAACTCTGTTGTTTTCCCGAATAATCCTAAATTGTTTTGGATGAGATCAATATTAAAGAGTAATAAACTAAACAAAAATGTTACAAACAAAATGATGAGTATCGTTGTGAAGATGGAAAAAAATCCATTTCGTAAAAAACGATACTGTAAGTAGGCAAAACTGACAGAAAGGTTTTGCCAATTTTTGTTTTGGGACTCACCACCCACTTTGTTATAATTGAAGATATAAAATACAGACAAGAGTCCAATTAAAAAGAATATAAAGTAACTAAATTCACTTACATAGTGTTTTTGTAAGAGAAACAGTGGGATATAAATTAAATTCCCAATTAGAATTCCAATCAGTATGATCACAAGAACATGGAAAATGGGGACAAAATAGGTTCCCGTTTTGGTTTGGTTAGGAGATCTTCCTTCTTCTTCCAAAGAAGAGGAAAATTGTAAGGATTGAAATCCTTCATATGGTTCCTTGTCTTTGATGATGGTACGATACGCTAAGATTGTAAAGATATAGGTACAAAGTAGGAAGAGAAAATAAAAATAGGAAAAAATATCTTTTTGAACCATTAAGTTCAGTTGGAAAAATATTTTTGGCAATAATACAACGAGTGAAACTGGATACAAAACATGTGCCATTGATTTGTGAAACCAAACTCGGAACATATAAGTCATTGCAGTTGAAAAGGTTAAAAAAAGATAAAACAATAAAAGGCCAAGTAATAGTTTTTGGCCGATTAGCACTCGTTTGACATTATCTTTTGTGTCCTCTAAATCTGTATCAATTGGTAATTCTTTTGATTCGATTTCGACTAAAAAAGATTCAAGATAAGAGATTCTCCCGATCACACCATTTTCGGCGATAACCTTGGGTTTTATCGTTTCCAAATTGGTTTCCGATGATTCAGAAGAGATAAAATCGGGGAATTGCACTGTATAGTCCACAAAAAGCGAATGGAGGACAACCAGTGCGATGAAGAATGGAGATAGAATTGGTAATTTTTTTCTGAATTGGGTCATTAGAGTTTAGAGAATTACAAAAATTGTCATCATACCGATTGCAAGTACAACAAGCATGATGATATAAGGCATCAAATGGAAACTTTCATCAGCGGCCAAATTAGGATTTTGTTTTGCTTTCGTTATTTTGGCTGTTGGAGAGGCAACAGAGTTCATAATATTGGCAGCACCCATATTGCTATCAGTGGTTTTAATTTTTACTGAGTTTTCTTCTTCTATGATTTTTCCATAGATTTGTTCATTGATTTTGATCACAACTTCCGAAAAGTTTTTGTTATTCGAAATGTTTACAATTTTGGCTGGGATTTGTTTGATCGCACCCGACTCTTCTTTGAGTTCCAAAGTATTGATGATGGAATCTGTGATAGAATCTCCAGGCACTAATCGTACATATACATTGTCACCTGCTTTCAGTTCTACGAGAGGCACACCATTCACTGGTGAGAGTTGGAATTTAAACTGAACAATTTGTTTGTCAGCAGGGATGAGAAATCCAGATGCTTGTGGAACCGGTGTGACGGGAGGTGCTTCTTTTTTGGCAATTTCCTCTTCGTCCACAGTGGTTTTTGTCATGTCGTTTGGATCAATCAGTTCAAAATGAACTTCCACTTTTGGTTCTGAATTTCCAGCAGTTCGTTTGTGAATTTCACTGAAAACAAAGTCCAATCGGTCAGTCAAATTGTGATCCATGTAATGGAGGATCTCTTCTAAAAAACTTTCGGAACCAAACTTGGTTTTGATGAGTTCCTGTAAGGACTTTGTAATGTTTTTTTGTTGTTCCCCTTTGTAGATCACCCTTTGCATTCGGTTATAGAAGTCTTGGAAGGTGGACCGAACGGGCAGAAGTGAGAGGGGACTTGTACACGAAACACCCTCAAATTTCACCGATTTGATTTCAACCGGGTCAATGATGGCAGAAACCATGGTGTACACCATATTGGCTTCGTCTCGAAGATTGACTTTGACAGAATAATAGTTTGGTGTTTCAGGCATAAGGTTCTTTTTTGACAGTATCCATCTTTCGAAGAAAGCTGTCAAAAAGATTAGGTCATCATGGGAATCGTCTCTTTAATCACTATTCGTTACATCCGAGGGTCCCGCGTTTTGGGATTCCTCTCCATTAAATCCAGACTATCGTTCATCGTGATGGCAGTGGGAGTGGGGCTTCTTGTTGTCGTTCTTTCCATTTTTAATGGGTTCCAAAAACAAGTGAAAGAATCCCTTTGGCAAGGTGGTCCACACATCACCATCGAAAATTCCTACGGTTCAGGGGCCATTTATGATTATGAAACAGTCATCAATCATTTGAAATCCGATCCGAAACTCGCAGAATCCTTTGTTTCTGTGGAAGGGAATATCACAAGCCACGGTCTCATCCAAAGTAATAATAATTTTAACCCGATTATGATCCGTGCGGTTCCCATTGACTCGATTGAAAAATTAGTAGAAAACGGACTCCCGAACTTCCCTCGCATTTTGCAGTACAACCGTGACGAAATCCCTGCGATCAATACAAAAAAACTCGTAGTTGTTGGAAAGGAAATGAGTGCCATTTATGGGTACGGGATTGGACGTGAGATCACGATGGCAGTTCCTGGTGGCAGGTTCACGGTCGAACGGGGAGTACAAGTGAACGTACAATCCTTTCGATTGGTGGGACTTTTCAAAACTGGTTATTATAATTACGATTCTAAGTTTGTCTTTTTATCTCTCCCCCAGGCCCAAGAGTTTTTTAAGATGAAAGGTGCTGTGAACCAAATCGCCATTAAGGTTCGTTCTCTGGATGATTTAAAACTCACCAAACATAGAATCTTATCTCGGTTAAACGAAGAAAATTGGAACCAAAAAATCCAAGATGATACATCTTGGTCGGTAAGGACCATCGCGGAAGAACAAGAGAACTTCCTTGCTGCCCTCAGGTTGGAAAAAACCATCATCTCCATCATTGTGTTTCTTTTCATTGTCCTTGCGGCACTTGGAATGGTGGCAACTGTCCACTCTCTCATTCGCGCGAAACGTAGATCCATAGGAACCTTAAAAGCACTTGGACTTGCTTCCAATGATATCCTTCTCATTTTCACACTGAATGCAATGATTGTGGGCATCTTGTCTTCGTTAGTGGGAGGGATGACTGGGATTTTTATTGCGACAAAGTTAGAAGTCATCATCAACGCGATTTCGGAAATCATCAATGGAGTGGGAAGTCTATTAAATCCTGGGGATTGGGATCCTGTGGAACTGGTTCCAAAAGATATTTATTACTTTGATCACATCCCTGTCGATATTGATATTTCCTTTATCTTTATGGTGACAACGGCTGCTACCATTCTCTCAGGCCTTGCTGGGTATTTCCCTGCACGTATGGCTGCAAATCTAAACCCAGTGGATACCATTCGCAATGACTAATTCTGAAATCAAACCAACTGTTTCTGTTCGTAAATTAGAAAAGTACTACCAAGTTGTGGACAAAAGATACCATATCATTTCAGGTCTCGACTTTGAAGTGTTACCTGGTGAAATCGTTTCTGTGGAAGGTGCATCTGGTGTTGGAAAATCCACTCTCCTGAATATCCTCGGCGCCATGGATTCGTTTGACGACGGTGAGGTGGAAGTCTGTGGAGTTTCACTAAAAAACCTCAGCGAAAAACAAAGAGAGAGTTTTCGTGCTGAAAAAATCTCGTTTATCTTCCAACAACATTTACTACTTCCCGATTTTACTGCCTTAGAAAATGTGATGATGCCACTTCTCATTGCTAGGATGAATCCATCACAAGCAAAGGCGGAAGCCATTGAAATTTTAAAAAAAGTAGGTCTTGGTGAACGAACCGAAAGTTTTCCTTCCCAACTTTCAGGGGGAGAAAGTGCTCGTGTGGGTGTGGCGCGTGCCCTTGTGGGAAGAAGGCAACTCATCCTTGCAGATGAACCAACAGGGAACTTAGATCGGGACAATTCACGTCATCTCATGGATCTCATCAAAGATTTACAAAACGAATTTAAGTTTTCTCTCATCCTTGTGACTCATGACTTGGAACTTGCTTCCATGGCACATAAGAGGAATCGAATTGTTTCCGGTAAACTATCGCCTGTTAGCCTGTAATGTATTGCCGGATTTGTGGCACAAAGGATTCGCAATTTCAAATTTCTGGTAAATATGGGTGTGAACATTGTGTGACAGTGTTTCCTGTTCCCAAACAATCTCGTCGATTGTGGATACCCAATTCTCTTTTAACAGAAATTGAGGAAATTTTTTCGAATAGCCAATCCAAAATCCAATTCCTGTCGTATCGAACTCGGATCACAAGGAATTTGGCCCATTCTTTGTTTCCCTTTTATGAACCAAAGGAAATGGAGGCAAGACGCCTGTTAGCCGAGAGTGGGTTTTGGAAAGATCCAAAAGAGGGACCAAACAGTTTTACTGTCTCAAAAGAAGGAATCAGTCCAATTTACCATTTGTATTTAGGTGCGGAAGACCATGTACGTTTGGAAATCCTTCGCATTTTGGATCTAAACTACGGACAATTGCAAAACGCCAAGAAAACCTTACAGGCAAGGCTTTCGAAAGAAAAAAGGTCCCTCCTACGTTTGTTCTACAGTCGGAAACATTGGGCTTACCGCCAGGGGATTGGGTTTATTTCCTCTTGTCCTACCAATTTGGGGAAAGGAAGGAGGGATTCTCTCCTTCTCGGAATCAAAGAGGGAGTGGATCCCAGGTTCTTTTCACTTTTCGAGAAACTTTCTGAATTTGGTATAGAAATTGCTCCTTCCACCGATCATAGAAGAGAGTCCCTGGGAAACTTCCGCGGACTTGTCGTAAAAATCTCGTGGAAGAACGCATTCGCGGTCCAAAAACGTCAGTTTTACAAAATTCTTGGTTTACGAGGCTCCCTTTGAACCAGTACGGTCATGATGGGAACAAGGACGTTCGTCTAATTACTAAAGGCAGGGTGCGGCATGTTGGAATTCACCAAAAGAGCAAAAAGAGTCATCAACGAAATCGCCCAAGATGAGGCTAAACGTTTAGGTTCCGATTTTATCGGTCCTGAACACATTCTACTTGGGCTTCTCCGGGAGGAGGACTCTGTCGCGATAAAGATTCTAACGAATCTAAACATCAATTTAAACGAACTCCGTAAAGAAGTGGAGAAACGTACCCGTGAGGGTTCGGGTGCTTTGTTACTCGATGTCAGCCAAGGGCAAGACAAGTACCAAAAAATGATCGAAGTTTCCAAAGAAGAGGCAAAACGCCTCAAACATAATTATGTGGGAACCGAACACATTTTACTCGCATTACTCCGTGATAATAATAACATCGCTGGCGGATCTTTATCTTCCTTCAGTGTGAACTATAATGTCATCAAATCGGAAATTTTACGTCTACTCGGAGCACCACCTTCGGGTGCTGTGGGTGGTGGAACAACTGGTTCTCAAACCACAGGACAAAGCCAAACACAAACGGCAACTCCTAGACAAGAAAAAAGTAAAACTCCGATCCTTGACGAATTTGCGCGTGATCTAACACAACTCGCTCGTGAAAAAAAATTGGATCCAGTCATCGGAAGGTCAAAAGAGATCGAACGAGTGATTCAAATTTTATCTCGTAAGACAAAAAATAACCCAGTCCTCGTAGGAGAATCAGGTGTGGGTAAAACTGCAATTGTAGAAGGTCTTGCGCAAGCGGTAGTGGAAAAATTAGTTCCCGATTTACTTTTCGATAAACGAGTGTTATCTTTGGATTTGGCAAGCCTTATTGCAGGAACCAAATACCGTGGTGAGTTCGAAGAACGATTGAAAAAGATCATGAAAGAGATCGTCACTTCACAAAACATCATCATCTTCATCGATGAGTTACACACTCTCATTGGAGCAGGTGCGGCAGAAGGGGCAGTGGATGCAGCCAACATTTTAAAACCTGCACTCGCTCGTGGGGAACTACAATGTATTGGTGCCACCACCAATAACGAATACCGTAAGTACATTGAAAAAGATTCTGCTTTGGAAAGAAGATTCCAAATGGTGAAGGTTCTCGAACCTTCTGTGGATGATGCGGTTCTCATTTTAGATGGATTGAAAAAAGCATACGAAGCTCACCATAAGGTGCGTTATTCGGAAAAAGCAATCGAACAAGCTGTGAAATTATCTCATCGTTATATCAATGATCGTTTTTTACCAGACAAGGCGATTGATATCATTGATGAAGCGGGAGCGAAGGCACGTCTTGCGAATTGCCAACGACCCAATGAAATCAAAGAGATTGAAGAAGAGATCAAAGCACTATCTGTCAAAAAAGAAGATCTAGTACGTAGCCAAGAGTATGAAAAGGCCGCAGCAGTTCGAGATGAAGTGAATCGTAAAAAAAGCCAATTGGAAGAAAAAACCAAACAATGGCAAGAACGTATGGAAGGCTATGCTGTTTCGATCGAAGAAGAAGACATCCTTTCTGTGGTCAGTTTATGGACAGGGATTCCTTTGAAAAAAATGGAACAGTCCGAAAACACCAAACTTCTCAATTTGGAAGAGGACATCAAATCTCGTATTGTTGGCCAAACAGAAGCCATCGAAAAGGTGGCACGAGCTGTCAGACGTTCTCGCACAGGTCTCAAAAGTGAAAAAAGGCCTACGGGTTCTTTTATTTTCCTTGGACCAACAGGTGTGGGAAAAACAGAACTGGCAAAAGCTCTCGCAGAGCAGTTGTTTGGTTCTGAGGACAATATGCTTCGTATTGATATGTCCGAATATATGGAACCTCATGCAGTTTCACGACTCATTGGAGCCCCTCCAGGGTATGTTGGGTATGATGATGGTGGCCAACTCACTGAATTTGTGAGGAGAAAACCATATAGCCTCGTGTTACTCGATGAGATTGAAAAGGCTCACCATGATTTGTTTAATATCCTACTCCAAATTATGGAAGAGGGAAATTTAACAGACACCAAAGGTCGTAAGGTCAATTTCCGAGATACCATTATCATCATGACATCTAATATCGCTGCTAAGGAAATTTCCAAAGGTGGACGATTGGGTTTTGAAGATTTTGCGGAAGAAAGAGAAACTTACAAAGCAGAACAAGCAAGAGAACAATTGAAAAAACATTTTAATCCAGAGTTTCTCAACCGTGTGGATGAAGTGGTTTATTTTGCTCCTCTCAAAAAAGAAGAAATCGTTAGCATCGTGGATATCATGTTAAAAGATTTTAACAAACGTTTGACGGAGAAAAAGGTTCTTGTGGAACTCACGTTAGGTGCAAAAGAACATTTTGCCACCATTGGATACGACCAAAACTACGGGGCACGACCTCTCAGACGTGTGTTCCAGAGAGAGTTGGAAGATTATATGGCAGTGCAGTCTCTAAAAGGGGTATATGACAACCCTACCAAAATTTTGGTAGATTTGGCAGATGGAAAACTCGTGTATTCCGAAACTCCTTGGTCCGACTACAAAGAAGTACCGAAAAAAGACGACGGTTCTTCTCCAAACACTGAGGAAAAAGACTTAGCTCTCGTATAGAGAGTGAGAAGGAAGGCGAAAGGAAATGGCAATTCTCATTCCCCTCGTCTTCCTATTTTCTTATTTTTTCATTCGTAAAATCTGGTTCCAACTTCGTAAAATTCGCACTGTGGGAACGATTGAGCGCATCGAACTCGGTTACATTCGCCCGAATTTAATCCTGCCTGAAGCCAAAGTTCATTACAAATACTACTTCCAATCGGGTTTGTATTATGGTTCTGGGTATTTGGGTTTATCAGATTTTTTGCCTACGGAAGAATTCCATCTACATTTGGGTCCTGGGGAAAATCCAATCCTCTATGTAGGAGATTTGGAAATCATTACGGAAGAACATATCGAACATTACTTGCTTTCCAAAGGGGGAAGCGTTTTCCTATACCTGGACCCTATTGAACCATACCATTCCAGGATCGATACGGTCAATTTGAACTCCATTACGGTTCCCTCGGATTTACTATGAAACATTTTTTTCACATCACTGCTGTTATTTGTCTACTTGTATCCTCACTATATGCGCAAGAGAAGGAACAAGTTGGTTCTGCTTATTTCCAAGCGGTAGATGAATACAAAACCAAAAACTACTCTAAATCGATCGAACTAGTCAAAAGCCTACTCGTTGATGGTAAGTCTTCCTACGAATTTTATGCATTACTTGCTTACAACTATGATAAGTTAAACGACTTTGATAATTCTTATAAAAACATGTTGGAAGCTAGAAAACGAAAACCAGATGATGAAGATCTCCTACAAGGAAGCCTTGCCATCTTAACTCGACATAAAAAATGGAAACCTGCGATTGAGCTCGCTGAAAAAGCGATTCCCATGTACCCTCAAAATCCAGAGATTCGATATTATTATGCTTTAGCACTTTCTGAAAAGGGAGCTTCCAAAACAGCTCTTTCTCAAATTGAAAAAGCAAAAGCCGGAAGTCCGAGTGATGTCCGTATGTTAGAGTTAGAAGGTAAAATTTATTACCAATTAAAAAACTATGATAAGGCTGATATGAGTTTACGTTGGGCATCAAGTATCAACCAAAACTCTGCAGAAATTTGGAATAACCTAGCGCTTGTTCAAGAGTCATTATACAGAACGAATAAAAAATTAGGCAAAAAAAATCAGGCCAATACCTATTTGGAAGAAGCTAAAACATGTATAGAAAAGGCATCTTCTCTCAATGGTGAAAGTAATACCATCAAAGAAAATTCGAAAAGGATTACTGCACTCGCGGCCCTGTGAAAATTAAGTTCCATACTCTTGGTTGCCGTCTCAATTTTTTTGAGACAGATGGAATGTACACTGTCCTAAAAGACAAAGGGTTTACTCTTGCGACGGCAGATGAAAACGCTGAATACATCGTTGTCAATACTTGTACGGTTACAAACAAAGCTGATGTTAAAAACAGAAACATTATCCGTAATGCGATTCGCACAAACCCTGGGGCAAAAGTATATGTTACAGGCTGTTATGCGGAGACAGATAAAGAAGTATTACAAAATATCCCTGGGGTGTTTGGTGTTTTTGGGAATACCGAAAAGAGTAGCCTTCCTTACCAAATTTTGGCGGATTGGGAAGGGAAAACCTATTCACAACCGCAAAACTTAGATCGTTTTTCCTATTCAGATGTTTTGCCGGAAGGACATACCAGAGCTTATTTAAAAATCCAAGATGGTTGTAACCGTAAATGTTCTTATTGTAAAATCCCCGCAGCGAGGGGACTTGGAGTCAGCCGAAACTACGGGGACATTATCGACCAAGTTAAATACTTACAAGACAATGGAGTAGGTGAGATCCAATTAACAGGCGTTAATTTGGGTTGGTACCGATTGGAAAATGGAGAAAAGGGTTTTCTCAATTTAGTGGAAGATATCTTAAAAGTTTTAGAATACTCAAGGATTCGTTTGTCTTCCATTGAACCTCCTGATGTAGGATCTGGTTTACTCGATCTGATGCAACACCCAAGGTTTTGTAAATTTTTACATGTTCCCATCCAAAGTGGAAGTCGTAAAATTTTAAAAGATATGAGACGAACCTACCACCCCGATGCGTTTCGAACACGTATCGAACTTGCAAAATCAAAACTTCCCAATTTATTTTTAGGAACTGATGTAATTGTGGGTTTTCCATCTGAAACCGAGGTGGAATTTCAAGAAACCAAGCGATTGTTAGTTGAACTTGGGTTTGCCAAATTACATGTATTCCCTTATTCTGTAAGAAAAGGAACTTCTGCTGAAAGTTTAGGAGATCCTATCCCTGGGGATGAAAAAAAACGTCGTGTTTTGGACCTTATGGCACTCAGCTCTAAGTTACACGAAACCTATGCAAAAACAGCTATTGGCAAAACCTTTGAAGCAATTTTAGAAAACGATGGAAGGCTTGTGACGGATCATTATTTGAAGGGACGTCTTCCTGAATCATTCCCAATTGATACCTTACAAAAAGGGCAGTTTGTTGATGTTAGGTGTGAAGAATATTTCCCCGCCAAAGACAAAGAAGGTGAATTTCTCTTTACCTTTGCTCGTTAATTCACAAGAAAAAAGATTTCCAAATCAATCGAAGTGATCATGATGGGGTCATCATGAATCGTAAAAAACTCTACGGGTTCGTATCCTTAATTGTGATCATTCTAATTTTGTCCCTTGTTTTTTTCTTTCGAGGTTCAAAGTCCAATCTGATTGTCATCAAAAAAGGTTCGTTAGTGGAAGCTGTCTATGCACTGGGCACTGTGAAACCAGTGGATAGTTTTATCTTAAAGTTTGGAATCGCAGCATCGGTCCGAGAGATTTATGCGGAAGAAGGACAATCAGTCAAAAAAGGAGATCCACTCCTAGTGAATGATTCAGGAATTACTTTCCGTTCACCGTTTAGTGGCACCATAACCAAACTCAGCATTGCAAAAAACGAAACGGCAATGCCTGGGTTACCTATATTGGAAATCCAAAATCTAAAAGAAGTGTACATCTCAGTTTCTCTCGACCAAGAATCAGCATTACGAGTGAAACCAGGACAACATGCCCAACTCAGTTTTGAGTCCATCCGAGGGAATGTTTACAAAGGCGAAGTTGAACGAATTTATCCATCGAACGGTCAGTTTCTTGTGAGAATTAAACCACATGAATTGCCCCAAGGAATTTTGCCTGAAATGACAACAGATGTTGCCATCGAAGTTTCTTCCAAAGACAATGTGATCCTTGTGCCTCTCGTTGCTGTGGAAAGAGGGAAACTTACACGTTATCGAAATGGGAAACGCGAAAAAATCGAAATTCGAATTGGTGCCATTAATTCAGAGTTTGGTGAGCTCATCCAAGGGGATTTAATCGAAGGGGATGAGGTCCTAGTCAAAAATTAAATGTTATTCCTTGCGATTCGCCAAATTTTATCGAGACCCCAACAATCTATTTTGACTCTGATTGGGATTGTTCTTGGGACTGCTGGATATATTGTATTTTCTGGAATTATGCTTGGTTTCCAAGCAGTCATTACTGACCAACTTGTGAATTCAGATGGTCAAATCAAAATTTCTCCTAAAGATGAGCTTGTCACCGAACGTACATTTGATGATGTATTTTTTCAAGGGAAAGAAGTTAGATGGCTCTCACCGCCTTCTGGAAGAACCGATAACTCAAGGTTAACGAATGTTCTTGGGTGGATGGATAAATTGTCCAATGACCATAGGGTGATATCCTATGCTCCTCAACTCACAAAAGAAGTTATTTTTGTGAACGGAAAATCAACTGCACCTGCAAGGTTTGTGGGTGTGGATCCGAATATCCAACCAAAGGTCACCAATCTCAGTGATTACATTGTGGAAGGAAAATTGGCGGATCTATCACGAGGAACTTCTCTTGCCATTGCGGGAGAAGGAGTTCTGAATAAACTCGGTGCTAAATTAGATGATACTATTTTTGTTTATATCCCTGGAACAGATCTCATCCCGATCAAAATTGTTGGTATATTAAGTACGGGGAATCGAATGATAGATGAAGTGACAGTTTATTCCTCATTATCCTCTGTTCAAAGTATTACAAAGTCCAGTGGTGAAATTTCACAGATCATTGTCAAAATTAAAGACATTCGAATGGCAAAAGAAATTGCTGAAGATTGGAGATACTTTAGTAAAGACAAGGTTGAAAGTTGGGACGAAGTGAACGCGAGTATCTTACAAGTGTTTCGCACACAAGATATTGTTAGGAACTCAACAACATTTACCATCATCCTTGTTGTAGCTTTCGGAATTTATAATATACTCAATATGGTGGTAAATCAAAAAAAGAAAGAAGTCGCCATTTTGCGATCCATTGGTTTTGATGAAAAGGATACCATCCAATTGTTTATCTTTCAAGGATTGTTTCTCGGTACAATGGGTGCCATCATTGGGATTTTTGTAGGAATACTTGGATGTTATTATATAGATGGAATTCCCATTGGCGATCCCAAACAAAACTCAAAAGCACTCATGAAAACAATGATGATTTCTTGGGATGTGATGATTTATGTTAAAGGATTTTCAATTGCAGTTCTTAGTGCATCTATTGCAAGTTATATTCCCGCCCGTATGGCAAGTCGTTTGTCTCCCGTAGACATCATCAGAGGTGCTACATGAGTCTGGGAATAGAAGCAAACCAAATTTATAAATCATTTGGTGAACCTCCTCAGGTTGTATTACAAGATGTATCCTTACAGATCAAAGAAGGTGACTTTGTTGCTCTCACAGGGAAGTCTGGTTCCGGTAAGTCTACACTTTTGTACATTGTGAGTGGACTTGATTTTCCGACAAGCGGTGATGTGAAACTGGGAGGTACATCTTTATTGCAGATGGATAGTAAAGCCCTTCATGAACTTAGAAATTTATCCATTGGTTTTGTCTTTCAATTCCATTATCTGTTACCAGAATTAACAGGATTAGAAAATATCACGATGCCTGCCCGTAAAACTGGGAAACAAAAATTAGTAGAAGAGTATGCTCTTCATTTGATGGAAAGTTTTTCTGTTTCTCATTGTAAGGATAAGTTTCCAAGTCAGATGTCAGGTGGTGAAGGGCAAAGGGTTGCGATTGCACGTGCTCTTGTCCAAAAACCTAAGTTTTTGTTTGCTGATGAACCCACTGGGAATTTAGATACGGCTAACGGAGACAAGGTGATGGAGATCTTTAAACGCATCAACAAAGAAGATGGAACAACGATTCTATTTGTTACGCATGACCCCGATTATGCGGCAATTGCTCGCCAAAGGATCCACATGGTGGATGGAAAAATTGCTGAAATTTCATAGAAATTCTGCTATAGTAGTCTAAATCTGATTCTATAGCAGATATTTTCCAAAAAAAATGATGAATTCGTAAGCTCTTCAATCAGTTTGGTAACAGACATGTTTGAACATTTTGAAACCGAAGCCATCCGCATCCAAACGAAACGTACTGGGGAAAAAGAACATTCAACTCCCTTATTTTTGACATCTAGCTTTGTGTTTGATGATGCCGAACATGCGAGGGCACTTTTTGCAGAAGAAGTAACAGGGAACCAATACACAAGGTTTTCCAATCCCAATACAACCGAACTTATTGAAAAATTATGTGCGTTAGAGCACACAGAAGATGGAATCGCCACTGCGTCTGGTATGTCTGCTGTCTTTACCTCTATCTTTGGACTTGTAAAATCAGGGGATCACATCGTATCTGCAAGAGCAATTTTTGGATCCACTCATCAAATTTTTGCGAACATATTACCACGGTTTGGTGTAACGACAACTTATGTTGACATGGATAAACCAAAGGATTGGGAATCCGCAATTAAAGAAAATACCAAGATCCTTTACATTGAAACACCTTCTAATCCAGGGCTTGATATTGTGGATTTGGAATGGGTAGGTGCTTTATGTAAAAAGAAAAAGGTCATTCTCATTGTTGACAATTGTTTTTGTTCTCCCTATGTGCAAAGACCAGCAGACTTCGGAGCTGACATTGTGATCCATTCTGCAACAAAATACTTAGATGGACAAGGTAGAGTGATAGCAGGTGTCATTTTAGGTAAAAAGGAACTCATCCAACCGATCCGCTATATGGCTAGAAACACAGGTCCTTCCCTCTCACCTATGAATGCTTGGATCATTTCTAAAAGTTTGGAAACTTTGGCAGTTCGAATGGACCGCCATGCAGAAAATGCGATGAAACTTGCTACATTCTTACAAGAATCACCAGATGTGGAACTAGTAAGGTATCCATTTTTACCAAATGACCCTGGTTATGCGATTGCAAAAAAACAAATGCGATCTGGAGGAGGAATTGTCTCCTTTGTGATCAAAGGTGGGGTCGATAGGGCTAAAAAATTTTTGGATGCACTCAAATGGTTTTCTTTAACTGCAAATTTGGGAGATACAAGAACCACTGTGACTCATCCAACTACAACCACACATTCCAAACTGACGGAAGAGGAAAGGTTGGCAGTGGGGATTAAACCAGGTCTCATCCGAGTGTCAGTGGGACTGGAACACATAGACGATATCATTGCCGAAGTAAAACAGGCATTGGCAAACTCAAAGTAAACAATTTGAATTCACTTTCTCTTTTTTCGGAAAGAGAAAGTGTTAATTGTTTTTTGGTTTCCTCTGATAGAAACTTACTCTTTATCTGTAAACTCTCTTCGAAACTACGAACATAGTGTTCATCTGGATCTACTATCGTTTCCCATACTATTTTTTCTACCCTTCTATTGTTCAGTTTGTATGTAAAATCTAGTGTATGTTTATCGTTAGGTGAAATTCTTGTATCATAGTATTCTTCTGAAAGGTTTGTGTTGACAAGTCTTCCAATAATCGATTCTTCGATTAATATTTTTTTTCCGTTTGCCTCGATTGTATAAAATCGTAAATAAATTTTTGGAACCAAGTAAGTTGGAAATTTGTGACCAACGGCGATAGATTTAAGTTCTGCATAGATACGAATTTCACCATTGGATATTGTCTCTAGTTTCCAGGAAGGTTCTACTGAGTTCCTCACGAAATCAGGATCATGGATTCCTTTCCAAGAATGTTCCCGGTCTGGCATATGGCAATTTTGGCATTGGATCCCTTGTTTGGCAAATGATGAATTTTCCCATTCTTTGTAAACTTCCATCAGTTGTTTTCCATTTAAATACACACCATTCTCTGGACTTTCATGACAGGATTTACAAAAGAGTGAAGATTCAAAATCATATATCGCTTTGAATCCGTTATGTGGAAAGGAATCATTTTCTGTTTCATTTCGATTAAAATTTTTTCTTTGAGGTCCATACCAAGTTTGATTTCGGATATGACAACTTGCACATTGGATGGATGGATTCGAAATTCCTTTTGGGAAATGTTCTTTTTGAGACTGTATGATTTCTTTTGTTCGAAAAGTTTCGGATAGTTCTGCCTTGGTTTCTTGTAAGGGAGAATGGCAGTTTAAACAATTATTATATTCTTTTGATTCTAAATTTGTTTTTTGCCAGAGAAGTCCATTCCCAATGGACTTTGCATGGAAACTACTTTTCCATGATTTCCATTGGATTTCGTGGCAAGTGGCACATTGTTTTGGATCCATGTTGGATTCCATAGAGGAAAGTTGTAATTGTTTTCCCTGGTTGGAACCATTTAACAGAGGTAAGGGATGATTCCAATGTTCAACAAGAAATGAATTCTCTTTACAACTGGATAAATTGATTGAAAAACAAAACAATAACGACAGTTGTAAAGTAAGAAACTTCATTTCTTTGGATGTTATTTACGAATGATTATCCACCGCAAGCATTTCCTCCACCTCCTGAGGGAGCACCACCTCCACCACTCGTTCCTCCACTTGAACTATTACCACGTAAAAACAATTTATCTTCTGACCTAATTTTATTCGAAGATTTTGTAAATTGTCTGGTAAAGTCCAATTGATAGTTAGGTACATTGGCATCTGCATTTGTTGTAATGGATTCTGCAAGTGCAGATAAGTCCGTTCTCCAATAGGATGCGGGTTGGGTGATGGCACTAGGGCTAGAGCCAGAACTTGGTGAACGTAAACCTAGAGCACCGAATTGTTTCCAACCTGCTTCATAAAATCGAGTTGGTTTTCCTAGAATCTGGTGTAGGGCAAACCATACAACCGAAGTGCGAATTCCTTCTTCCCCGTACAAATAGATTAATTTCTGGTCAATATAACCAGTATTAGTTAAGTAAGTTCCAAGTTGTGAAAAGGACTTGAATTGAAAACTAGTACCGTCATACAAATCAGTTGGAATCAAATTTGATGCTGATTTTATTCTTCCTTCATACGTAGTTACACAGGAATTGGAAACAAAACTAGCATTTGTTTTCGCTGTACAGTTTGTGTATTTTGTACCTGATGCTGTAGAGTTAGTTGTACCAGTGAATGCAGCATTTGGTCTGCCATCAATTAAGTAATAACCTTCAACGGGCACGGGATCTACTTCTTCTAGGTTAGAATTTCCATTCTTTATGGAATGAATGAGATCTCCAATCGTGAGTTGTATCGATGTATGATCACGTAACAAAGTTTTGGTAAGACCAGCTCTATTGCTATTTGCGTAATTATATGTAGGTGTCGTAAAAAGAGTATTGGAAGCAGTTAAATCTGCAATCGATCCATTCAGAACCGCCAATCTTTCCTTTGGGAATCCCCAATACAATAACGCATAGTAGGCGAAAGTAGCTGATGATAAATTTGAGAGATTTGAAGTGTCTTGGGCAAACACAACATAATCAATCGCCGGATCTATTCCATAAATAGCGAAAAAATCAGAGACTTTTTTGCCCTTTCCAACAATTCCATCTACAGACAAAACACCATCATCTCTTGTATCAGTTAACAAATCATTTAAATTCGTAACAGGGTATGCATATGTTTGTTTCCCATCAAAAAATACAAACCTTCCGCTTGAACCTGATGACTGGATTTGGAATACAATTAGATTTCCAAAAACAGTATTAGGTTTGTTTGTTGACCAATTAGATAAAAACCTCGAAAGTTTTGTCCCTGTGATGAGCCCACTTTGGTTCTGGTTGTAATCGTAATTGGAAAGAGTCGCAAGTTCTAACGGTGTATAATTTTTAAAAAGAAAAGGTGTTAGATCAATTTTAAGACTCTGAGGTAAAAAAGCATACTCAGGTTGGCCTTTGCAACTTAGAATAGAAAATAAAAAAAGTACCAGTAGTTTATGTTTTGAATATCGCATTGTTTCCTCCTATAAGTTATAAGGTAAAGTGATGGCGAAACCAACAGTTTGTAACCTTGCTGTGTTATAACCTGCAATGGTTTCTGAATAAAATAGCGTGTAGAAGTTTCCAAAACTATCAACGTAACTAAAACCTATTTCTGCATTATGATAAATCTCTTTCCTTCCCCATGCTGGTCGTTCATTTTGTACGTAAACATCGTAAGGATTGATACCATAAACACTCGGTTGTGGGTAACGTACTAAGTTCCAAGGAGGTTGTTGTCTTGGATCAGCATACGCATAACCTCCTTGCCCGATTTGTCCTCGCATACCAATTGTTAGAAATAAGGATTCAAAAAATCGTTTGTAAAGGGCTGAATAATAGAGGATATCATCTGGAACAGGGTTTTCTCTTTTTCGGTAAGACAATTCTCCAAGTCCACCCATTCCCCAAACTCCAAAGTCTTTTGCCAGATACAAATTGACCTCACCACCACTAGCTCCATCTCCCAATGATTGAGGGTTGCGGTCATAATCACCTCGTTTGATGCCTCCTACACGTAAGGATATCGTTGGCATCCATCTGTATTTTGAATCAAACTCATCGACTAGTTTGTAACGTAATCCAAACCGTGTATCCATAAAACCGTATTTGTCGGGTACTTCTGGAGTTTGTTGTAATCCGAAATAACGATTAAAAATTCTATGCCTTCCAAGTTTACCAAAACCTATCGTTAGGTCAGCAGTTAGGCGATCTGTAATTCCATATTCCAAGGCTAAATTCGCAACGGAGATTCTAACATTGTCATCATATTTTGCCTTTTGTCCGGCAAGAAAAGCACTGTCATATTCGGAATGAATGAATACGGGACGAACCCAAAGTTGCCTTTCATACGGTGCCCAAGCTTGTTGGGAATACAAACTCGTTATAGAAAGAAAAAATACAAGTAAGGATATTCTTAATAATGGAAAAAGTATTTTCATTCTTTATCCTTCTTTTTTTCCGGTAACTTAATGTTAAATCGGACTTGGACAAAGTATTCCAATGCTTGTAATTGTTCTTCAGTGAGTTTACCAGATAAGTCTGGTAAGTTGACCCTACGTTTTTCTGTATTGGGTAGACTGCCTTGTAAGTATTCCAATCTTTCGTCTTGATCATTTGAGTTAACATTTAATTGTTTTTCAAGACTAAGCTCTTGGTTAAAGATTGCTTTCCCTAGATGGTATTTCTCACGATCTTGGCCTTGCGGAATATTGGCGATCCCACCACCACCGATACCTCCTGATGCAAATATAATATTTGTCAGCAATAAACTTCCGATTAAAAATTGGATTATATATTTCATAAAACTTTCCCTATTTCTTTATAAATTCGTTTAAAACCACCAAGAGAATAGCGGATACATTCACTTGGTGGTTATGTTGGTTTATCGTTTGTAAGCTTTGTCTTCTTCGATGATTTTTCGAGATGTAGTTGCAAACGAATTTAAGTTAGTTGGTAAGTTTGGATCAACGTCACCAGCCACATTGTAAGTGATAATATCCGATAATTCTGGAATATCGGTTCTATAGGGTGAATCTGGTGGGAGTTTTGGCGCTGGTCCACCACCTGTTAAACTACCCCATTCAATCCAACTACCATCATAATAAGTAGAAGGATAACCTAATATCGCTATGTAGGAAAACCCAGTAACTTGGGATCGATTATTGGTTCTGCAAAGTTGGATTGCTGTTTGTCCCTTTTGGTACCCTCTTGCATCATAATATGCTTTGAGATCCGATTTAGGTTTGAATCGAAATTCAGTGTCCAATAAACCTGTCCAAGGTACGTCTTTCGCTCCTTTGATATGACCTTCAAATCCTACGTATTTTCCAGAGACTTCTGAAGTTGTGCTTCGAATCACACCATTGTATTCGTTGCTACTCCCTGATGAAGACCTTGCATCAGAGACAAATACACTCGATGTGATCCCCGCTATATTGACGTTGTTTGGATCTTTTACAGCCTTAATTACATCTTCAACTGGTAACATAAGGATAGTATTGTCTACCCTTAGACTTTTGACACTGTATCGGTTATTTAAGTTAGGTGGAGTGTTTGTTGTTGTACTAAATGGAACAAAATTTCCATCAGTAACAGCTAGTCGAGGTAGTGTTCCATTTAAGAATGCTAGATTTTTATGATCAAATCCCCAATACCGAAAGGAATAAAAACCACGAAGTGTTCCTTGGACATGGCTTGATGCATTTGCTGAGGAAACAAAGACAACTAAATCATTAACAGGATCAATCCCAAATCGATTTAGAATTGCATCGATTTTAGGTCCATTGGCAATGATGGAGACAGTATCGCTGAGACCACTATTTCGTTTTTGACTAAAGCCATCTCCGCCGTCTAACGCGTTAGCACCATCTGAGAAGGTAAAGGAATACACAACGACATCGTTTCCATTCCCTGCTATGTATTCTTTTCCAACAGTGGCACTCGGACCATTTTGTAAAATGACAAGTTTACCTGTGATTCCATTCGGTTTAGTAGATGACCAATTATTAACCCACTTACCTAAGGTTTGTGGAGTGATAAGTCCATATTCATTTAAGTTATAATCGTCGTTAGACTCTTTGGCAAGATCTACTGCTGTATTTACTTTGATCCCATTCGAAAGCGCTAATGCCGCTAAGAGTAGGTTTTTTTGATCATCATTTTGGTTGTTTCCACCGCAGGCTCCGAGAAACCCCGCGGTAAAAAGTGCTACCAACTGATGTTGAAGACTTGTTTTCATATTGAATCCTTCATTTGAATTCCAATCCTTTCTCTGTAGGGGCTTGCACCAAAGAATGAGGAGATTGGTTACCCAAAGTTAAAAACAGGGGGTGAAGGAAAAAGTTTGAATTTGATTTAACAGAGGAAAACTCTGCAATAGCGTATATTATTTTGGACAAATTTCCAAAGATTAGAGCAGAGTATCAAAGGAGATTGTTGGGAAAGGAACGATCTAAATATTTTATCGAAATTTCTTAGTTGAGATCCATAAAAATTTCACTGGAATGTTAGAACCATTTTCAATCGAATCAAGTTCTGATATGGGAAAAAAAAGACTATCTCCAACCTCTAATTGAAAGGATTTGTTTTTCAGTTTGATTTTAGAAGTTCCACTGACTTGGTAAATTTTGATATCATGGGCTTGTGGGAGGTGTTGGAATTGGGTTAATTTTCCTTGTTCTAAAATCCATTCCACTAAATTGAATCGTTCCCTTTCTTCTTGGTATAAAACCCTTGATTTTATTGGGTTTTTTTGAGATGCCCAAACTTTTCCTTCATTGGATGCAAGAAAACGAGGGGATTGTGAAAACAAGTCAGGAATCATTTCACCAATTGGGATTCTCAGAGTTTTGGAAAGTTTCCATAAAATTCCAATACTTGGCGTGGTTTTTCCAGATTCAATAAGCCCAAGCATACCCCGGCTGACAGTTGATAATTGTGAAAGTTTTTCCATGGAAAGTCCAAGTTCGAGCCTTCTTCGTTTTAAAGTTTCGCCAAGTACGACTGTTAAGACCTCTTCCACCGTTTGGTCCGATTCGTTTCGTTCTGTTTTTTCCTCGTATTGTCCTTCCATGACATCATCCTTTCTTAGTCATGTTCGATATATTGGATAAATTGTAAAGTAAAATGAATATTTGGTAGAAATAGTAGAATAGGCAAATAATGGAAATCAGTGCTTGGAGGAGGAGGATTTGGTCTGAGATTTCGTAAAAAAATTGGAAGGGTATTTGTAATCGAATGTTTGTTAGGTAAGAAAACTGGAGAACGGAAATTAAAATCCAAGGGATTACAGATTGACTACGAGAAATGGTGATGAGAGGGATCAGGATTAAAAAATACCAAGGGTTGTAAACAGGAAGTAGGGTAAGTAAAAAGTACCCCAAGTAAAAAACAAAATGGTATTTCCTACATAACAAAATGAACCTTCTGTTTCGATTGTTTTGAGGGATGAGTAAGTAAAGATAAATATACAAAAGAAGAAATTGAAAGAAAAAGGGAACACTTCTCAAGTTTATTGAAAAACAAAACCTCCAAATTGGTTCATAAATTTGGTTAAAGGTAAATGAATCACCAAATCTTTGCAAGTTGATGATACCAAAATCTGTAATTTTTGGAAATACGAGAAGGTAAATAAGGTAAAAACTAAAAAATCCAATCAAAAATGAAAAAAGGAAACTTAAAGATTGATTTAAGAATCGTTTTTTCTTTTGGATAAAAAGGTAAGGGACTAAAAATATCCCATAGATGACTGCTAATAATTTTGTATGTAAAAGTAACCCAAAAACAATACCACTCTGTTTGTATTTTTTATTCTTTAAGAAATACCAATACATCCAAAAGAATGTGATTACCAAAACTTCAAAATGCATATTGGCATACACTTCTTTGGTATAAATTGGATATAACCAGAAGAGAAGAATGGGTTTTTTCCAATGCGATCGATTGAAATACCAAAAGGTAATCGTTTCTAAAATGAAATAACTAGTTTTAAGTAGAAATGTTGATTTTCCATAGGTAAAGAGGGAAAAATAAA
The DNA here is from genome assembly GCF_002812085.1 of Leptospira levettii. Taxonomy (NCBI): domain Bacteria; kingdom Pseudomonadati; phylum Spirochaetota; class Leptospiria; order Leptospirales; family Leptospiraceae; genus Leptospira; species Leptospira levettii. The sequence continues at coordinate 277,513 of NZ_NPDM01000003.1, forward strand.
ATAATACAAAAGGACTATAAATCGTTGTCCAATCTGGATGATTGATTGTAGAGAGAATTTCCGATGAGAATGAATCAATTGAATCAACTGAAAAAAATTGAGAAGGAGAAACCTCATAAGGCGAAATTAAGTTTCGTATGAGTTGCCCTTCCCAAAGGTACCGTGCCCAATCATCTTCCCAAATCGGATTTAAAAATAAACAAAGGATTCTAAATCCGAGACCTATCAAAAATAAAGATTTAATATGAATTTTAAAAAATTGGTTTGGTAAGGTTACTACTTTTAAAAAAAAAGCAGTAACCACAATTGTAGCAGAAAAGTAAAACCAATCAATCAAATGACTGTCACTATTTATTAAAGTTTAAATTGTTACAACGTTCACAAACTTCTTCTGGGATGATTCCTGCTTTCATGAGTAGTCCAAACATAAAACAACCAGCACACCAACCTAAAAATGATTCAAGTGATGCAAAAAACACGAGGGTTGCGAGGACAATTTGGTAAGAAAAAAAGAGACCATTCACAAACAATATAATCGCTGTTAGACTAAACGAAAATCCGATGAGTTGGGCAAAACGTTTTGGTGGTCCGGCGCTTGGAACAAATGAGATCCCGAGCCAAGGAACTAAATACCGAGAGGTTAAAAAAGCAAATGGTTCCCATTTAGGCCCATAACTCACACGGAGTAAAAATCCCAAAAGCAGTAATCCTAACACAACGAGATTCGGAAATAAGATGGCAATGACCCCTAAGACAACAACCGTAGATGCGACAATCCTTGTGACATTTTCATTGACGACATCTGGATAAAACCCGAGTTTCATAAGAATCCTCCTAAATATGAACCTATAGATTGGGCTGAAAATGACAAGAAAAATTCGCTTTCTTGGAGGAAATGTTTATTTTATTGACGGAATTTCGTCTTAAAAGAGTCTTATTATTCAATTTGGAGGGGAATTGTATGAAAATCCAGAAAACGTATGGAATTTATCTCTTTGCCATTTCTTTATTTTGGGCCCTTTGGTTACAATTAACGGCAGGTCCATCCAATCCTCATCCCAAAGCCAAGGTGGAAACTTGGTTCCTGAGAGCGAACGAGACCCTAACGCTACCCGAATTCAAAACAATTGACACTAGGTCTTTTCCTTCTCGGGTAAAAGAAAAATTGCCAAATTCAATTGTCCTTAACTGGGAAGACTTATCACAGAAGGAAACCCCAAATCGCGGAAAATTACTCGAGACAAAAACCCTACATAAAAAACTTTCTAGTTTAGGATTGGAATCATCGGACATCATCATCGTGTTAGGTGATGGAAAAAATGGATGGGGAGAAGAAGGTAGGATTGTTTGGAGTTTACGAGAAGTTGGATATCCAAAGACGTTTTGGTTTGATGGAGACGTGTCTAATTTCAAAGAAGTTATAAATCAAAGAAAAGATAAAATGGTTTCCCAAGATAAAACGAATCAGTTTTTACTATTAGCACAAAAAGAAATCCAATTCCATACAGATATCACAAAGGATCAAATCACCAAACAATTAAGCCAAGGGTCTTACCAAATTTTGGATACAAGAGAACCGAGAGAATTTTCTGGATCTACACCTTATGGAGAATTCAGAGGAGGCCATATCCCAGGCGCAAAATCATTTTTTTATCAAAATTTATTTGATGACCATGCCAAAATCAAAACAAAAGAGGAAGTGGAAAACACACTGACACAGTTAGGTATTACAAAGTCAAAACCAATCATTGCCTATTGTACAGGTGGTGTAAGATCTGCATTTGTTGTTGGTATCTTACGATCTTATGGTTATAACGCATATAATTATTCAGGTTCAATGTGGGAATGGTCTTCCTACAAAGACTTACCGTTGGAAAAATAATTTTGAAACAGTATTTCAAACTATTCTTATTCATTTCGGTAACCATTATCATTGGATATTATCTTTATGAAATTCAAAGGGAAGTACCAATAGAAGAAGTATTTCCTGGGAAAAATTGGGCAAAACCAATTCTTACACTTCCCGATCTTAAAGGAGTAGGTGCACCAACTGCGAAGAACTGTGGTAATTGCCATACAGAAATTTATGAAGAGTGGAAACTTTCCACACATGCAAATGCTCTGAGTGATGTCCAATTTCAATCTGAATTAGCAAAATCTAGTTCTCCCAAATGGATTTGCCTTAATTGTCATATTCCAGTCCAAAACCAAAGAGAAATGATTACCATCGCTTTACGTGGAGGGAATTATTTTAAACCAATAGAAGTCCCTAATCCTAATTTTAATCCTGAGATGAAGGAAGAAGCCATTACCTGTGCTACATGCCATGTTCGAGTTGATGAAAAATCAAATCAAAGTTATGTGATAGGAGGATCAGGTGGCACATCTCCTCCTCATCCAGTTCAAATTAATCCTGAGTTTTTAAAAAACAGATGTAATGATTGTCATAATGAAACTTATACACTGAATCAAAGTTTGGTTTGTTCCTTTCAAACTGGGACAGAACTAAAAAATAATGGTTCAGACAAGTCTTGTGTATCTTGCCACTTACCTGAGGTAAAACGATCTTTCGTAAAACATTCTCTCCATCGTCCTGTGCGAGTAGCCCACAGACATGGTTTTATCGGTGGTGGAGTTCCCAAACGTTTTGATTTGTACAAAGAACAAATTCGGCTGGGTTACAAACCAGGGCTTGTCCTTTCTGATTTTAAATGGCAAAATGGCAACATTCACTTACGATTACAAAATCAAAATGCAAACCATCATGTTACCTCAGGTGATCCAGAACGATTTTATCGTTTTGTGATAGAAGGAATCGATCAGTTTGGAAACGTAATTTACAAGAACGAATCAAAAATTGGCCAAGAATGGGAGTGGTCTCCCAAAGCAAAAAAAATCAGCGACTCACGTATCCCATTTGGTGAGACATTTAAATGGGAATTACCTTCTATCCCAAAATCAAATTTAATCACCAAGTTTCGGTTCCAAGCAATCCATGTACGTCTGAAAGGTATCACTTCTGATTATATGGTTCAATCTGCAAACGATGTCCCCGAAACCTATCGAAACAAAGTAAAACAAATTAAGGAGATATACCCTCATAGTTCCATTGTGATCGAAAGTGTTTATGATGTTAAAAGTAAATTAAGGAAAGATACACCTTTGGAAATTTTATTCAAACGAAATGCAGAACGAAGAGGAGAATAATTTACTTTGTATCATTCCAGCACGGGATGAAGAGGAAGGGATTGAGCGGGCATTAGTTGGTCTGATCCAAAATTCAGGATTATCATCCAAAAGTTTTCTTGTTGTGAACAACGCCTCAAAGGATGGAACATCCTCCATCGTCAATCGAATGGGTATCAAAGTTTTGGACTGTCCTCAAATCGGATATGGAAATGCTTGTCTTCTTGCTTTAGATTGGATCCAAAAAAATCAATTACATCCAAAATATATTCTTTTTTGTGATGCAGATGGATCAGATGATCCAAATGACATCCAAACCCTCATCCAGACTATCAGCGAAACAAATTCTGATTTAGTGATTGGTTCAAGGACAATCGGAAATGCAGAGGTAGGATCCCTTTCTCCCATTCAAATTTTTGGCAATGCCTTAACATGTTTTCTCATTCGAGTGTTTTTTAGGAGGCGTTACACAGATATGGGACCACTTAGGATCATCAAATACCAATCCTTACAAACACTTGGAATGAAAGATAGAACTTGGGGTTGGAACATTGAGATGCATATCAAAGCCTTACAAAAAAATATGAAGGTAATAGAAATCCCTGTACAGTATCGAAAACGGATTGCTGGAGTTTCCAAAATCTCAGGGACTCTCTCTATGTCACTTAGAGTCGGGAGTAAAATTCTTTTTACATTTTTTAAATTACTAATTTTTGGTAAGTGAAAAACTTGGGAGGAAAATGTTACTCTTTTTCATTTATCCTCTTCTTTTGTTTTTTGTGGTAAATGCATTTGATCGAAATTCATTTTTTATTATTATCATTTCAGCATTCAGCCTAAGTTTTTATTTTTTTGTTTTAGGAAAAAAACTACACGTTTTCAAAAATCAGTTTCTGTTGTTTTTTTTATACAATCTTTTACTCCGCTTTTTTGTCATTGGTTCAACTCCTCATTTTAGTGATGATGTTTACCGGTATCTTTTTGATGCAAAAATACTTTTGAATGGCCAATTCCCTTATGAATTCACTCCAACTGAGTGGATGAACTTTCATACCAATGCCGACGATGAATTAAACTGGTTATACTCGAATATGAACAGTTCTCATTATTACTCGGTGTATCCTTTGTTTTTACTTTTGTTTTTTATGATTGGGTCTATCTTAAATTCATTTTTACATTCGATGTTCTTAGGAGTTCAGATCGTTTTTGTTTTTGTTGATTTGGTAAATCTGTCTCTGATACGACGTTTTTATCCAAAAGAATCAATGGAGTTTTATTGGATCTATTTTGCGAATCCGATCATACTCATTGAAGGGATCTCCCAAATGCATCCTGAGATTTTACTTGTTCCTTGGATCCTAATCTTACTTCAAACCAATAACAATTGGAAACAAGGAATTGTTTTATCAATCCTAACACAATTAAAGTTTAACACTTTAATATTTGTATTTGGTTACATAAAAGAGAAACGAAAAATTTTAACCATATTAGCTGGAATTCTGTTTTCCTGTTTCCTCTGGAAATTGACTGTATTTTCAAATTTAGAATCACAAGGGAGTAAGGGGATTGGGTTGTTTTTTCATTCCTTCCGTTTTGCTGGACTATTGGAACCCTTCCTTTATTTGATATTGAATCAGCTGGGGCATGCATACCTATCAGGATTTGTTTCGTTATGCATATGTGGTTTCCTATTTAACTATCTAATCTTTCACCAAAATTTTCGGTATTTCCCTGTGGAAAAAAAATTGTTTGTTTTATACTTTTGTTTTTTGTTATGGTCGCCCGTCATACACCCTTGGTATTGGATTTTATTCATTCTACTGGGAGTGGTAAATCGGATACGTCTAATATGGCAGTCCTTTCTTGTATTACTTACTTTCTTATCGTATCTGATTTATGTTTCTGAAAATTATTTTTACGTATATTGGGTTTTATCTTTTTTTGTGATAGGTTTATATGGAATTAAAGAAATTGATTATTTTCGCAAAACAACCAATCCAAGGGCAAGTGAAAACTCGCTTAGCGAGGACACTTGGTGATCAAACTACCTTAAATATCTATCAAAATTTATTACAAATCACTCAGGACATCACATCCAAACTAAACATTTCGAAAACAGTTTATTGGGACCAAATTCCAAATCATACAAATATATATTTTCAGGATGGGTATTCCTTCAAGGTACAATCCCAAGGTGACCTTGGTAAAAAAATGAAGGATGCTTTTCGGGAAGAGTTTGATGAGTCATTTGGTAAAATTTTGATCATTGGAACAGATTGTCCCTATTTAACAAAAGAAATTTTTGAAGATGCATACCGTGCATTAGAAAAGTCTAATATTGTCATAGGTCCAGCAAAAGATGGAGGATATTATTTATTGGGTATGAATCGGTTCTATCCCTCTTTGTTTGAAGGAATTCCTTGGAGTACGGAATTGGTGTTCGATTTGACCATCAAAAAAATAAAGGAACTCAATCTTACTTTCTCAGTTTTACCAGCATTAAATGATATTGATACTGAGAAAGATTGGTCAGAATGGGTAGCGAAAATTAACCAATAGGTTGGAGTAAGATCTCTACTCTTCGATTAAGAGCTTCGTGTTCTTTTGTTAGGTTTGGAGATTTGGAGTTTCCATAGAAAAGTCGCCTAATTTGGTTCGGTTCTACAGAGTGGATGAGTAAAAAACGTTCCACTTCTAATGATCGTTTTTCGCTGATCAAAACATTCTCTTTGTTTGTTTTTCCTTCCACTGCATGCGCACTGATCAAAATCTCAAAGTTTCGATTTCTGTATAAAAAATCTGCAACTGATTGCAATCGAACTTGGTCTTGTTTAGGAATCAGATGAGATTTTTTAGTAAAATAGATAGTGAACTGAGTAACATCTGTTTGTTTTTCAGTTTTTTTATATGGATTTTCGAAAATGACACCTTCTTCTGCTAATAAATCTGGAAATGGCAACGTTAAGTATTGAACAGTGTAAGTTAACAAAATGCAAATTAGTACTTTGTTGATTTTATGAAGATGCATATAGTTAATTTCGGTAAGTTTCTAATTTTTCAGAAGATAGTGATAAAAAATTTTGATTGAAATATGTCCCTTCTCATAATTTTTCTCATCTAAAGGTTGAATATGAAACTGAAAGAGTTAGCAGAACGTTTAAATGCCAAATTCACTGGTAATGGTGAATTGGAAGTAAATGGCATAAAAGACTTAGAACATCATACGGCAGTTGATCCGAATAGCATCTATTATGTGGCCTCAAAAAAGTATTTAAATAAACATCAAAAAGCAAGTGATGTTAAAATTGCTCTGACGATTGATTCGTTAGCATCAACATTTCCCAATACTATCATTGTTCCCGAAGAAGGATCTAAAGTAAAATTCATTCAAGTGATTTCATTATTTGAGAAAAAACCCAGTATTCAATCTTCTGTTTCTGGCAAAGCAAGTATCCATCCAAGTGCTAAGATTGGGAAAAATGTAACGATCATGGATTTTGTTGTCATCCAAGAGAATGTTATTGTCGGAGATAATGTTGTATTGTATCCAAATGTTGTATTAGAACCAAATGTAGAAGTTGGAGATGATACAGTTATCAAGTCTGGTGTTGTCATTTATTATAATTGCAAAATAGGAAAAAGAAATTTGATTCATTCAAATACTGTCATTGGCGCCGATGGATTTGGGTTTTATGATTATGCGGGTGTTCGTTACAAAGTTCCTCAAATTGGAAATGTAATTATAGGTGATGATGTGGAGATGGGTGCACACTGTACGGTAGATAGAGCTGCCTTAGAATCCACAACCATAGGTAATTTTACCAAATTTGATGACCATGTTCATGTTGGTCATAATTGCCGAGTTGGGAATTATGTTTATATTGCAGGTGCAACAGTGTTAGCTGGATCTGTTACTATCGAAGATGGATGTTTTTTGGCAGGACAATCCGCAGTCGCAGAACACCTAACGATGAAAAAAGGATCTATTCTTTTGGGGTTATCTGGACTAACGGAAGATTCAAAGGAAAAAACTGCATATTTCGGAATTCCTGCAAGGCCCGCCCTTGAAATGCATAGGATTCATAGTTCATTACCTTTATTACCAGAACTTGTAAAAGACCATGCAAAACGTAAAAACTCTGAAAAGTGAGAAGGAATTAAGATTCTAAAATTTTTTTTAAAGACTTTAGATTCTCTATCATTTGTGATTTAAGATTCATTTTGACAAGGCCTTCACTCAATTGGAATAGGCCTTTTAGTTCCATCCTGTCTGTTACACTGACTGAACAAAAAGTACCATTCTCAGAAAATTCATATCGATCAGTGAATTTCATACCATTTGCTGTGCAACTTGCCACAATCAATTTGTTTTCCACAACTTCGTTAATTTTATAAGTTTCGTTTAATTTGAAGATTCCCAAATCAATTTGGATTTTGTATTCTGTAGCGTCTTGATTTGTTGCCTTTGCTTCGTGTATGCTATTGTTATAATAAATTTGATTTTCCATGTTGCGAACATATGCAAATACTTCGGCAACCGGTTTTTGAATGATTGTTTCTACTTTTGTTTCTATCATTTATTTTTTGGAATCGTTCAACCACTGTTTCCAAACATCAGGTACAAATCCAATCGTTGCTTTTTTACCATCTCTAACAATAGGTGTTTTAAAAAGAAGGGGATTTGTTAATAAAGCCTCTTCCTTATCGTATAACATGTATTTTAAGTTTTTGTCTTCATAAACTTTAGATTCGGTATCAATCAAATCATCTAAACTGACACTTCCAAGTATGGATCTGAGTTCCCCTTTGCTCATTTCTTTTTCTTGTAAGTTGATAAATTGAAAAGGAATACGTCTCTCCTGAAAGAAGAGTTGTGCCTTTTTAGAATCTTTGCATTTTTTTGTGCCGAAGATCTGGAGGTTCATCCAAAGATAGACTTTTTGAATTCTTCGAGTAATGGTTCAGATCCAGATAACATCAATTCAATTTGATCTTTATCTAAATCATACATAACATGTGCTTGTAAAAACAAAGTAAACTCATCTGCGGAAACTTTTTTTGCATCGAAGTTTTCTTTTAGAAAGTTATACCAAGCAGCCAATATGACCTTTTGGTGGGCCAATTCTTTGATACCGATGGTAATGATTTTTGGGGATTTCATGTAATTTTCTTAAAGAATTTCATCCTTTCTTTCGGATCGTCAATCCAAAAACCTTTGGAAGGCTGAAAAATACAATGTCCATGCACCTGTGTTCATATCTAACCTCCGAAATGTTTGTGCAGTGCTCACAGTCGCATCGATAATTCTTGTATCATCAATGACACCCACTCGACCGTCTGCCCGAATGTAAAAACTTGATGTTTCTCCGTTATAATTCCCACTAAATTTATCAATAGCGATGTGATGGTATCCAATTCCTATTTGGAAAAAAGTATTTTCGTATAACCTGCGATTGATGGCAGTTTCCACACGGTAAACAAGTCCGCTCCCTCTAAGCCTACCTCTTTGGTTAAAATACTGTGTATTGGGTAGTGGTTCTCCAATGGAATACCCTCGAATATTCCAATCTGCAGAAGCAAAACCCATTCCCACTCCATTTTCCCACTCAAAATTTCGCGAGATTGGCATTGAAAAATGATACATCCCAAGGACATGATAGGAATAAATTTCGGAATTTAATTTTGTGTAGTATAAATCACTTGTAACTTCAGTTAGTTGTAGGATTTGCCAATCATTCCTGCCGATATAAAAACCAACTCGATTTCTCGAATCTAATAAAAATCGTATAAATCCTTCGTATAGGTTGGTTGTTTTTCCACCTTTGAGGTTTACATCGGAAAAAACAAGAGGGTTAAACGTGGAAGAAAATTGCCTTAAGTCACCATCAAACCTTCCAGGAATTCTTTCGCCTGCACCATAACGCATCCCCACTTCGATTCCAGAAGGTTCTGCAGTAAGACCCCCACTTGTCAGAAAGGAAAATAGAAAAACGGGAAACGAAAGGATTACAATACATCTTGACATAACAATTTCATCCAATTTCGTGAGGAAGAACCTATATGGAAACACTCTTTCAAAACGGATCTAAGTTTAATCTCATTTTAGGATCAGACATCCTAAGCCCATATTTTTACCTCATCCTCATCGCATCAGTGTACTTAAGCATTCGATTGGGATTCCCTCAGATCCGATTCCTCTTTTTATCCCTCAAAATTCTAACTGGAAACATGGATTTTAAAGGGTCCAAAGGGCAACTTGTACATTCCCAAGCTTTTTTTGCAGGTATAGGTTCCTCGTTACTTGCAGGTTCGGTCATCGGAACTGCTCTTGCCATCGCCTACGGTGGGATTGGTGTTCTTTTTTGGATATGGGTCATGAGCCTTTTTGTGATGCCGATTCGGTTTGTTTCTTCTACCTTAGCAGTCAAATTTAGAAACCAACTTCCGAGTGGTCGTTACCTTTCAGGTCCCATGTACTTCATCGAAAAAGCCCTTCGTGCGAAGTGGCTCGCTGTTGCCTTTTCCTTGGCAAGTCTTGTGACAGTTCTTGTATTTGGGGGGATATTCCCTTTTGTTGGACTCACTTACTTAACAAAAGAAGGACTCAGTTTATCGGGATTATCGGGCCCCATTTCACTCTCTGTCATTTTATTATTCATCGTGATAGGTGGTGTTAGGCGAGTTGGAAAAGCTGCAAGTATCCTTGCACCAATCGGAATTTTATTATTTCTATTTGGATACATTTCCCTTTTTTCAAATGGGATGATTTCCTTTCTCGGGTTTTTGTCAGATGTTACCAAAGAGGCGTTTTCAATTAAGGCCTTACAGGGTGGAGGAGCATTTGGGGTATTAAGGGCTCTTTCTGTTTCCTTAAGTACTTTCTTTTTATCAACAGAAACTGCCGTTGGAAAGTCCTCAGGGATTGCTGGAGTTGTTAGAACTGACTATGCCGCCAAACAAGGATTAGTGAGTATGCTTGCATCTTTCTTTGAAGGATTTATCATGGCGACAATGGTTGGGTATGTTTTATACTCTTATGGTGCCGTGAACCTTGAAACCATTCTAATGTTCCCAAATCGAATTCTGGAACAAAAAGATTCCCTTCCAGTCATCTTGTTTGTTGTATCCTTTCTTTGTTTTGGAATTTTGAGTTTGGCTGGTTGGTTTTACAGTGGTGAACAGAACGCCTTTTATGTGTTTGGTGAAAAGTTTTCAAACTTCTTTAGAATGTTATTCATTGGGTCAACACTTGGTTTTGCATATTTATATGTAAAGTTTGGAGTAGATGTTTTATCCTTTGTAATGCATTGGGGGTATGTGGCAGCTGTCATCACAAGTGTTCCACTGCTAGTGTCTCTCATGTTACTTGGCAAATCTGCTAATCTGGAACTCAAAAAATACCTCTCTGAATCAGGGGCAAGGTATGAAATTTTCAAAGATATTTATTTACTCTTTTTAACCTTACTTCCTAAAAACCTAATCTCCAAAATTTTTGGGTATTTTTCGACTCTCAAACTGCCAAGATTTATGATGATCCCGATCCTAAAGGCATTTGCAAAAGCCTATAAGATCAATTTAAGTGAAGCGGAACTGGAAATCAAAGAGTATGCTTCCCTCAATCAGTTTTTCACTCGTGCTCTTCGTGCCGAAGCCCGTATCATTGACTCTGCACCCAATGCAGTTGTTTCTCCAACAGATTCAAAAATCACAAGTTTCGGAAATATCAACCAATCTACCATCATCCAAGCAAAAGGAATTGATTATTCCGTAAAAGAGTTGTTAGGTTCTGAGAAGTTTTACCCACATTTTACGAACGGTAAATACATTACCTTTTATCTTTCCCCGCAAGATTATCATAGAATCCACAGCCCATTTGCTGGACAAATTTTAGGATATTATTATGAACCAGGAAAATTATTCCCTGTAAACGACTTAGCAGTTCTCAATATCCGAGGTCTTTTTCCAAAAAATGAAAGGTTAATCACCTTCTTACAAACCGAATACGGGAAAATTGCCGTGATCAAAGTAGGGGCATCCAATGTGGGTAAAATCCGAGTCACTTACGACAATAAAATTGTGACCAATAATTGGATTCGTTTTGCCAAGGAACACCACTACAAAGACGTCTCCATCATGATTGAGAAAGGTTCCGAGATGGGTCGTTTTGAAATGGGTTCCACTGTGATCTTAGTGTTCGAAAACGATACGATTGATTTGACAAACATCCAACTCGGAGATAAAATCCAATACGGAACTACTGTCGGACATTTTAAATCCAAAAAAACAAGCCTACCGGTCAAATTCTAATATGAATTCACAACTTGCTACCTTCCCAAAAGAAATTTCTTTCGACGACGACTACCTCTATATCGAGTGGAAAGATGGGCATGGAAGCAAATACTCGTTGTTAGACCTACGTAAAAAATGTCCCTGTGCGACTTGCCGGGGTGGTCATGGCGGGAAAGTGGGGCAAGCCACTGGCCATATAGACTCCATCAAACTCATCTCTTGGACCAAAGTAGGTCGGTATGCGATTTCTATCGTATGGAGTGACTACCACAATACGGGAATTTATTCCTATGACCATTTACGAGCCTACGCTGAGGGAAATTCCGGCGCCTTTGACTGAGGTTTGGTTACTTTTTGTCAATTCGGAAAAAAACTGAGTGACAAAAACATTCGTATTATGTCTCATTATCCTAAGTTTTTCCGGAGATAAAAGGGCATGGGTGAAGGTTCACTCTCACAAGACGAGATAGACGCATTACTACAAGGTGCGGATGATACATTCGACCTCTCTTCCTTAAGTGGCGCATCCAGTTCGTCATCGGACAACCTATCTCCTATTGACCGCGACATTATTTCTGATGTGATCGGCTCTGCATTCCAGGTGGCGGGGAACACACTTGGCACGATCTTGGCAAAAAACACTCGTTTTATGAACCCTGCCACCGAATCGAGCTCCTCTGCTGACATCCAAAAAGAGTTGGGCTCCAAGTCGGTAAGTTTATATTCTACAATTAGCGGCAGTTTGGCGGGGCGAGTTTGTCTTGTCATGGCGCAAGAAAATGCTGCAAAAATTGCAGGTGTGATGATGGGTGGAATGGCCCCTCCAGGCCAACTCGATAACGCACAACTCCAAACACTAAAAGACTCATTAGCTCCAATCCTTGGAACCGTAACAGCGCAAATTGGTATGAAACTTGGTGGAACCATGTCTGGTAGCCCACCAGAGATTTCCCTTGTGAATTCAGGGCGTGATTTACAACTTCCAGATGACAGTAGTTTGGTGAAAACATCACTCAGTTTAAACATCGATGGAGTTGGCTCTTTTAAAGTATACTATGTAATCGCATTATCGATGGCAAACTCAATCCTTGATATCCAAAAGGGTGGAGGCCAAAAACAACAACAGCAGTCTGGTGGCATGAATGTCAATATGCAACCAAACATGGGAATGGGGGGTGGACAGAGTTCCGTTGGCATTAAAGGTGTGAATTTCCCTTCTCTTGCTACGGCTGGTGGTGGACCAGGTCAAACCAATCTCAATCTTCTCATGGATGTTCAAATGGCTCTTACCGTGGAACTCGGAAGAACCAAAATGTACATCAAAGACATTTTGGGTTTAGGAGAAGGTTCCATCATCGAACTAGACAAGTTAGCTGGTGAGCCAGTGGATTTACTTGTGAACGGAAAACTCATCGCCAAAGGTGAGGTTGTGGTGATTGATGAAAACTTTGGTGTTCGTGTTACTGATATCGTTAGTCCTACCGACAGACTCAAAGGCGAAAAATGATCCAAACAGAAAGGAAAATGAAAAGACGAAGTGGGAAAGTTATGTACTTTTCTATACTCTTACTTTTTTCTTTTATCCCAGTGTTTTCTCAAAATACAGAAACCAAAGAATTAGATCAGATTTTACGCCAAGAATTAGGTGAATCCAAATCTAAACCAGGATCACCAGATAATGGTTCGAATGTAAATTCAGGTTCTAATTTAGACACAAACAACCAATCAAATGGGAAACAAGGGAGTGGATTCGGTGCTTCGGCAAACACAAATCAGTCGGCCGAAGGGAAAAAACAAGAAGAACCCAATTTAATCCAAGAACGTTATAATGAAAACCAAGATGATTCCCCTTCAGCTACTTGGATATTAGTTAAGATCTTATTTGTACTCGCGATACTCGTCGGTGCTGGTTATTATTTGGTTTTGCAAATGCAAAAATCAAAATCGGCAAAATACCCCGTAAAAGGGTTTATGAAGGTACTTTCGAGTTTACCTTTGTCTGCTACACAATCGGTTCAAATCATTGAAGTAGGTGGTCGTACTCTCGTGTTAGGTGTTGCAGATGGATCGGTGAGTTTACTCACAGAAGTCACGGCACCAGATGAAAAAAACCAAATCCAAAAAATGAAAGAAGAAGCGGATCCTTATGTTCCCAACTTTTTGGAAACAGTGCTTGAAAGTTTACAATCCAAAGCACAAAGGAAAATCCGTATCAATCCAAACCAAATGGAAGGTTTGGAAATGGATGGTGCTGCCGAAATCCAAAGAAAGGCAAAAGAAGGTTTGGAACGGCTTCGCAAACACCGTAAACTTTTGGAAGGAGGAGAGGCATGAAACTTCGTTTTTTTTCCTTCTTAAAGAGACATAAATCCATTATTTTTCTCATTAGTATTTTATTTCTCATTTCTGCGAGTGGGTTCGCGGGACTTCTTGCTCAAGACAAGGGGTCAAGGATTCCCATTCCAAATCTATCATTTAACGTAAATGAGGCGAGAGGGCCAAAAGAAACCAGTTTATCGCTGATGATTCTTTTTTTGGTCACAATCCTCTCACTTGCGCCAGCGATTGTGATGAGTGTGACATCGTTTACCAAAGTTGTGATTGTATTTGATTTTGTGAGACGAGCACTTTCCTTGCAAAACCTCCCACCTAACCAAGTGATGATGGGTCTTGCTTTGTTTGTGACATTTTTTATCATGGCACCTACGATTGGGAAGGTGAATGAGGAAGCTCTGCAACCTTACTTAAATGGAAAAATTGACCAATCTGCGTTTATGGAAGGATCCATGAAACACTTACGTCAATTTATGATCAGGCAACTCGGGAAAGATGGGACTAAAGATGTGGCTCTCTTTTTAAAAATTGGCAAAGTACAAAATGTTAAATCATTTGAAGATGTTCCTTCTTATGTGCTTGTGCCTGCATTTATGCTGAGTGAAATCAAAAAAGCATTTATCATCGGTATTTATATCTTTATCCCTTTTATCGTCATCGATCTGATTGTGGCTTCTGCACTACTTGCCATGGGTTTTATGATGTTACCTCCTGTTATGATCTCCCTTCCTTTAAAACTCATTCTTTTTATCTTAATAGATGGATGGAACTTACTGGTTCTGGAACTCGTAAGGAGTTATAAATGACAGAAGTAGATGTGGTCAATATGATGCGGGAAGCTTTTATCGTAACTTTGAAAATTTCAAGTCCGATCCTCATCACAGCTCTTGTGGTCGGACTCATCGTTGGGATTTTGCAAACAACTACTTCCATCCAAGAACCAACGATTGCATTCGTTCCAAAACTTGTTTCCATTTTTGCCGTGATTGTCTTTTTTTCAGCCTGGATGGTACGTGTGATGACGGACTATACCAGAGAAATCTTTTTTATGATTGAAAAGATATGATATGGAAGCATTCATCTTACACTTTCAATCTTTCCTTTTTGTTTTAGTAAGACTACTTGGGCTTTTCCTTGTGGCCCCATTTTTTTCATCTGAATCAATCAACTTCTCGCTTCGAATGATTTTTTCCTTTATGGTTTCTCTCATCATTTACCCTGTTGTAGCAAACTACATGCCACCTGTGCCTGGTCATATGGTCAATTTTGGGATTATGATCATTTCGGAGATGCTCATCGGAGTGTTTATTGGGTTTCTCGTCTCACTCGTGTTTAGCGCCTTTCAGATGGCTGGTGAATTTTTTAATAACCAAATTGGTTTTGGTTATACAGAGATTCTTGATCCTGTGACACAAAACTCTCTCCCTGCCATTGGAACCATGAAAAACTTAATGGCAACGGCCTTATTCCTTGTGATTGGTGCTCACCGTTTTCTGATTGAAACCCTTGCTTATTCTTTTGAAAAAATTCGTATCATCTCTTTCACAGATAAAGTGAATAGTGGGTTGTTTCGTTTGATAGAAGATGCAATCGGCGCTATGTTTGTTGTATCGTTTAAGATTGCACTTCCTGTCATGGGTATACTTTTTTTGGTCTCTCTTGCAGAAGGACTTATGGGAAAGGCGGCACAACAAATGAATGTGATGTCCATGTCTTTTCCCTTAAAAGTGTTTATCGGAACCCTCACTCTTATTGCAACCCTTACATTTATTGCCACACAAATGGTACAAGGGATCCAAATCTCCATGGACAAAGCGAGTTTACTCGTTCGTGAGTGGCCAAGTTTATGAAACCGAATTTTGGTTTTTGGACTCAGTTCCCTACGATTCCTTCAATTTGGCATACTTTGTTTCGTATGTTTTCTTCTATTTGGGAACGATTCCAGAGTATTCGGCATGGTTCTGTATTTTCAGATAACCAACTGACACTTGTTTGTGATGAAGATTTAAGCTTTTTCACAGGGCCTTATGAAATCCAACTGCAACTATTTGCAGCAGCGGATGAGGGAAGGACAGAACCTCCTAGTGAGAGAAGAAGGCGAGAAGAAAAGGAAAAAGGGAATGTCCCTAAATCCAATGAAGTTGCATCCACATTAGTTTTGTTAGGTGGGACGGGTGTTCTTTTTTTACTCGGTGACACCTTTATTAAAAACACAGCTATCTTCATTAAAAAATACTTACCTATGGGAATGCACCACGAACGATTTGGGGCAGAAGAGTTCCGTGTCATCCTTTCTGGTGTTTCCAAAGATTTTTTTAACTTATTATGGCCAGTCCTTGCGATCACCCTTGTATTTGCAATTGTGGGAAATGTAGTGCAAGTGGGATTTATGTTTTCACCAAGAGCTTTGTCCTTTCGATTTGATCGTATATCTCCCAATTTTAAACGAGTTTTACCAAATCGCCAAACATTATTCAATCTAGTAAAGTCTCTCGCAAAAGTAGTGTTAATTGGTGTAATTAGTTACATTTTGATCTCTGGAGATTTTCTAAAAGTTTTGCTCACTGGGAATATGGGGATGATGCAAGCTATCTCACTTGTTACCTATTCTGGTTTTAAGATTATGATGGCAGTTGGTCTTTTGTTACTTGGGATTGCCGTCGCCGATTTCTTTTTCCAAAAATCTGAGTTTGAAGAATCCTTAAAACAAACTCCTTCGGAAGCCAAACGAGAGATGAAAGAAGATTCTGGGGACCCTGTGATGAAAAACCGCAGGATGCAACTAGCTCGTGACATGATGCAAGGTAATATGTTACGTGAAGTTCCCAAAGCCGATGTGGTCATCACAAACCCAACTCATTATTCAGTTGCATTGTCTTATGAAATGGGTAGGGATTCTGCACCCCGTGTGATCGCAAAAGGCGAAAACCGCCTAGCATTGGAAATACGAAGGATTGCACGCGAAAACGATGTGCCCATCGTAGAAAGTCCGAAACAAGCTCGTCTTTTATATGCACAAGTTGAGGTGGGGGAAGAAATCCCACAAGAATTCTTCCAAGCAGTGGTGCAAATCCTCATCACGCTTGAGAAGTTCAAAAAAAAAGTAGGAATGGCATAACCATATGAACTTTAGAGATATTTTAAAACAATCCGATGTTGTGTTAGGTGTGGGAACCTTGATGATCCTTGGGATGTTAATTGTCCCACTTCCAGGATTTGTTTTGGATATCCTGATTGTTGTGAGTATAGGGCTTGGGCTTCTCATTCTCATGACAGCTTTATCGGTAACAGAACCGAGTGAATTTTCGATTTTCCCTAGTTTACTCCTTATCACCACACTCTTTCGTTTAGCTCTGAACGTATCGACAACTAGACAGATCCTTTCCAAAGGACCCGCTATGAATTCGAGTGTGATCGAAGCATTTGGAACGTTTGTGGTAGGTGGAGAGTCTGGACTTGGAAAGTATGTAGTAGGACTTATTATCTTTATTATCCTTACCATTGTACAGGTGTTAGTTATTACCAAAGGTGCAACTCGGATCTCGGAAGTGGCAGCAAGGTTTACACTCGATGGATTACCACAAAAACAAATGTCCATTGATATGGAACTTAACAGTGGTGCCATCACGGAAGCGGAAGCAAAGGTAAAACGAAAAAAAGTCCAACGCGAAGTGGATTTTTATGGGGCTATGGATGGAGCATCCAAGTTCGTGCAAGGGGATGTAAGAGCAGGGCTAATCATTACCGCCATCAACTTGATAGGTGGGATTCTCATTGGGTCTACCATTCGTGGGGAATCATTTTTAGCATCGATTGAAACGTATGGTAAGTTTACCATTGGAGATGGACTTGTATCCCAGATCCCAGGTTTACTTTCCACAACAGCAACAGGTATCATCGTCACAAGATCTAGTTCCGAAAAAAAACTAACCGTAGAGATCAAAGACCAACTTTTTGGAAACGCAAAAACATTATATGTAGTTGCAGGGGCACTTGGAATGGCAAGTCTCATTCCTGGTCTTCCTTTTTTCTCACTTCTCTTTTTATCTGGTGCCATTGGGTATTTAGGGTATTCGATCGAACAAGTTGCCAAAGAAGAAATCAAAAAAATCGAAACTGTATCCCAAGAGAAAGTACAAGAGAAAAAACCAGAAAATTACATCAAAGAAATTTCTGTCGAAGCCATCCAGGTAGAACTAGGTCGCGATTTACTGCCGTTAGTGGATGCTTCTTCCGGTGGGCATTTGCTTGAACAAATTGCAAATACTCGTAAAAAATTTGCCATTGATTTTGGACTTGTGATTCCAGCGATTCGGATCATTGACAATTTGGAGATCCCTCATGACAATTATAGCATTCGCATCAATGGTGTAGTGGTTGGACAAGCAGCTGTAAAAGCAGATAGGCTTATGGCGATGAACAATACCGCTCGTAATTTGGAACCAATTGTCGGTGAACCTTTCACAGAACCTGCGTTTGGTTTAAAAGCGACTTGGATTGATCCAAATGATAAAATTGAAGTGGAAAACAAAGGGTATTCAGTAGTAGATCCATCGACTGTGATCATCACTCACTTAAAAGAACTCATCTCCAATTATGCATCTCAACTTCTAGGAAGAGAAGAAGTGAAGGCACTTCTCGAACATTTACGCCAAACCCATCCTACTCTTGTGGGTGAATTGGATTATGACAAACAAGGAAGACTTGGGATCATCCAACAAACTTTACAGAATCTATTGGCAGAAGGACTTTCCATTAAGAACCTTCCTAAAATTATGGATGCGATTGCAAACCATCTCCCTCGCACAAACAATCCGTTCGATTTGGCAGAACATGTTAGGCAAGCGCTATCTCGCCAAATTATCAATGATTTCCTTTCCCCTGATGGTAAGTTACATGTGGTAACCATTGATCCAAGGATCATTGATCGTATGAACAAAAGTATCACACTTGATGAAACCGATGGAAGTAAACTCATCATCCTTCCTCATGACATCAGGGTAAGGATCTTGGAATCGGTTTATAATGAATTACAGAAAGCATTGGATGAAAATCGGTTTCTAATATTTGTTGTTTCAAGATACTTAAGGCAAGCCTTTGCATTCTTTTTGACAAAGGAACTACCTCCAAGGAACTTTGCAGTAATTGCTTCCGAAGAAATTCACAGAGGGGTTCCGACAGAAATTGCCTCGGTTTTAAGCCTTCCATCGAGAGAGGAACACCCACAAGAAGCATAGGAGAATTTTTTGCCAAGTTCAGTCCCATCGCACCGCATTTCTGTTGCTCCGATGATGGACTGGACAGACAGACATTTCCGTTTTTTTATCCGACTTATCTCCAAACACGCGTTACTTTACACAGAGATGGTGACCACGGGAGCCATCCTTCGGGGTAAAGACAACCATCGATATTTGGGTTACTCAAAAGAAGAACATCCCATTGCCTTACAGTTAGGTGGAGATTCACCGGTCGCACTTGCAGAGTGTGCTAAAATTGGGGAAGATTATGGTTATGATGAAATCAATTTAAATGTAGGTTGCCCCTCAGACAGAGTACAAAGTGGAAGTTTTGGGGCATGCCTCATGAAAGAACCAGATCTTGTCGCAGAGATGGTTTCCTCTTGTAAGACTAAAGTAAAAATTCCTGTGACCGTCAAACATAGAATTGGTGTCAATGGGAAAGAGAGTTACGAAGATTTATACCATTTTGTTTCCAAAATCAAAGAAGCGGGTGTGGACCATTGTATTGTACACGCAAGGATTGCCATCCTTGAGGGACTTTCACCAAAGGAAAACCGAACGGTTCCTCCGCTACGTTATGAAGATGTTTACCAACTGAAACAAGATTTCCCTGATTTGCCGATAACGATCAATGGGGGGATCAAAACTCATGAAGAAATAAAACAACATCTAACAAAAGTAGATGGTGTGATGATTGGACGAGCTGCCTATGATCATCCATTTTTATTTTCCGATGTGGATTCTTTGTATTTTGGATCAAAAGAAACACCAAAGACAAGAGAATCTGTATTTGAATCTATGATTCCTTATATACGATCTGTTCGTGAAAATGGCGGGAAAGTCCACCATGTGCTTCGGCATATCTTGGGTTTGTACTTTGGAGAACGAGGGGCAAGAGAATTCCGCAAGTATTTAACCGATCGTATGCATTTGGTCAATGCCACTGAGTCCATTTTAGAATCCTATCTCACGCGTTAAGGATCCGAAGGGCTTGGTCATATCTCTTCGTCGTTAGGCGAAGGGATATGACGGGAGCGGAAGCGAACCCCGAAGGAGCCTGACCCTTTTTCTATTTATTGTTATTTTAAAAATGATTGGGAACGCTAAAACCGATCCAAAAAATGCAATCGATTTTTCTAATATAAGTTAACAAAGTTTAGACGGGAGTTGGTTTGTTTTTGTTCGTTCTTTTTGGTTTTGCCCTAAAAATGGCGGGAAAAAGCATCCAAAATCTCTTAAAATCAAATGGGTTGACAGGGTGCTTTCTCTCCCCAGCCTGGTTAAATTGAGAGGGAATACCATGACCAAGCCACTCACCGTACAAAGTGACAAAACAATGCTTCTAGAGGTGGATAACCCAGAATTTGAAGCCTGTCGGGACCTCATTGCCAAGTTTGCAGAGCTCGAAAAAAGCCCTGAATACATGCATACTTACCGTATTTCTCCACTTTCGTTGTGGAATGCTGCTTCTATTAAAATGACAGCTGATGAAATCATTGAAGGGCTTACTAAATTTGCCCGTTATTCCGTTCCGAAAAACGTGATGAACGAAGTGAGAGAACAAATCTCTCGGTATGGAAAAGTAAAACTCGTAAAAGAAGAGTCGGGAGAGTTGTACATCATCTCGAACGAAAAAGGTTTTATCACTGAGATTGCAAACAACCGTGCCGTTCAACCATTCGTGGATGGAATGGAAGGTGATAAAATTCGAATCAAAAAAGAATACCGTGGTCACATCAAACAAGCGTTAATCAAGATTGGTTTCCCAGTAGAAGACCTAGCAGGTTATGATGAAGGGAATAAATATCCGTTTAACTTACGTCCAGTAACCATTAGTGGAATTAAATTTGGAATGCGCGACTACCAAAGAGCGTCTGTGGAAGCTTTTCATGCTGGTGGGCGTAATGAAGGAGGATCTGGGGTTGTGGTACTTCCTTGCGGTGCTGGGAAAACCATTGTGGGAATGGGTGTGATGCAAATTGTAGGAGCAGAAACACTTATCCTTGTTACGAACACTTTGTCCATCCGCCAATGGCGAAATGAAATTTTAGATAAAACTGATATCCCTGAATCAGACATTGGGGAGTATTCTGGCGAATTAAAGGAAATCAAACCGATTACCATCGCCACTTATAATATCCTCACTCATAGGAAGAAAAAAGGAGGGGACTTCACCCACTTTCATATCTTCAGTGCGAACAACTGGGGACTGATTGTATATGACGAGGTGCATTTATTACCTGCGCCTGTATTCCGTATGACATCAGAACTGCAAGCCAAACGTAGGTTAGGTTTAACTGCAACGCTTGTTCGAGAAGATGGACTGGAAGAAGACGTGTTCTCTCTCATCGGTCCGAAAAAGTATGATGTACCATGGAAAGAACTCGAAGCAAAGTCTTGGATTGCGGAAGCCAATTGTGTGGAAATTCGTGTTCCGATGGAAGATGACCTTCGTATGAAATACTCTGTTGCGGATGACCGTGAGAAGTTCCGATTGGCATCAGAAAATCCAGAAAAACTTCGTGCGATTAGTTATATTCTAAAGAAACATTCAACTAACAACATTTTGGTGATTGGACAATACATCAATCAGTTAGAAGAAATTTCCCAAACTTTCAAAATCCCTTTGATTACGGGAAAAACTCCTTTGCCTGAAAGACAAGAACTCTACCAAGCGTTCCGTACGGGTCAAATCAAACAACTTGTAGTATCAAAGGTGGCAAACTTTTCCATCGACTTACCAGATGCAAACATTGCCATTCAGGTTTCGGGAACGTTTGGATCAAGACAGGAAGAAGCACAGCGATTGGGGCGTATCCTTCGTCCGAAATCGCAAGACAACACTGCTATTTTTTACTCACTGATTTCGCGTGATACCAATGAAGAAAGGTTTGGCCAAAACAGACAACTCTTCCTCACCGAACAAGGGTATGAATACGAAATTTATACTTTGGACCAGTTCAAAGAAACAGTTCCAGAAGAATCACTCACGAAATAGAGGACAAAATGAAACTTGTAGCAAAACGACTCGATGTCGTAGAACCTTCTCCCACTCTCGCGATCACGGCTAAAGCCAATCAATTGAAAGCGAGTGGACTTGATGTGGTTGGATTTGGAGCAGGAGAACCTGACTTTGATACACCAGTTCACATCAAAGAAGCTGCTAAAAAAGCAATGGACCAAGGGAAAACAAAATACACTCCAGTGAGTGGAACTGTTTCTCTGAAAGATGCCATTATCAAGAAGTTTGAAACAGAAAACGGATTAAAGTACGAAAAAAATCAAATCATTGTGGGAACGGGTGGAAAACAAGTTCTGTACAATTTTTTTATGGCAACTCTCAATCCTGGAGATGAAGTAATTATCCCTGCACCGTATTGGGTGAGTTATGCGGACATTGTTCGTTTAGCAGAGGGTACTCCTGTGATTGTACCAACGGATATTTCCAGCGGTTTTAAAATCACAGCAGACCAATTGGAAAAAGCAATCACATCCAAAACAAAAGTATTTATCTTTAATTCCCCTTCCAATCCAACGGGAGCTGCTTACACTCGTTCGGATGTAGAAGCACTCGTGAAAGTTTTGGAACCCAAAGACATCATTACGGTATCGGATGATATCTACGAAAAAATCATTTATGATGGATTGGAATTTGTGAACCCTGCGATGATCTCCGACAAAATGAAGGAAAAAACCTTTGTCATCAATGGTGTATCAAAAGCCTATTCCATGACGGGTTGGAGGATTGGATACGGGGCGGGCAATGCAGAGATTGTCAAAAACATGGATACCATGCAAGGCCAATCCACTAGTAACGCATCTTCCATTTCCCAAGCAGCTGCAGAAGCGGCTCTGACTGGCGACCAAACACCTGTTGCAGAAATGTTAAAGGCATTTGACAAACGTCGTAAACTCATCGTGGGACTTCTCCGTGAGATCCCAGGTGTGGAATGTCGGATGCCAGAAGGTGCTTTTTATGCATTCCCTTATATTACGGGTGTATATGAAACTCCTGGGTTCAAACGACTCCTGGTTGAGAAAAAAGAAAACTCTCTTTCGAAACTTTTTTGTGATGTTCTTCTCGATAAATACAATGTGGCAGCAGTGCCTGGTATTGCATTTGGAGATGACAAAGCCATCCGATTGTCTTATGCGTTAGGTGATAAAGACATCGAAAAAGGTGTGGCTCGCATCAAACAAATGGTTTTGGATTTACAAAAATAAGATGAGACTTGTCCCTTTACTGAATCTATTTTGTAAAGGGGCAGATTTACTAGATTCTAATCTATATAGATTCGTATTGATTGGTAACAAAATGCAAAATTTTGGTCCTAGTCTTCAAATTGGGTCTCAAAGAAAGTTCGCTTTGGCTTTGTTAGCCGTTCCGCTTTTTTTAACTTCACTCTATTCAGCTCCTACCTTCCAAGAAAAACCAAAAAATTCAAAACCTTCTGAACTTTTAAAAAGGGACAACCATTCTGAAATTGTGATCCCTGTTATTGGTCTTAACTTACATCTGTTTGCTGACCAAAAGAGTGACGTTTTACGAAAACTAAATTTTGGTGAACCTGTTACGTATGACCAAAATTCACTGGAAAGTCCTAAAGAAGATTGGATTCCAGTGAAACTCCAAGATGGACTTTCTGGATTTATCAAACGATCTCTCGTACGTTCTGTTCCAAAAAAACAATACCTCTCCACATTATTATTTGAAGCTGAGAAGTTGATACTATCGAAACAAGTGGATTTTTTGGCAAAAGAGGAAATCACTGATACTATTTTTTCAATCTCTTCTTCGGGTAAATTTACAGGAGATGAGTTTATTTTCATTAGAGCAAAAGCAGGTTTTTTCTTAAAAAAAACTGTGGATTTGATGAATGAAAAGGGAATCAAACCAGACAATGATCCTGAAACTCTAGAATTTTTAAAACGCCACCAAACAAAATTATTATATGATTATTCTTCTGGAAAATATTATGTAGATTCCAATTATTTTTGGAAATTGTTAGAATCCTATCCAAAAACAAAACATTCGGATTACGCAGGTTATTTGGCAACAGAAAGTATTCCGGTGGTAGATTGTGGGGTCGATTTACGTTGTCGATTGGAAGAGTTACGGAAAGGTAAATTACGTTATTTGTATTTATTTCCAACTGGAAATTACGTTAACCTTTATACAAAAGATATCGTAAAAACCTTAAATTCCATGACAAAAGATCCAGATTCAATTCCATGTTTTCCACCAGTTAGTGAGGGAATCAAATCAGAAATCAAACAAATGTTCCGTTACGCTTCTGAAATTGGTCCTCGCGAAAAAAAACAAATTCTTCCTCATTTACAGATTCTAAAAAAAGAATGTTTTCGATAATTTTAACTTAAGTTCCAACTATAAGGAAAGTTTTGTGAAATTAAATTACAAAGTTTATCCATTTCAAAATTCTGATCCTACTAATAAATCGATTGGTGATATTGTCATTTTACACGGGTTATTTGGTTCATCGAAAAACTGGGTGACAGTTGCCAAATTTTTATCTGAGTTCGGTCAAGTTTATGCAGTTGACCAAAGAAATCATGGAGACTCCCCACATAGTGATGAACATTCCATACCACTCATGGCTAATGATTTAGAAACATTTTTACATGATTTAAAAATCCAAAATCCGATTTTACTAGGCCATTCGATGGGTGGCCTTGTGGCGATGTATTTTGATTTGATGCACCCAGGAGCTTTGAGTCGTCTCATCATCCAAGACATATCACCTAGGTCCTATCCATTTGCATATGATAATGAAATTATGTCGATGTCGTTTCCACTCAGTGGATTTAACTCACGTACAGAAATTGATGCGGAAATGGCAAAATATGTAAAGGATACATTCATTCGCCAATTTTTACAAATGAGTTTGGAGCGAAAAGAAGATGGTTCTTATCATTGGAAATTGAATGTAGACGGAATCAATCATGCCAGAAGAGTTTTTGATGATGTATTTTCATTTGATAAAATTTCTCAAACCCGGACTTTATTTTTGTTAGGTGGAAATTCTGAATACATAAGAGAATCGGATTTATCGATTATGGACCGGTTTTTTCAAAATAATGTAAAAGTAAAAATTGAAGGTGGTGGGCATTATATCCATTTTACCCACCAGAAAGTATTTTTAGAAGAACTTGGAAATTGGTTACAAAAGGAGTTTCGTTAACTTCCTTATTCTTCGAGTAACGAACGTAACATCCAAGCTGTTTTTTCGTGAATGTCGAGTCTTTGTGTTAATAGATCTAGGGTTGCTTGGTCATTTCCTTTTTCGGCTGGTCCATAAGCTGCGCGTGCAGTACGAATCACGGCTTCGTTCCCTTCTACTAAATTTTTAATCATCTCTTTTGCTTTTGGAACTTCTTTGTCTTCCGATATACTCGAATACTTTGCAAATTCCCATCCACCCATAGGTGCATAATACCCAAGAGAACGGATTCGTTCTGCAATAGGGTCAATTGCATTCCAAAGTTCTGTGTATTGAGTCATAAAAAGAAGGTGTAAGGTTTGGAACATAGGCCCTGTTACATTCCAATGGTAACTGTGTGTTTTTTGGTAGAGAGTGTATGTATCAGCCAAAAGTTTTTTTAATGATTCGGAAATGGCACTTCTTTCTTCTTCTGGGATTCCAATATTAATTTTCATTTTAGGTTCCTTATCGTTCTATAAAGTTAGACTCGATTGTATCCACTTGTTCCAATCGTAAAAGTCGAGTTAATTTTATTTATTTAATTCACTTACAATTCGATCGACTAAACTTTCAGCGACAAAATCATATTGGCTTGTTGCAATTAAAATATCCTCTCGACTCCAAATCAGTCCAAGCCCTAAGCTATATTGTAAAAGTCGTGCCATCGTCCAATCGGCCCCTGGTTTTTTTCGTGCGTTGACAATCACTTGTCCGGATTCTATGTGAACGATTTTTAAGGATACTGTATCGACTAAATTTGGAATGAGCTTGCCTTTATCATCGAATTTTTTTAAAGCAGAACCTCTGCCAAAAACCAGCGCATCCACACCTAGAACTTTTCCAATTCTAACGGCTGTTTGCGTATCTATGATTCCGGTCTTGGAAAAACTCTGCTCATTGACAACTTTCGAAAGTTGTTCACGTTCAATTACTTTGAAGGGAAGTGATTTGGCGATTTGTAAAGAAACCGCATCCGTAAATTCGTCACCCCATTTTGCTTCTTCTATATCAAAAATGAGTACAGCAACTTTTGTGATTCCGAGATTGGATTTCCCTGATTCAGGGTATTGGATAGCTGCATCCATTGTCCGACAATTGGTTAACGATACCGAAAGTAGTAGGGAGAAAAACGCTAAATATTGTTTCATAGATTTCCTAAAGATGAAGGTAAAGTAGTTAAGAGAGCAATTCTTTTTCGGCTGAAATTGGAAGATTTTGAAAAATTCGCTTCCCACATGACTTAGCTCCTAGAACTTCCTACTAGGCACTTGTCCATGAAAAAAACACTCAGTTGGATCTTTCTATTTATCGCCTTCTTTCTGCTAGTTGCTTCTTATTTTCTTTCCGAACAAATTTTAACACCTTCGCATTCTAAAGGATCAGACGATGCAAATTTGAGAAATCAAATCTCGTTTTCAGAATTTAATTTGCCCACACCAGAATCAATTCGTTTCCAAAAT
Source organism: Leptospira levettii (assembly GCF_002812085.1). Classification (NCBI taxonomy): domain Bacteria; kingdom Pseudomonadati; phylum Spirochaetota; class Leptospiria; order Leptospirales; family Leptospiraceae; genus Leptospira; species Leptospira levettii. Next base: position 304,243 of record NZ_NPDM01000003.1, read on the forward strand.
GGAGTTTTGCGATTGAGAGGTTGGTATTTTAAAAATCCCAAAAAACAAAATTGTGGGATGATTTTCCTGCACGGACTTTCCAATTCTAAAATCCAAATGTTGCCATATGCGACACCATTTTGGAAACGAGGTTGTAGTTTATTTTTGTATGATGCGAGAGCACATGGGGAAAGTGACGGACAGTATTCAACATATGGTTACCATGAAAAAATGGATTTAGAGAGGGCAGTTGAATATTTTTCAGAGATAGACAATACCCCTGAAGATCGGATTGGAATTTTTGGTATCGATTTTGGTGCATCAACTGCACTACAATTTGCAGATGGACAATTCGAATACGGCTTTGTGATAGCAGATACTCCTTATAAAGACATGCGGTCTTATGTGGAAAAACGTTATGAAAGTATTTATTCTAGATTGGTTCGATTTTTCCTTCCACTCAGTTTGTCGATTGCGGAACTAAGAGGTGATTTATTAGTTGATGAGGTTTCACCACAGCATACGGCAAAAATGATCACCAATCCAGTTTTGGTTTTGTTTCCTAATGATGGAGATTTATTAGAAAAAGAGGATGCAGAATTGATCGTTTCCAACTTAAAAACGACATCCAAAAAAATAGCACCATATCCGACTCAAAAAATTTCATTGCAACAATTCAAAACCACTTCACCTGAATATGAATTGATCCTGCAAAGTTTTTTGAAAGAAATCAAGTTTGTAAAATAAATATCTTATTAATACGAACAGATACTTTTATTTCAATTGTTTCTCTTACTTTATTTTGATGAGTTTAGGTAAACTTTCCCACGTGCCATCATCACGAGTGGTATAGTTTAAGTAGACGGGCAATGAACCGATGCCTATCCCTGCTGATATGGCATAACTATAATTGAGTTTGCCATTGGCAGATTGGATTTGTTCTGGATTTGTAATCCCTGTACTATACAAACTCGGGAGAGATTGAACTAGACTGACACTCGTTAAGTTGTCGTTACTACGATAGATTTCGATTGTTGGGCTCGCAAAATTGGGTGCATTCGAAAGTAAAAAATAATGGATTGAATTAGAACTTTTGACAGTCCTTAAACGTGAGGAACCTCCCCCGATACTTGAAGTAAAACCAGTAATCTGGGGACTATTTTTTACAATGGTTGGGCTCGAGTTTATATAGGAACCTTTTGGAAAGGTTGTACCAAAATAATTTGGCGAAGAAAATAACACGGCTACCAATTGGTCTTGGACTGGGAAAACAGGCGAGTCGAAAGTAGTAGGTGAGACTGCATCAAAGGTAACTGGGTTTGTGGTGAGTTCTGGAATTTTGATGCTGTTTGATACGAATGTATTTCCAAATGCATTTATCGGGCATTGTAAGTAATTCACACCTAAATATGAAATGAGTTGGTAAGCAACCAAGTTGGCATCAGGAGTTGTTGCCAAACAACTGAATCCACTCACTAAATCAGATGTTGTATCGGAATCCAATTGGATGATCAGTGGTCTCGGGACTCCAGATAACATAGGAGTTCCCAAATACTTACCACTTCCTAAGGAAAGAGCCGGGTAATACCAAGTTTTATCATCACTATCAAAAAATCGATGGAGATTCGGTAAAGTTTTCTCTATCGCAGTTGCAGATGCAGGCGGTAAGAAGGCAGAGAATTTCACATATAAATTTTTATTACTTAAGAAGGTTAAGGCAGGATAATTTCTATTTTCTTCCGAGAGAAAAAAAACATATTCGGATCCATTAAACATGGGAAGGGAAACCTTTAATACCGTTTCCGTGGTTGTGTTCCTAGACAAACTGACCCCGTCAATTTTTGTGATTTGGTCATAATATTCACCGTCAGCACTCGATGCAATGTAACCAGTCGTTGTAAAATTATTGGCACCATTAAAATTTGATTGTACTTCCAGATAGATGAATTGCCTTCCATTGGCGGAACCAAGAGATGTGAATGTATTACTTGTAGATAACCTATTTCGATAATTTGCTAAATCTTCCAGTATGTACTGTGCATTCCCTGTCTGCTTATAAATGGAAAATAATTGTTTTGTGATTCCATTGTAAATGCGAAAGGAAGCAGTCCCTATAAAAGTATTGCTTACATTTTTTAGAGAAATATTTGCAATTCCTCTTTCACTAAAAAACAAAAATGCTCTCCCAGATGTATCAAGTGTTGCTGTATAAGTTTGTACATTCCCAGATTCGCCATAAGGAGACGTAGCCACACCGTTTTCGTCTGCTTCATTATAGACAAAGTATTCGATAACTCCATTTGCATAGGGAGTTCCATTGGAGTCGGTAAACTTCATGAAAAGTACAGATTGGCTTTGTGTATTAAAGGCATCTGCTAAAGCGAGAAATCTTAGTAAAGCTTGTAAAGAACCAATGTCTTCTGAGGGGTCCAAACTAGATGGTTTAAAGATTCTACATTGGAACAATAAAATTGAGATAAAAATAGTTAAGATAATTCGATTCATAAAAATTTCCTTAAAATAAGACTGAGTATCGAAGTTCTGCATAAATCGAATTGAATTGAGGGCGGTACACATTTACACCTTGAGGTTTGTCCCAACTAGATTCGAAATCCCAACCTTCTTTGAATTGTTTTCCGCCAGATTGGACAACTGGTCTTTCTGGGTATGTATCTCTTCCGATCATATATGCATGTATGATATTTGTGATGTAGATGATACCTGCCGTTCCAAGTCCAACTAAGTACTTAGTGTTCGCTTCTTTTGCATTGTTTTTACTTTTTACGATTAAGTCGTCTGCGATAGAGGTTTCGATATATCCTGCTAGGAATTCGCTCGGCAAACTAATGTTTTGTGCGGTAAGTCTAGTTCCTGGTCCTCCAATTTGATTTAACAATACCATTGTATCGTAATGTGATTTTGCATTTTTTTCTTCAGTCCGTAGGGGACCCAAACTATAAAGAAGGGATCCAAAAAATAAGATTCCAAATGTACCTGCAGATGTAGTTTGTCCCCCGCAGTACTGTCCCCATCCTGGTAAAACCGCAGATCTCCAAATCAATGCCAAACGACCTCCGCATTTTGTGGCTGCCGGTGAGGGACCAAGTTGCCTAGTTGCTAACCATTCCGCCTCGGCTTTTGCTTCTTTTTCTGCTTCTGATTCTTGTTTCGCTAATTCATCTTGTCTTTGTTTTTCTGCGAGTTTCTCTTCTTCTTCTAAACGTTTGCGTTCCTTTTCGTCTGCGATTTGTTTTTCCTTTTCTAATTTTGCCCTTTCTTTCTCTTCCTTATCACGTAACTTTTTTTCTTCCGCAATGCGAATTTTTTCTGCTTCTTGTTCGCTTACGTCTTTATAAACAACTTTTAAGATTTGGAATTTTGTTAACGTTTGGATTCCATCACTCGTTTGGATGGTAAGCCCTCTTTCATTTTGATCGGTAACCTTTCCTTTGATGGTTTTGCCATTTTTTAAAATCACTGTGTTGATGGCTAAAATTGGAAATGAGTAAGCAAGGATGAGGATTAATAGGTATTTTTTCATGGAATGGAATCTTTGGAAGGTTCTTGTATTTTCCCATTTTGTCAAGATATTGCAAGTGTATTTTGGTGGTTTAGGGGTCTGTTATGTGGGTATAGGTGGTTTTGGGAATATTAGGGTTTTTGAAGATAGGGAAAGGCTAGTCAGAAGGTATAGATCCCCGCCCGTATCGAACTGGGTGGGGTAATCCACCCGCCACCCAATACGCTCCATTTACC